>CAZPRG010000043.1:0-15142 GCA_964588675.1 uncultured Ignavibacteria bacterium
AAAGCCCAGTCCCACAGCGAGGCACAGGTCATTGGAGCCGAACTCCGACGTGGGTTCCCCCAATTGGTCCCTTCCCTCCAGCTGGTCCATGTGCAGGTAGTTTAAGTCTCCTGCCAGGACCCCAACTCCCGGTAAGCGTTGTGCGAAGGCTGCGGACTCATAGGAGACGTCCTGAAGCAGGGATTGATGCATAAAGGTCAGTTCCCAACCCTGGACGCCCGCCAGTCCGGCCGGATTCCAATGGATGGCCGTCACGTCGTCCGCCAGCCCGGAAAAGGCCCCTCCCAGGGCCAGGGCCCGGGCGCCCAGGCCCAGCTTGAGAACCTGAGCAGCGGAGGTGCCCACATCGCCGCTGGAAGCCCGACATCCAGGAGCCTGATAGCCAACCAGCAACAGGAACACGAAAACTTCAATGAGACCCGTTTTCTTCATTTTCCCCGATCGTTTCAGCGGATTACCGCCAGCTTCGAGATCTTCTCTTGCCCCTGGTCATTGCTGACTCTGTATATGTATACCCCGCTGGCCAACTTCCTACCCTGAGCATTGGTGACGTCCCAAGACACCTGCCCGTCTCCGTCTGTCTCCCGAATGGTGCAGACTTTCTCACCGACTAAAGTGAACACCTCTATCTGAGCCTGCGCGGTGAGACCGTCAAACGTCACATGGGTATGACCCAAATGCGGTTTGAACGGATTGGGATATACCGACGCGCTGGTCAAACCGTCTGCGGTAAACCCCGATCTCCCCGGTCGATTGGCGAACCCCACCAGTTCGTCCAAAGCCGCGCGCAGAATCCGGGTGGCGGTTTCCTCCTCGACGAAATAAAAAGGGAAACCGAAGTAAATCACCCCGAAGTCTCTGGTGAAATGCCTCAGCGCAACCGCTTTCCCGTTGGAAGCCGACGTATCGTGGACTGAATTGAAGGTGTAGATCGTCTCCGAAGGATCCAGGGGCACGAAGTAACCCACGCCGGGGAGTTTACCTCCCGGATCGGCGTAGACAGGATCAAAGGCATGATTCACCTTCAGCGTGTCCAACTTCACCGTTTGGGGATAGTCGGGGGCTTGATCGGTACCTGCAGCTCCCACAAATTCCGGTTCGGCAGTGTTTCCTCTCCAGTATGCCGGCAACCAGGCTGAATCGATGTGGAGACGGTCTTGCCTGAAATCCCCGGGTTGAAAGACCTCAGATTCCTCGGAGCAGACGGATTCGCAGGATGACAGGATTCTCCTTCCCTCGATCAACAGGGCGCCGCCAGCAGCCAGATACTGCTGGAGAACGGGATACCAGTTCAAAAAGCCCGCCGCTTCGTCCTCGCAATGAACGACCGCCACCCGATGACGACTCAAGTCGAAAAGACGCAGCGGCGATTCCTCGCTGCGGTCGATCACATCATAGTCGTATGCCTCCAGGGCCCGCCGGTAAAACGCATTCACGCTGTCGCCGTTAACCCCGTCGGTGGACTCGGTTCCGCGCGTCAAATCCACCAGCAGTATCCCGGGTTGCAGGTTCATCAGACAGGCTTCCTTCTCGCTGGAAGGATAGCTTTCCAGCCCCAGGATATCCACGGCTGCCACACTATAAACATAGTCTCGGCCGGCGACCACCCGCGAATCGACGTATACCGTATCCCGCCAAAGCGGTTCCAGTATACGAGACTGCTGATCGGATTCCCGACGATAAATCTTGTACCCTCTTATGTCTGTATCCGATGAGCGCATGTGCAGGGTGATGCTGCCCGACCCTATGCTCACGCCCAAATCGGGTGTATGCGGCACTCCCACCAGAGCCGTGTCCTCAAGCGGATGGCAGTCCGGTTCGGAGCAAAGGTAGCGCTCGGACTCCATGCCACAGACGTTGACGTTGGTCACGGTATAGTAGTAGGTAAGTCCCTGCTGCACGTCGAGGTCGACGTAACCGGCCCGGCCTTCGTTGTCGTATTTAATGAGGCTATGGTTGATAGGATTTCGCCCCTGGTAATTGCCCGAGACCGGACTCCGGTAAAGGTCGGCGCCCATCACTCCCTCCTCCCCGCCCGAACGCCGCCAAGCCAACGTCACGCTGCTGTCGGTGATCTCCGTCACCTCCAACAGATTGGGCATTTCCGGCGACCCTATGTACATTATGACCTTAGGCGATAAAGAACTCTCCAGGCCCAGAGTATCCACGGCCGTGATGGCGTATGAGTAAGGGGTCAGGACAGAGAAGTTGCTATCCACATAGACCGTGTCTGGGGCATGCACCGAGTCTATTATTTCAAAGTCGCTCCAGCCACCGGAGAGGTACTCACACCGGTAAACGTTGTATTTGGCCAAGTCACCTTGTACATTGGGCGTCCAACTCAGGACAGCATGGCATCTGTCGCCCAACTTCGCGACCAGGCCGTTCACCCGTTCCGGCTGCCCCGGTATGAATTCTCTCTCGTTTGCCGGGGCCATTCTGCTCTCCGACATCCCGCATTCATTCTCTCGGATGCAGGTGGCGTTGAAGAAGTAATTCTGCCCTTCGATCAGGTCTGCACAAATGAGAGTGTACTGCTGAGGAAAGACGTTGGGGAGCGGAATGGGATTAATGGGGGGATCCCGATAAACGCCCGAGCTTGTGCTGCGATATATGTTGTAGCTAAGGGCGTTTGCGCTGAAAGACTTGAAAGTCAGACTGGTGTCGGTGTGGGCAATGATCTTAAACTCGGAGGGCGGTTCCGGCGGGTACAATGGGCCGGTCACTCGGGCCGGCGCCGTCGGCAGGTGGGGAGGCGGTGGACTCTCCAGGCTCAGTGAATCCACAGCCGTAACCCAAAAGTAATGCTCCAGCGAATCGTCCACGGCCGGATCTACCCACATGGTGTCGTGCTCTACTGAGGCCATCAGCGGTATGGTTCCGCTATGCCCCGTGCCATCATAGATATTGTAGCCGACGACATCCCCTTCGCCGTTGGGATTCCAATGAACCACCACATGACAGTCCCTGATTTCGCCGCTCACGTTGGCCACCGACTGCGGTCGACCGGCCAGAAAATCCACTCTGTTCGACGGGGAGGTACCTTTGCCTCCCGGACCCTGGGTGACCACGTAATAATAGGTGACGCCTTCTGTCAGACCCGAGTCCTGATAGATGATGTCCTGCCCTACGGGATCATTCAGAGGCAGGGCATTCAGGGGAAGGTCGGCGTAAACGCCGGGGATGGTGGAGCGAAAGACCCAACAACCCCTGCCCCCGTCGGTCACCTTCCAACTCAGAGTCACTGTGGTCCCCAGCCACTCCGACACACCCAGGCCATGGGGCGGCGAGCCGAATGCCACGATTTCGGCCAGTCCCGCTTCGGAGCTGGGACTCTCCAAGTCACTGGAGTCCACGGCGCTAACCCGGTAGCCATGAGTTCCAGTCTCCTTCATCGAAGAGTCCACGAAGGTGGTCTCCGATCCGGCGGAGGCCATAAGGTAGTACTCGCCGAAGCTGGGGGGCTTGTGGTAAATCAGGTAATGATCCACCGCCTGCCCAGCCGGGCTGGCAGGCCAGGTCAGGGTCACCCGGACCCCTTCCGTTGCCGTCGACGGTTGGGCCGGTACTGTGGGCCCGCCCGGTGTGATGCTTATCTCTGCCGACCGGCTGCTCTCCACCAGCTGGTTGTCGACACTGGCGATGCTGTAATAGTATCTCTGCTTCGGTATCAGGCCTGAATCCAGCCACTGGCTGTCCGGCTGGGGAATGAGATGGGCGTTTACCCTCTCTCCGGCCTGTCCCGAAAGGATGGACCGATAGATGTTGTATCCTACCGCTACCGAAGGCGCCCTGGGCGCCCAACCCAGCGTGACGCTAGAATCGCTCCAGCCTACGATGTGAAAGTCGGCCGGAGGCTGGTTGTGGGTCTGCGTAGCCGGGGGATCAAAGCCCCATCGCCCGCTGTTCCAGCTATCATGCATGTACTTGGGCCAGGGTTCCGAGTCCGGACGGTAGTCCACGTCCAGCTCCCAAGAGATCAGCTTGGGCTTAGCATAAACGTTATAATCGGTGGCCAAAACCAGGTCGATTTTTCCGTCCTTGTCCAAATCATCCACCAGCGGCGTATAGGGGCTGTAAGTGTACAGGTTGGGCTCGGCTGTGGCATATAGAGGAAAACCGGGCAAGAGAGTGCCCTGGTGATCCCAGGCATAGACTCCTTCATAGCCCGTGCCCAGGAACTGCCCGGTTCGGACCACTACGTCGGCGCTTCCGTCTCCATTCACATCCGCCAACACAGGACTCCCGAACGTTTCTCCTCCTGTTGCGAACGGGTTCCCATCCGTACGTAATCCCCGGGCGCTTAGCTCCTCCTTATCCAGGCCGCGACAACGGAATACGATCTCCCCTATGCTGCCGCCCAGAGCGGATGCCGCCGCTCTGATCCCCTCCGAGTCAGGAGCCTTCCGGGAAACTAAAATCCCACTGGGAACCAGGGGAGTCCCGTCCGCATGCCAGGCATAAACGCGAGCTTCTCCCAGCGTCCACAGACTGGCCACTATCTCCATAGTTCCGTCCCCGTCCAAGTCTCCCACTGCCGGGTGGTTCCCGAACCACCAGCCGGTGATCAGATCCGGCATCAGGATGGGGTAACCGGCGGCCTGCGTGCCATCCTTCTTGAAAGCGCAGAGGGCATGGTGGTTCCCGTTAGCACCCCACACCAAAACTTCCAGGTCTGGGCTTTCGTCGACGTCGGCCACCGCTATTCCGAAGATGTAAACGAACTGAAAGGAATAATCTCCCGGGCCCAACAACCGGTTTCCGCTGTTATCCCAGATGTAGATGCCTCCCACGCCTTGGTAGTCGCCGTATTCTCCCGAAACGGCATGAGCCGCCCCGGCGATGATCTCGTTTTGACCGTCCCGGTCCAAATCGGCTACTGTCAGACAAGGAAAGTCCATGTCCCCGGCGCTGCCGACGGTCGAAGTAAACTCGCCATGGGAGCCTGCAACGATCGGAACTCCGTCGTTCCTCCAGCCATAAACCTGACCATCGCTGCTGATGGTGAGCACTTCCGGAAGTCCATCCCCCTCCAGATCGGCTACCACCGGCGTGGCCAGGCCCCAGAATTCGTTTCCCGTCGTGGCGGCGCGGGCAGACCAGTCGGCTGAAGAAGAACGGTAGGCGTGCACGCCGAAATCGGAGCAGATGACTATGTCCTCGATCCCGTCGCCGTCTAAATCCCCCAAAGCGGGCGAGGACATCATGTCTCTGTCGAGGTCCTTGGGCCACCCTGGCATACGCCGACCATCCGGACCGAAGACTTCCACTCCTCCCGCCCTTCCGGCTGAGGGCGGACCTCCCACTCCGATTACGACCTCGTCGTATCCGTCACCGTTTACGTCTCCGGCGGCCGGCGATAAGGAGCCGTTGGATGAGAGCTCCTGTGTCCAGCCGCCGGAGGCGATGCTCTTCACCGCGATTGCCACCGTATCGGCGTATACCTGACCACCAGCGGTCTCCACCGATAGACGCACGGCGTAATCCGTCACATCCAGAAAACTCACCAGCCATCGGCCCAAGACCCCGTCCGCCACCATTCGGGATGAGCGGGTTATCTCAATCCAGGATTGGGGCGACTGCCCGTATCCATACTCCAGCCTGTAACCGGAAAAATCCGGCGCTATGGTGTAGCCCCGAATCTCGGCGAATCCGGCTATGGTGTCACCTGCCGCCGGAGACGTTATCTTGACGTAACTATGGTCATTGGCGATCACCCGAACACTGGCCTGGTTCTGGTCTCCCACGGTCAATCTCAACGTGAAAAGACCTGAGAGGCCGGAGCTGTTCCATAAGCCCAGGGTGTCATCCTTGAGCGGAACGTTCGAGTTGGCGATGGTAACCCAACTCTGGGGCCGGGGGCCTTCTCCGTATTCCAGCAGATAGCCCGAGAAGTCGGGCCCGCCAGCCGTCCCTATCACGGCCACCTCCCCGGAGATCTGGTCGTTCTCAGTGGGATAGTCTATCTTCGCCATCCTGCCGGAGACCAGCTGCAAAGCGGAGGCCAGATTCACTCTCCCGTAACCGCTGTAAACGTCTTTCCCCGGGGAGTACAGGCTATCGCTGCCGTACGGATATAACAAGTCGTCCGCCGACTGTTCTATGATCTCCGCCGTCCTGGCTGCAGTCATTCCCGGCGATACGGCCAGAAGATACGCAGCCACTCCCGTCACACACGGAGCAGCCATGCTGGTTCCGTCTGCCAGGTAGTACTTCTGGTTAACGACGTGAACTCCGGGGAATCCGTCTTCGGCATACATGTCCGTGCCTGTGGCTCGCAAAGACAGGATGTCCTCTCCCGGGGCCACAACCTCCACGTGGTCGCCGTAGCTGGAAAAGGGCGTGACTTGATCCTTGCTGTTGGAGGCCCCCACCGTCAGGACTCCATCATAGGCCGCCGGGTAGTTGAGCGTCTGGCTGCTGTCGTTACCTGCCGCCGCCACTGGCAACACGCTTCGGGAGGCGGCATAGTCCAGCGCGTCCTGGAGAACCTTGGACGGATAGGCGCTTCCCCAGCTCATGTTGATCACGTCGCATCCCATGTCGGCGGCGTACACTATTCCCTGCGCGCCCACCGAGCTATAAGCGTTGGGGAACATCTTTATGGCCATTATCCGACAGGGGGTGACGATGCCGGATATTCCCGTCGCATTGTCTCTGACTGCCGCCACGATACCCGCGCAGTGCGTTCCATGGCCGTGCGTGTCGGCGGGATCGTTATCCTCATATATCTCGGTCGAATCCCCGGAAAAGTCCCATCCCCAGACATCGTCCACGTACCCGTTGTGATCGTCGTCAACGCCGTTGTCCGGAATTTCACCGGAGTTGATCCAAATCTCACCCGTCAGATCCTCGTGATACCTGTCCACGCCCGTGTCGACGATGCCCACCAGAGGCACGGTGGCCGGGTCATTGCGCTGGAATGCCTCCAGGGCATCTATGTCTGCATCCTGAGTGCCGAATTTCATCACCAGTTGATGTCCGTGACTTCTGTCGTTTCCGAAATACCCCTGACCGCCGTTTTGCGCTGCCCCCAGATTGTTCAAGAACCACTGGTGCACAAACAGGGGGTCGTTTGGTTCGTCGTACAGCGTCAGCCTGTAATCCGGCTCCGCGTAATCCACCTCCGGGCGGCGCTGATACTCGGCTTTCATCTGCTCCAAATCCGTTCCGGCAGGCACGTCCAGGATATACACACCGGATAGATTCTGCGGCGCGCCTGTTACCTCAAGAGGCCCCCTGAAGAGCTTCCTTTGATCGGCTATTCTGAACCTGAGATTGAGACTATCCAAGGCCGTCAGGCCGGTGGTTACCTGTCCCCGGACTTTGCCCAAGGTGACCCTGCCGTTCGCCTCGGGCTTCAACTTCACAATCAGGCGATTGTCCGCAAACCGACCTGCTGCCGAATTAGCCGAACCCGACAGCGGCTGTGCCCAGCCGACTGGCTGCAGCGCCAAGCACAAGCCGACGGATAGAAGCAGACTAATACCTAAGACCGACTTCCTTTCTCTCACTGGTCTTTTCTCTCGGATCTACGGTGTTATCCTGAGCAGAAAGTGCTGCAAACATCGTTCCAAAGCCCCAAAACGGCGAGGCCGACGCCCAATGCGTTGACTGCAAATCAGATGTGTCTTCCATTGGTCCAGGCGCCGTTTGCGACAAACGCAGGATTTGACGATTCCCACCTAGGTACAGCAAACCCCCTAAACGCAATCCGGTCTGTCTTAATGAGTTACAGATTCGCAGGAAACTCCGACCGATCGCGGGTATCCGTAATTCGCAGCACCACCTCGCGTAAATCCCCCTGCCCAGGCCTGGTGTATCATTCATTTGCGTTTAGCGGGACGAGTCCACTTCAACCGACGACGGCAAAAAATCTTGTGGCCCGCTCGGATTCGTGCGGAGAAACAGCAAGGGAGCCCGGATCACGACGACCAAGAGGCGGTAGATAAAGGTCGTTTCCTGACTGTTGGATTGTACCCAGGCTCCCTCTTCAGATCATCCTTCTGCTCTTCGAGCGCACGCAACTTCCTCTGCCAAGTTCCACGACGGCAGAACGAGCTTCGACGAAGCCTTGTTGTACGCAACTCGATTGGTATTATAATGTAGCTGAGCACCTGCGATGAGTCAAGAGGAAAAACCTGTTCATATAGGGCGCGTGCAGTATTCGCTGTCGTCTGAAGACTGAGGTATGCTCAGGATAACCCCATTTATGCGCATTTTTTGAACATCGGGCATTTGTGTGCTCGTCATTTCACCTTCTGGAAGCTGTAGCCCACCACCTCGTCCCTCAGAAAGCTCCCGCCTCTGCGACAGGGACACCAGACAATTCCCTTGCTTGTGAGTCTCAGTTTCTTCCATTTGCCAAGATCGAGGTTGGCTTTATGGGATATGATCTTGAGCCACAAAAGCTCGGCGATCTTCTTTGCATCGTCCTGAGAGATGAAGACGCCTTCCAGGTTCTCTTCTCTTACCGCCTGGGTTACCAGTTCGGGCTGCGTCCGGGCGTATGCCAAGGCGATATCTCCCACCTTCTTCAGGTTGGCCAGCTCGAAAGCCGGAATGCAGAAGAGAAAAGGCCGGGACTTACTTCTCGCGTTGAACAGGCCGATCTCCGAGGGCAAGAGCTTGAAGACCTCCTCAATCGACGATGTCTTCTGCCGCTGCAGCCCTGCTTCGAGGATCCAGAATGGACAATATCCGAACGGTTCTATCCCGTCCGAGTCTGGCTCCTCTCTTGCCTTGGCCACTCGACCTTCCACCTCGACATAGCTTTCCTGTTCGATCTTCCACATCTTCGCGCAGTTGGGGCAAGGAAAAAGCAGGTGGAACGGTCTGACCGGCAAGTCCCAACCGCAGTTGGGGCAACGGTGCGGCACGACCTGGAGAGGATAGAAGGTCTCGACGTCGCCGGATTTGCTCTTCTTTTGTTCGAAAGCACCCGAGCCCTGTTTGAGGACTCTTCCGGTTATCCCGTCGATCACATGGAAGAATCTGCCCTCGGCAGCGATGAAGTCCACCCTCCACAAGGGGAAGTAGATCAGGGAGAGTCGCTCTTCGATGAGCTTAAGCACCAGTTCGTCCTCAGCCCTTTTCTTCTCGGCCAGATAGGAATCGAGAGATTGGAACCCCCTCTTTTTTGCGGCCTTGGAGTCGACCTCCAGGCTCAACATCTCCCCTTCTTGGGTCAGCCGGCTTGAGTCGGTGAAAATCTTCAGGTCCAGCCACTCGGGTCTCATTCCCAGCGTCGCGATTCCCAGATCGTTGGAAGTGTGAGCGGCGAAGTTCACATCCCATTCCTTGGTAAGGATCTCCTCGGGCTCCTCTTTCTGATCCGGCGCGCCCCCCAACTCTAAAAGTTGCGGCCGGTGGATCAGCGTGTAGAAGGCCTGAGCCGTGAATCGCCAGAAGGGGACAAAGAGAAGCTGTGAGTTCTCGACTCTGCGGGGCAGCGTTTCGCCATTTGTTTGTCGATAGCGGTCCACCAAGAAGGAGATGGAGCTGCGCTTCACCTTCGATTCCAGGCAATATCTCAGAATATTCTTCTTCGATCGGAAAAGGAGCGGAAGGTTGCAGAAGGGACACCTGGCGACATTGGCGCCCTCCAGCAATTCGAAAGGGGCGCCACAGGAAGGGCAGGAAGCAGTTGCCTTCAGCCTTTGCACGGTTTATTCCACTTTCTCGCCACAGTTGAAGCAGAACCTGGTTCCCGGAGGCAGAGTCTGCCCGCACTTCCCGCATTTGATCTTCTGGGCCAGATTGAAACCACAGACCATGCAGAAGTTGGCCTCGGCCGGCAGATCCTTTCCGCACTTGGGGCATCGGTTGATCACCACCAACTGGTGCCCGCACTTGTAGCAGAATCGGGAGTGCTCCGGGGTATCCGCCCCGCACTTGGGACAGGTTATGGTGGGCAGCGGGTCATACTTGAGATCCTTCTGGTCGGGACCCAGGGCTTTGGATATCAGGCTGGGCACCAGCACGCCCACTCCCACGCCCGTGCCCATCCCCACGCCCGCCTGGGCGTAACCTCCGGAGCCGGACTCGGCCAGGGCCTTGGCCATCCCGAATTTCAGGAATTTGTCCAGATCGCCCACGGCCTTCATCCCGGACCTCTGGTCTATCATCTTCTGGACTTCATCCGGCGGCGTGATGGACGAAATGTAGAAATCGATGAGCTCCATCCCGTATTTGGCGAATTCGTTCTTGATTCTCTCCTTGGCCTCCTGGGCCAGCTTCAGGTACCTTTGGGGAAGTTCCAGAATGCTTTCCAGCTTCTCGCCGAAAAGGTCGTTGACCCGGGACAAAATGACCTGCCGGAGGTAGTCTTCGATCTGGTCGGTGCTGTAAGCCTCTTCCCTTCCCACCAGGGTGTTGAGAAAAAGCAGAGGCTCCACGATCTTGGCCGTGTAAGCTCCGAAAGCACGGAGCCGGACCAAACCCAGCTCGCTGTCCCGAAAGGCCACCGGGTCTTTGGTTCCCCACCTTAGATTGGTGAAGGTCTTTAGGTTGACGAAATACACTTCCACCCTGAAGGGAGACTTGAAACCCCAGGGGAGCGACAGAATCTTCGTCAGCACAGGCAGGTTGAGTGTGGTCAGGGTGTGCCTGCCCGTTCCCAGTACGTCGCAGGCTTTGCCGTCGCGGAAAAAGACCGCGGACTGGCTGTCCCTGACAATACACTGGGCTCCCAGTTTTATGTCGGCCGAGCCCTTCTCCGGAATCCTGTGGATCATCTCGTTTTCCTTGGGATTCATCCACTCGATTACTTCCATGAACATGGACATGACGCCCCTCTTCGTGAAGGTTAGAATGTGGCCGTCTCTTTCGATTTATCGGCAAGTAACTACAACTCCTTCATTCAGGTGACGTCCATGGGCCGCCCGGAGAGCGCTGAGGGGGGATCGAACGACCATTCGCCGATTCCGGCCATATCATGCACGTCGGCCTTTCAGCCAATCTGAGTCAAGGGGAAAACTCGGAAGGAATACAACCGCAACGCGCAGCACGAGGAAAATGAAGATCGGGATGCGCGCCTCGCCAGTATCGGAGAGAGATGTACCCGCGAGATTCTGACGCCCAAGAATCTTGCATGATGCCCCCTGCAGCGCCGGTTCACCTCACTCACTGAGACGAAATTGAAGAAGAACGCCCAGGCTATCGCCTGCTCCATTGAGACTAAGGATCGTAATAGACGGTTACGCCCCGGCCCTGCAGGGTGGGAATGTAAATGGTCTTCGAATCGTCGGACAGGGGATTGTGATTGAGGCCGATCTTGTCTCCGCTTCCCAAACCCGAATTGAGCAGCAAAGGACTGATGTCGGAAATGTTGTTGTAGCGCAAATAGAGTTGCTCCAAGTCAGTCAAACCCGAGAGCGAGCTAACGTCGCTGAGTTGGTTCACCTCCACATAGAGTGCTCTCAGCTTCGTCAAACCCGCCAGCGGGGCGACATCGCTGACGTCCTTGCCCAATATGAATAGGTATTGCAGGTTGGTTAATCCTGCCAGCGGACCGATGTCGCTGATTTGGTTGCTCATCAACTCGAGGTATATCATCTTTGTCAGGCCGGCAAGCGGACCGACATTGCCGAAGGGATTGTCGGAGCAGAAGAGGAACTGCAGGTTGGTCAATCCCGAAAGAGCCCCGATGTTGCTGATCTGATTCTCCTTCAGGTACAGGCGCCAAAGCTTGGTCAAGCCTGCCAGCGCGTCGATTTCACTGATTTGGTTTTGAGACAGATTCAAATCCTCCAATTTGGTCAAGGAGGCAAGCGCCCCGATGTCCGCAATCTGATTGTTCGCCAGACTCAGAGTTTGAATGTTGACGCACTGTTCAAGTCCGGTCAAGTCGACAATCCCCATGCTGTCGGATCTGAGCTCCAAAATGCCGAGAAGTTCACTTTTGTAAATCTCCTCGCCGGGCTTGCCGAGCTCGGCTTCGATTGCAGACTGAAGGCCGGTGTCCGGGAAGGTGAACACCACGTCGGCAAATGGGGTGGCTTTGACCACATTGGACCGCCCGGACCAGTTGGCCGACTCGTCTTCGGTCTTCAGTGCAAAATAGTAAGTGGAGTCGATATCAAGGCCCGTTACCTCGAAGATCTCAGTTGCCCCTGCCGAATCGGCTGTGACTGTGTCCGCCAGGGTCGCCCCGCTCCAGCCCGCCACCACGGACGAGTCCGAGGCGTATCTGATTTCGTACTGGTGTGCCTTTCCGGAGTTTCCGTCGTCACCGGGTGCAGTCCAGACCAGCGTGACCGAGGATGCCGATACGCTCTGAACCCACAGGTCGGTCACCGCAGCAGGCGGCGTGACGTCTACGTCCCAGTGAACGGTGACACCCCTAGCCAACAGAGCCGGGATGTGTACGTTCACGGATTGAAAGGAGAGCTGGTTATATGTCAGCCACACTTCGTCTCCGCTTCCCAAACCGGTATTGGAGACCAAGGGGGCGATGTCGGCAATGTCGTTTCCCGTCAAATCCAGGGAAGCTAGGTTCATCAGAGCGGAAAGCGGGCCTAAGTCCGCTATCTGGTTGTAGCGCAGGTTCAGCAGCTCCAAGTTGCTCAGACCCGCCAGGGGACTGAGGTCCTGGATTTGGTTCTGGCTCAGATGCAGCTGCTCCAGGCTGGTCAGATCAGACAACGGACCGAGATCCGCCACCTGGTTGATTCCCAAGTTCAGAATTCTCAACTTGTTCAAGCTCGACAATTCGTCGATTTCACTTATGTCGTTATCTATCAAAGTCAGCGCGGTCAGGTTGGTGCACTGCCCCAGTCCGGAGAGATCGGCTATTCCTTTGGCTTCCGCCCACAGGTCCACTATGGTCAGCAGGTCCGATCTATGGATATCACCGGAAGGTTGGTTGAGCTGATCCCTGATGACCTTCTCGAGATTCGTGTCGGGAAAGCTCACCACCGTGTTCAGAATGCAGCTGGCGCTTACCACATTGGAGATGAACGACCAGTTGGTAGCCTCGTCTGCGGCCTGAAGAGCGAAATAGTAAGTGCTGTCCGCCATCAGCCCGCTTACGGTCATGCTCTCCGCCGATCCGGCGGGCTTGGGAGACGGCTCCCCGGTCACTTGCGTGGCCGAATCCCACTCCGACCAGAGGTTGTTGGTTTTGGAATACCTGATGTCGTAAAGCGCCGCAGACCCGGAGCTGGTGTCGTCGCCGGGAGCCGTCCAGCCGAGGGTAACCGAGCTGGGGGTGACACTTTTGACGGTGAGATCCGAAACGGTTGAGGGGGCGATGCCGTCGCCGATCTCTTCATCGTCGTCGACTCCCGTCGATTTCTTTGAGCACGAAAGAGTCAGAAGTAGCAGCACAGCTGCGACACAGAAAATGCACGCCAGACGACTGAATCTAGATGACATGGATCGTTGCTCCTTTCTAAGCGGTAGATCTTCTGCCAGCACGCCGAGCCAAAGCTGCAATAGACGATTGGCTGGGTTGATGCTGTTCCCCCGGCGGGTCTGCGTTCTCTTCCCCGCCGGAAGATTCTTACGTCTAATCTACGGCTCCAAGCAGTCGCAGTCAAGCCCAGACTCGCATTCGGTTCATGTTTTCCCCGGCTATTTTGCCGATTTCTCAGCAGGGGGAAAGGAACACTTCAACCGAGCTGTCCCCAAGGGAAACCCAGAAGAGCCAAAAGCACTGCGCAGAACATTAGGAAAAGAGAAGCCGGTAAAAGCACCTTGTAGATTTGGGCGAAGCTCACATTGAAGTAGTTTTTGGTCACCACCAGACAGAGATGCACCGGGGAGAGCATGACGCCCATGAAGCCGGCACCATACGCCAGCATCATGTATCCATAGTCCACTCCCTGCGGGGCCAGAAAGGAAAGAAGAACCGGATAGGAAATGGCAATGAAGGCCGAGGTCATACCGGTCAGGATTCCCACGGCGAAGGGGACCAGGGATACGGCGAAAACGGGAGATATTCCGGCCTGGGCCAGCGAATCGGGCATGGTTTGGATGGCCCCGGACACGGTGATCAGCTTTTTGAAGATCATTACCGCCAGAATCAGCATCACGATCTCCAGGCTCATGGCACATTTTATCATTTGAAGCCATCTTCCGACCCGGACACGTTTGATGAGGCCAAAAACGATCAGGGCTAAAAGCAGCGCCAAAGCAATGTCTACTCCTGCAGCCAGATTCAATCCCACCACCACCAGAACCGGCAGTATTCCCACAAAGGTCAGCTTAAGGCTGTTTCCCCATGCTCTCGCCGTTTGGTTGCCGTTTGTGTGGACCTTTATCCGCGGGGTGAGAAAGATGACTCCCCCCAGGATCATAGCCAGACTCAAAGGTATTTGGGCCAGGATCACCTGACGCAGGCTGATGTGCAGAAGAGAGGCGGAAAGCACCACTCCCAGGTACAGCGGCCAGGTAAACTCCAAGACGTGCCTGAACCAGTAGTTCACCGTCATCATCACGTCGGTGGGGACATTCTTCCTGCTCCCTACATGCTCTACCATAGGGGCAGACATCATGGCTCCGGCCGGCATGGGCAGAAATCCCACCAGCGCCGGCAGAAACATCAAAAGAAGTCGGGTGCTCCTAAACAGACACTCCAGGCCAGCGCTCAAACTCTCCAGGCTCTTGAGGGCCTTGAGAAAATCACCGAAGACCAGGATTAGAAGCACGATTATCAGG
This sequence comes from uncultured Ignavibacteria bacterium, assembly GCA_964588675.1. Classification (GTDB taxonomy): domain Bacteria; phylum Zixibacteria; class MSB-5A5; order MSB-5A5; family SM1-73; genus SM23-73-3. Next base: position 14,662 of record CAZPRG010000043.1, read on the forward strand.
AGGTGAATGGTGGGCCACTCCACTGCCGCCAATCCAGAGCTCTCCAGAATCCGGATGGGTGAGAGTCGAAAGAGCAAGCCCAGGAAAAAACCGCCGGCCAGAATGCCTAAACCCAAAGGTATGCGTTTTCTCACCAACAGGAGTATCAGAAGAAAGACCAGCACCAGTTTGACCAGCTCGATCATGGATGCCCTTTCGATTGACCACCATGCTAATATATGCGGTCCGAAAATCAATGGTTTTTTCGGGAACTCTTCCATTTGGGTACTGTTTGCCGTTCCCATGAAGGACCACAATCACGATCTTACGGAGGAGATGCCCACCCACGCGACTAAAAGACAATCTTATGGAGCCCTTCCGTATGGGAACATTAGACAGCGAAGTCTGACCGCACAGGTGCTCCTACGCAACGGTGATCGCGACAAGCGATGCCCCCCTGACCAAATACCGATGGTGTTGGGTTGCAAGTGCCGGAGGTCGG
>CAZPRG010000044.1:0-10004 GCA_964588675.1 uncultured Ignavibacteria bacterium
TCCGATCTGCTGGCACACGGCCCGGGCGTCATTGAGCGATTCCAGAGAGCAGCACCGCCCGTCCGCATGGGTGTCACCTCCCACATCGCTGAAGTCCCACAGCTTCATGGACATTCCCACTACCGGGTAGCCCTGCTGGTGGAGCAAAAAAGCCGCCAGCGAGCTGTCCACCCCACCGCTCATCGCTACCACTACCAGCGGTAACCTGGATTCGAAACTATTCATGACGGCCAAGAAATCGAAGGGAACTTGCGCAGCAGATCATCTCTCAATCGTGCCCTGCGACGGGTGTAGGTTTCCACTCTTGCTCACGGAAGGCTGAAGCCTTTCGGTCGACAAGAAGTAGCTCCGTTCCTTCTTCCGTTATTTTGGTTTCCCCTTGTTCCTGTAATCCTCTATGGCCTTTTGCAGTGCATCCGCCGCCAGGTTGGAGCAATGCATCTTCACCGGCGGCAATCCGTCCAGGGCTTTAGCCACCGTGTCTCTGGATATCTTTTCCGCCTCTTCCAGGGTTTTGCCTTTCACCAATTCGGTGACCATGCTGGACGTGGCTATAGCCGCGCCGCATCCGAACGTTTTGAACTTGGCATCGGCTATTCGATTGTCTTTGACTTTGATATAGAGCTTCATGATGTCCCCGCACACCGGGTTGCCGATCTCGCCGACGCCGTCGGCATCCGCGATTTCGCCCACATTGCGGGGGTTCTGGAAATGATCCATCACTTTCTCACTGTACAGTCCTTTGGTCATATCCTGTCCTTGCTATTGGCTGTTTCATTCCTTGACGTAAAGGGGCGAAATGGATCTAAGTCGCTGTATGATCTCCGGAAGCAAACCCGCCACGTAATCCACGTCATCGGTGGTATTATCCCGTCCGAAGCTGAATCTGATCGCTCCCTGGGCAACGTCCGCAGGAACTTTCATGGCGGAGAGAACGTGTGAAGGTTCCAGCGTTCCCGAGGTGCACGCCGATCCCGATGCCACCGCCACCCCTTTTAAGTCCAAACTCAGAATCACCGATTCGCCTTCCACTCCCTTGAAGGAAAGGCTCAAGATATTGGGAATCCTCTTTTTGGAATGCCCATGCATAACCACGTCCGGAACGGCATCCACCAGCTTTTGATAAAGCGCCTCCGCCAGATCTCCGGTGTGCTTGCTGTGATCCTGCATCTCCGCACTCAAAAGCTCTAGTGCTCTGGTAAAGCCTACGATACCCGGGACATTCTCCGTTCCGGCTCTTCGGGAGCGCTCATGATGACCTCCATGAGCCCAGGGGGTAATCCTTGTGCCCTTCCTTATATAGATGGCGCCCACTCCCTTGGGGCCATATATCTTGTGACCGGACATGGAGATTAAGTCCAAGCTTAGCTTGCGAACATCGATGGGCATCTTGCCCAAGCTCTGGACCGCATCCGTGTGGAAGTATATTCCCTTTTCCCTGGTCGCCTGCGATAACTCCTCGATCGGCTGGATCGTGCCCACCTCGTTGTTGGCATGCATAATCGACACCAGCACCGTATCCTCGCGCATGGCTTTGCGTAAATCCTCCGGGTCGACCAGACCGAACGAATCCACCGGAAGATAGGTAACCTCGAACCCCTCCTTCTCCAGAAACTTGCAGCTTTCCAACACGGCGTGGTGTTCGATTTGCGAGGTTATGACGTGCCTGCCCTTATTTCGGTTGGCATAGGCCACCCCTTTTATGGCCAGATTGTCGGATTCGGTTCCTCCGCTGGTGAAGTATATCTCGCTGGGCGTGGCCCCCAAAACCTGCGCCACCTTCTCCCGTGATTCCTCCAACGCCACCTTGGCTTCTCGCCCGAAACCGTGGATGCTGGAAGCGTTGCCGAATTTCTCCGTCAGATAAGGCAGCATGGCCTCCACTACCTTCGGGCGCACCGGAGTGGTGGCGCTGTGATCCAAGTAGACTTTTCTCATTTTCTCCTCCGGCTGCTAAAAGCCGCCTGCTCCTTGTGGTCCAACACACCCTTCCTTAGATCTGCCAAGGTCACGCTCGAAAGCACTCCTTCGATGAGCTGCTCCAGCTTCTTCCACAGAGCACGCGATACGCATGCTGACGGGCCAATACAGCTTTTCTCCCTCAGTTGGGGGGAATCGCAATAGGAGAAGGAAATCGGTCCATCCAGGGCCTCAATCACCTGGTTCACGGTGATCTGATCCACTTTCCTGGCCAGCACGTATCCACCCCTGGCGCCGCGGATGCTTTTGACGATTCCGGCCTTCTTCAGGCGATGAAGTATCTGCTCCAGGTAACTGACCGACATCTGCTGCCGCTCCGAGATGTCCCGGATGGTGATCGGTCCCTTATCCGACTGTACCGCAATCTCCAAAAGCGCTCTCAGACCGTATCTTCCTCGCGTGGATATGTTCATGACCTTGCCTTTTCATACTAAGTACGATGCGAATCTAATAATCTTTACTGACCTTGTCAAGATTATTCTCAAAAAAACAGAAGCTGCCGAAACCCGCCCAAAGGTCAGAACGCAGCTTAAGCTGGATTCTCGTCCCTCAATCTCTCTCGCAGTCTTCTCGCAGACGACTTCACGTCATTCGCTAAGACCACGGCCGAGATTACCGCAATTCTTCTGCCACCAGCTTCCAGTAATTGATCCAGGTTGCTCAGGTTGATCCCCCCGATGGCGAAGATCGGAATTTTCAGAGCTTCGGAGGCGCTACGAACGACCTCCAGGCCGATCGGGCCGTCAATCTGCTTGGAATCAGTGGGAAAGACGGGACCCAACCCCACGTAGTCGGCCCCCTCTCTTTCGGCAGCCGTCGCCTGCTGAACGGTTCTGGCGGTTCTTCCTACGATCTTGTCCGAGCCGAGGGCTGCCCTGGCTTCCTTCACCGATAAGTCTTCATCCCCCATATGGACCCCTTCCGCATTTATCTGGCGGGCAACGTCAACCCTATCATTGACGATGAACGGCACATCCCCGTTCCTGCATACGCCTTGAAGTTGCAAGGCAAGTTCGAGAAAAACACTATCTTCCGATTCCTTGTCTCGATACTGAATCATCTGCGCCCCGCCATAAATGGCCTGCCTGACTATTCCAACAAGGTCCTTCCCCCGGCACATCTTCTTGTCCGCTATCACATACAACTGTATTCCAGAAAGCAGTTCCACCTTGTTCATCTTCAACCACCCTACTATTCATAGAGGTGAGAATTCATCCCACCGGCACGACGAGCGAGAGCAAATCATCACTCATCTCCTTCACCACCCCTAACTCTCGGATACGGCGCGCCTGTATCGTCCTGCACCCTTGACCAGCCAGTCGAACAGGGCCTTCGATCCTTTGTCCTTCATGAGCTCCGGATGCCACTGCACGCAGACAATGGGATGATCGGTCTCCGGTTCGATTCCCTCGATGACCCTATCCTTCTCCGACTTGGCTGTCACTACAAATCCCGGAGCTACCCGCTTTATCATCTGGTGATGACTGGTGTTGACCATGATCCCGTTTTTTCCGATCACTGCAAAAAGCCGGCTGCGCTCTCGGATGACAACACGATGTCTTCTCTTATAGATGGTCGAGCCTCGGAGCGTGTGATCCGAGAAGGATGGCTCCGTGCGAAAATCCTGATACAGGCTTCCGCCGAAAGCCACGTTCACCAGTTGCATCCCTCGGCAGATAGCAAGCATCGGTATGTCCCCGCCTCTTGCTTTTCTGACCAATTCTATCTCGAAAATATCTCTTTCCCGGGTGACGCTCAAATTACCGGCCTTCTTCTTTTCACCATAGAACGCCGGATCCACGTCATTGCCGCCGCTTATCAGCAGACCGTCCACCAGATCCAGCAAATCGTCGGTTAAATCAAGCTTTTTGGTGTTCGGAAGAGTCACTGCTATCCCACCTGATCTCTCGACGGCCTCATAGTAACTTCTCTTCAGGTAGTCGAAAGCGTAACCGGTCGGAAACTTCCGCTTCCGGTCTGCGTGCTCCATGGAACTGGTGATCCCTATGACGGGACACCGGGAGAGTTTTTTCATGTCCTTCCCCACCGGCCGCTGCACTGGCCGGGCCTAAAAAGCATATAGTATGCTCAGGTGAAACCTGCCGGTCGCCGGGCTTTTCTTGATGGGAAGCTGCCTGCCATAGTCGATTCGCAGAGGCCCCACCGGCGTAAAAAACTGCAGTCCCATGCCTGCGCTGAGCTTGAAGCTGCCCAGTTTCACCTGCTTGATCCGGCCCCACAGATTTCCCGTGTCGACAAACAGAGTGTAACCCAGCTTCCAAAACAACTCCCGCCGGTACTCTATGTTCCCCAGAATCATGATCAGCCCGCCGGCAGGATCGCCCTGGTCGTCTTTTGGCCCCATGCTGTTTTCCTTAAAGCCCCTCATGGTGGAGGCGCCCCCCATGTAGAACCTGTCAAAGGTGGGAACCTCGTCTTTCCTGCCCAATCCGGTGATGTAGCCGAATTCGGTGTGGGTGGCTAGGACGTTTACCGAGCTTCCCTTGCCCAGGTGAATGTACCGGGACCACGCCAATCCGGTCTTGAAGTAACTGTTATCCCCTCCCAAAAGACCGCCCACGTAGTCCGTGTACATTTGGGTAAAGGAGCCATCCAGGGGGATGAATATGTTGGCCCGGGTGTCGTTCTCGCCCCATAGGCGAACCTTGCGCTGGATGCTTATTCCCTGCTCTTCCTTGTAGGTCTCCAACTTCTCCGGTGGAATGCTGTAGATTTTGACCTGCTGGTATGTGCCGGTGAACCAAAGTTTGGTGCTTTTGCTGAAATCGCGGCTTAGGTTCAGGTTCCCCCCGTAGGTTCGAATACGGTACTCCTGCAGCGTGCTCTTGACTCCCGGCTCGTAATACAGGTCGAAGTCGAAAACGGTTCTGGTGCCCAAAAACCACGGCTGCACGTACCTGGCGGTGAATCGATTGGCCAATCGTTCTATTTCAGGCACCACCTTGAACCCGTAGTAGGCCGACAATCCGATCTTGCTGGAGGTGCCGAAGAGGTTCCTGTTTCCCCACTCGCCGGTGAAGTCCACCGTCAGGTACTCCTGCTGATTGGTGGTCAACGGCTGGTTTTGTGCCAACTCCGTCCGGATGCTGGTATAGTAAGGCTTCTTCTCCACCACCCTGAGCACGAAATCCGGCTTGGCCGGTTTCTGCTCCACGTCCTGGGCCTTCAACGAGATGTAGTTGAAAAGCCCCGTGGAGTAAACCCTCTGCTGGCTGTCTATGATCTTGGCCCGGGAGTAAATTTCCCCCTCTTTGATGGTTAGCTCGCGGCGGGCCACGTTCTCATGGGTTAGCTGCAATCCCTGATAGGTTACTCTCCCGAAATACACCTTCTTATCCGGGGTCACCCCGAAAGTCACGTCCAAAGCATGCGGGTCGTTTCCCGGAGAGACGGCGATCTTCACCTCGGCATAAGGGTAACCGCCGTTGGCATATAAGGTCTTGATATCGAACGCCGCCTCGTAGAGCTTGGTCCAGTCTAAGGGATCGCCGGTTTTCAGCGACCGCATCTCCTTTCTGGTCTTCTCCCCGAGTTCGGCCAATCCCCCCTCAACCGCCACTGTCCCCAATCTGGTCTGTATGCCCTCGGTCACCTGCACTTTAACCCAGCAGGTGGATTCGGTCTTCTCCACCGGCTCCACGGAACATTCGGCTTGCAGGAATCCGTGAACGTGATATAGAGAATCAATCGCGGCTTTGTCCAGTTCGGCCCGCTTGGGGTTGAATCTTCTTTTCCTGAGGAAGTTGTACCATCTGTTTTCCTTCAGCATCATCTGGTCCTTGATCTTGTCGGCGGAGAAATACGAGTTGCCCTCCACGGAAACCTTTTCGATGATCAACCTGCTGCTGCTAGCTCCTTGGGCCGACGGGGTCACAAGAGGCCATACCAGCAGGATCGCCAAGACGGCGAGAAGCCAATGCCAGCCAAAGTGGACGGGACACGCGGTTCGGGTGAGAATGGCTCTCTGTCCGGAAGTTCGACTTCCTGGCACGATCACGCTGTCCTGCGGGGAATTAGATTTACGCCTTGTGGAACTTTCGTCTGGAAGCACCATGGCCGATTCTAGTACTCCCAATTCAGGTTCAAACCCAAATGGAACAACCCCAGCTTGTCCTTGTGCCCCTCCAGCAGCAGATGCTTGTTCAGTCGGTACTCCACTCCCGCCTCCTGTCCGCTGGACTGGGAAAGCCGTCGGGTGTAACGGAGATAGACTTTGTCCGAGATGTATTTGCCGATGGTAATCTCGGCGTCGGTCAGCCTGAATTTATCGCTCCAGGTGGGAACGATTTCGAATGTCTCCACCCCCAGCGACCGGCCGGCGATGTTCTCCAGCAGTCTGCTGCTGTATGCACCGCCCAGGCTCTTGAGCACCCTTTCCTGGAACAAGCTTCCCACCCCCGCCGAGTCCACCGAGCCCAAACCCCGCTGGAAAGCCAGAAGCTCGATCACGTCCTCGCTGGAGTATGGTGACCCGGGTGCCGGTTTGACCTCCGGCTCGCTCAAGGTCCCGCCGATGGCCAGCTCGATCTCATTGGATGAACCAGCGCTCAACAGGCTGCTGCCCCCCGAGGATGCCGACGATCCTCCCCACAACCTGGTGCTCACCAGAAAATCGATGGAGGGATCTATCTTGTGCAGGTTATCAAAGTAAAACGACCCCTTCTCGATGGTGAACTTTGTGCCATACAGGAAATAGCTTCCGCGAATGGTCTCCATGTTGCCCAGGATCATCAACTGGCCGGCATCCCGCAGCACCAGAACGTCCCCTTTGAATTCCAGGTTGACGTCATCGTTTATTATCCAGCAGTTGTTAGTGACTGAAACGTCCAGGTTCCAATCCCACAGCTCTTGCGCCACCTCCGGCGAATAGGCGAAACCCCCGGAGCTGCTGCTGGAGAATGGCTCCCGGTAGAAGAGCTCGGACAGCGAGATGTTTGCCGTCACCAGAGGCGGAGACTGGCCGGTGATCTGCCCGTCGACGTTGGCCAAGGCGGTCAGATCGGCATACTCGTAGTCCACGGGCACGTTCTCTCCGTTGAAGTAAAGGTCGTATTTGGCTTTGCGGACGTCAGTGAGGTCGATGGTGCCGAACGCATTCACTGTGCCGTTAACTTTCTTCCTCTTTGAGAAAACCCTCCATATTCTGCTGAGAATGCCTCGCGATTGCGTGCTGCCGCGCTCCATTATGCCGCTGACCTGATCTATGATCAGATTCTCGTTCTTCATCCGCACGTCGGCCTCCAGCTGGCGCACCGGGTCCGCCAGCTCCGCGAACTTCAGCTCCCCGTCTCTTAACGTCATATCCCCTTCGAACTGAGGATGAAGCAGGTATCCTGATATGTCCAGTTGGCCTTCGAAATCACCGGTAAGATATTCCACGTCCGGGATAAATAGTCTGATCAGCTCCAGCTCCCTTCCCCGTGCCGATATCTTGAGACTCTGGGGTTCGTCCAACAGCCTGTGCTCCACGTAGACAAACGAAAGATCCAGAGGCACGAATCCCGTGAGCGAATAATCCCACCCTTGTTCCGTGACCGACAGGTCTTTCACCTGCAGCCTTTTGTCCGCGTAAGATAGGTCCGCGGTCAACCGTCCCAGCCGCATCTCTCTGAACCTGAAGTTGCGGATTTGCGCCTGGGCTTCTATTTGGGGGCTCAAAAAGTCTCCGGCCAGAAGAATCTTGCCAGAGAGCAAACCTTCGGTGGGTTCGGAAGTCAATAGCCCGGCCCAAGGCGCCACGTCGAAGTCCGAAAGGTTCACGGTCAGATTCATCCTCTCTTGGTCGTCGATGGTGCCTGAGGCCTCCATGCTCCCGGCGGCCGCGGTCAGCACCCACTTGGCGATTTCCACCTGGTTGGTGTCGATGGTGATCACCGTGGGCGTGGACGACTCCAGCCGGTTACCCTGGTAAGTGAGGATCATCTGGTAAATGACCAGGGTCTGGGGCGTCCGGGCCGCGTCCAGCTCTCCCCATAGGTTGACGTTTAGGTACTCGCTTCCCATCAAGGCGGAGTCTATTTGGTATTGCTGGTTGTCCATCTTGATCCGCGAAACCAGACTGTCGTAGTCTACGCCCCAGGCCTGGCCATCCAGAAAGCGAATCTGAGCCTGGCCCCTCTCGGAGGTGAGGAAGTTCTCCACGTCTACCTGGACATGAGCATTTGAGCTGAAGAGCTCGTAAGCGTAGCAAGAATCCGAGGTAAATTCGCCCTTGACGTTGAAATCCTCGGTTCTTCCGCTCAGGCTCACCTCTGCCCTTCCCCGGCCTCTCATCTCCTTTATGAATACCTGGTCGCGAAAATCCGAAAGGTCGCCGAACTGCACCCGGGCATCCACGTTTATGTCTCCGCTGTATTCCATCACGCCGTCCAAAGCCACCTCGGTGTTCTTGTAGACAACTCGGAACTGGGGATGAAAAGTGATTGCGGTGGATGTGATGTCCAGCGCTCCCTTGGCCTGGCTGAAGGTATAATTCTCTATCCTTCCGGCCTGCAAATCCACCTCCGCCTGCATGAACATCTCGTCTTCCGCGGTGGAACTTCCCTGCAAACGAATCTGGCCCGAAAGGTCGGTCTGTAGGCTCCCGAACACGATTTGGCTCAAGTTCAGGTTTTTCACTTCTCCCGTGAAGTCATACTCCTCCGGCGCCGCGCTGAAGTCGAAGCTGCCCTGTCCCCGAATCGGCGAACCGAAAGCTCTCCCTCTGATCGAGGAGAAGGTGAGCTTCTCGGCCTGGTAAGCATAAGTCACCTGGATCGGCTCGAATTTCCTCTCGAAGAACCGGCCGTTTAAGGTCGCATTCCCTCCGAACCTGGCAAGGTCTCCCCGGACCATTCCATCCAAGTCCAAGACGCCCTCCAGAGGCACTCCGGTCAGGTTTTTGATGTCCTGGCAGTCAATCGGCCGGACCTCGACGGAAAAGGAAAACTGCTTGGTTCTCAGATCCTCCACGCTTCCGGCAAGATCCAGAGTGGAATGGCCGGTCTCGACATGCAGGCTGTCAACGATCAAACTGTCTTGCCTCTGCCGGAAAGAGCCTTGAAGGTTCCTCAGTCGGAAGTCCTTCTGCGGCAGGAAAAGATCGCCTCCGAAGAGGTCCACCTTGATCCCCTCCCTGTCTTTGGTCAGGGAGGCTTCCAAGCCCAGGCTATCGATGGTCAGCGCCTTGCCCGGAGATGCCAGCTCAAAGGAGCCATTGGTGATCTTCAGCTTGCCGACTTTGAAATCGAACAGACCGGTTTTGGATATCACCTTGCTTTTCGTACCTTTCGAGCTGGGGAGTAGGAGTTTTCCTTCCTTGGTCTGTCGAAGCAAGAGCCTGGGACTGCTGACCGTCAGCGAATCCAGAATCCACTTTTTTCTCCATAGATTGGACAGATGAAAGTCCGCCCTTATCAGGGGAAACTCGGCCAGAGTGTCCGATTGACCGTCCTGCAAAGACTCCACCGTCACGTCCGTTATGGTCAGCTGCTTCCAGAAAGAACCGCTCACGTCTCCGATATTCACTCTAAGAGAGTACCTGCTCTGCAGCCACACGTTTACCAGCCGGTTCACCTGGTTCTCCAGCAGACTGGTCTGGCTGAGAAGCACCCAGAAAATGACACAGGCCAAAAGGAAGAACGATAGAAGGTAAAGAGGAATCTTGAATCTCTTCTTCATGTCAAAGACGTGCCCTGCGTTATGCGATTAACCAGCTGCCCATGCGCTGCACCTCGGAGCACACTTATGATTTAATTCCAAGAGGAAAAAGACCTTAAGTCCGCCGTTGGTCATTAAACATATACGATTGCGGTCGAGAAAAACTCTCCGGTCGCAGGCAAGAAACCGACTGTGGCTTGACCGCTGCTTGGGGTCCGATTGAATCCAGCTGTGAGGTGTCAGGTTTTGCCCTGATAAAAAAAGGTCAACCGAAAGCACCCGGAGACTGACACTCCAAGACTTGTTCGAAACCAGAACCTAACTTAAGTCAGGTTCTGGCTCTCTGTTCTGTATTTGGCGGATCA
>CAZPRG010000044.1:10014-14988 GCA_964588675.1 uncultured Ignavibacteria bacterium
GAAAACACGTGTGGCCGGACCGGTCATGTATAGGTGACCGTCGCTCTCTTTCCACTCTATTCTCAACCGACCCCTGTCAAAAAGGGCCGTGACGTTTCGTTTCAGCTTTCCGGTCAGCACTCCGGCCGCGGTTGCCGCCGAGGCCCCGGTTCCGGAGGCCAGAGTCTCGCCTGCTCCCCGCTCCCATATTTTCAGTCTGATCCTGCTCGGGCTCAGCACCTTTACGAATTCGACGTTGGTTCGCCGAGGAAACATGGAATGGTTCTCTACCATCCTCCCCGTCTCTTGCCAGTGGGCACCAAACTCCTTGACGAAAATCAACGTGTGCGGATTTCCCAGTGACAGGCTGGTGATTTTCATCTCCTGTCCGGCGACGCTTATGGTTTGATCTATGCACGATTTGCTCCGGCCTTTCACCGGTATTCTCTTCCTCTCCAGTATGGGCTTGCCGATATCCGCCCGGATCATGAAATCCCTGCCGGTCTTGAGTATCTCCGTCTGTATGACCCCGGCCCTGGTCTCGATGTCCTGAGTTCTGCTCCGGGAGAGACCTCGTTCATATAGAAAGCGCGCAAAGCACCTTATTCCGTTGCCGCACATCTCCGCTTCCGAACCATCCGGGTTATGGAAGATCATTCTGAACGGGTGCTTCTCTCCAGGCGCTACCAGAATCAGACCGTCCGCGCCCACTCCGAAATGCCGGTCACAGATCTTTCTGGCAAGAGCTGGAAGAAGCCGCCGGGACAGCATCCTCTTGGAGCAATCCAGGTAAAGATAGTCATTACCCAATGCCTGCAACTTGGAAAACTCGATTTTCATCTCACAACCTTGTCCCAAGAGACCCGATCATCGCCACATTCGGCTCAACCTCTCTTTGCGACCAAATCGGCGGAGTTTATCAGCGCCCGCTCGAACTCGCTTTCGGTAAGCCCGGCTCCCAAACCCACTTTTCTGAGAAGCTCCGGCGAAAAGAGCTCGCCGGGCTTGTGCGCATCAGTGTTCACAACCAGCTTGGCATTGTGCTTTCTGGCCAATGCAGCCAAACGTCCGTTGGTCAAAGAGTGACCCTTGCGAGCGGAAAGCTCCAGACAGATGCCTTTCTGTTGTGCCAGAGCAACTTCCTGTTCCGTGATCATTCCCGGATGTGCCAGGATATCGACGTCGCTTTCGAGCGCTGCCAGGTTGGTTCCAGGACATACCGGCTCGACAGGCGATTCGCCGTGCACCACCACGATCCTGGCTCCCATCTTTCTGGCCTCCCTTGCCATCTCCGGAATCAGGGCGGGCGGCATGTGAGTTATCTCCACACCGGCCAGAACCCGGATCTGGCCCAGCGAATCGAGCTTCTCCGCCAGCCGAATCAACTGTTTCAGAATGATTTCCAGGCTGCCGGAATCGACGTGATCGGTCAGGGCGATTGCCTGGTAACCCGCTATCTGCGCGTGCCTGACTAGCTCCGCCGGAAGCACCGCCCCGTCGCTTAGGACGGTATGGGTATGCAGGTCGATCATCAGGAGGAACCTCCATATCAACTGACACCCAGGAAGTTCAATTTAATCCCATTTGGCCCTAATGCAACCGGTTTTTGCGTATGATCCTTCTCTTTTCGGACATTCTCGGGCCGCAGCGTATCTTAGACGAAAGGAACTCCTCGCGGAAGTCCACGAATCTGTCTGGATTTGCTTTTGACAATCGGCAGCCATTCCGCTATATTCGTCTGGGCAACAAGGGAGATGACAGAGGATGAAGAAACGCGAACCCCTGAAAGTCTACTCCGACAAGCAAGCTGATCTGAGACATCTGAGAAACAAGACCATAGCCGTGCTGGGTTACGGTAACCAGGGTCGAGCTCAAGCCCTCAACCTCAGGGACTCCGGCTTGGATGTGCGGGTCGGTCTGTCGCGGAAAGACAGAAGCATGCGTTTGGCCAAGCAAGATGGATTCCGGGTCTGGTCGATGGACAGAGCGGTTCAGGCGGCAGACCTCGTCTCGGTGCTGATTCCCGATCACGTGCATGCCGAAGCGTTCAAGCGACACGTCCGGCCGAGCCTTCGGCCGGGCCAGACTCTTCTCTTCGCCTGCGGCTTGTCCGTATATTTCGAGCTGGTCGTCCCTCCGGAATTTGTGGACGTGGTGATGGTAGCCCCGCACGCTCCTGGCGAGATCATGCGGAATCTGTTCGAGCACGGAAAAGGCGTGCCTTGCTTTGTCGCCGTGTGGCAGGATTCAAGTGGAACCGCAAAGAAGACGGCTCTGGCCTACGCCAAGGCCGTCGGATGCACCCGGGCCGGCGCGTTCGAGACCACCTTCGAGCTGGAAGCTGTGGGCGATCTCTTCGGAGAGCAGGCCGTGCTCTGCGGCGGCGTGCCCGAGTTGGTCAGGGCCGGCTTCGAGACGCTGACCGAAGCCGGTTTTCCCCCGGAGAATGCCTACCTGGAATGTCTGCACCAGCTGGATTTCATCGTGGACGCAGTCAAAAAATATGGCATCGCCGGGATGTACGACGGGATCAGCCAGGTGGCGGAATACGGGTCATATATCTCCGGAAGGAAAATCGTGAACAAGCAAGTAAAGAGACGGATGGCCAGCCTTCTTAAAGAAATCAAAAGCGGCGCTTTTCTCAAAAGTTGGATGAACGAATACCGAAGCGGAATGAAGAACTACCGCCGTCTGAAAAGGGGAATCAGGAAACATCCCATAGAGCAAGTCGGCAGGAAGATCAGAACCTACTCGGATTAGCCCGTTTCATTCCGCGATTTCCTGAACATCTATGTTATCTAAAGCGAGACTGAAGGAATTGGGCAAGCTCAAAACCAAGAAGGAACGAGCCGCCCAGGGAAGATTCTCAGTTGAAGGACTGCGACTCTGTGAGGAGGCGGCTGCTTCGTCCTGGATCATCGAATCGGCTCTCTTCACTCAGTCCTTTGGAGAAAAGGCAAGAGAGAAGGCGCTGCTCGAAAGGCTTCACTCATTGGGGGTGGAGTCGATTGTGGTCAAGAGCCAGGATATTGCCAGACTTTCCGACACGGTAACCGCCCAGGGTGTGGTCTGTGTGGTGAAAACCAAACAACGCTCCCTCGACGACTTGTGGACCAAAGACCAGCTCAGCGCATCAAGAAGCCAGGTAGTGCTGGCGCTGGACGGCATCAGCGATCCAGGGAACGTGGGGACTCTGATAAGAACGGCAGACGCCTTTGGAGCGGCTGCCGTGCTTCTGTCGTCCGACACGGTGGAGCTGTATAATCCGAAGGTGATTCGCTCAACCATGGGTTCTGTCTTCCACGTGCCGGTATTCGATGAGATCGATTTGGAGAAGGTTATACCACAGATGAAAAAAACGGGTTTTCGAATTCTGGGCACCCACGTCGCCCAAGGAAAAAGTGCAGACCAGGTGCGTCCCTCAAGAAAAACCTGTTTGTTGATCGGCAGCGAGGCCGAGGGCTTGAGCCGCAGTCTGATTGAGTTATCCGACGAGGTGATTCACATTCCCAGTCCAGGGAAAGCCGAATCGCTGAACGTAGCCGTGGCCGGAGGCATTCTTCTTTACGAGATCACCAGGAAGCAGAAGCACAATCGGGCCTGATCGGTGACGTGATAATTGCCTTGACTTTCCGGCTGGTCAGGCTTAGGTTGGGTTCAAAGCAGGAAATGTAAAAATCGGATCGTGACCTCTCTTTGAGAGGCCGCAATTTCGGAATTGGACAAGTCATGTCGGTACGAGGATTCTTAACCCTGCCGTTCGATGCCATCGTCGGCCAGGACGAGCTTAAGCTGGGTTTGCTTCTCAACGTGGTCAATCCGCGTATCGGCGGCCTTTTGGTCAGGGGCGCAAAGGGAACCGGCAAAAGCACGGCGGTGCACGCTTTGGCCGAGGTTCTGCCTCCGGTGGAGATCGTGGCCGACTGTCCCTTTAGATGTTCGGTCGTGGATGAGGCCAGCCGGTGCGAATCATGCCAACGCCGATTTGAATCCGGCGAGAAGGTTCCCACAAAGTCCGTGGGAATGGAGGTAATCACCCTCCCATTGAGCATCACCGAAGACCGGCTGATCGGGTCCATCGACGTGGAGCGGATACTGCAGGACGGCCAGAAGGCCTTTCAGCCCGGACTGCTGGCAGAGGCTAATCAAAACATCCTGTATGTGGACGAGGTCAACCTGCTGCCGGACCACGTGACCGACGATCTTCTGGACGTGACGGCCCTGGGCTGGAACTCCGTGGAGAGGGAGGGATTCTCCGTAACCCATCCCAGCCGTTTCGTCTTCGTGGGAAGCATGAATCCCGAGGAAGGAGAGCTGCGGCCGCAGATTCTGGACCGATTCCCCCTGTCCACCTTAATCCAAACCATAAGTGACGAGGAGCAGAGGGTCCGGATCATAAGAAACAACCTGGAGTTCGAAAGGGATCCGGTGGGCTTCCGAAGGGAATTCGAGGATTCCGCCGGACGTCTCAAGGCGCAGATATTGCAGGCCCGTGGCCTTCTTCCGAAAATCCAGGCGGACGAACCCATCTTCCGGGTCGCCGCTTCGATCTGTGCCAAGCTCAAAGTGGATGGGCAGCGGCCCGACATCGTCATCAGCAAAAGCGCCTGCGCCGTGGCTGCGCTGGACGGGCGAACGGCGGTAAACCGGCAGGACCTTCTCAAGGCTTCATATCTGACGCTATCTCACAGAACCCGCGAAGGAGGCTTCGAGCCGCCCGCCACTCGCGAGGAGATCCAACAGGCCTACCAGGAGAGCTTCGGAAAATGGGCTCACCTGTGGAAGGAGAAGGGCAGTGTTGAAGCCTCGGCACCCAGCGGAGAACAAATCGCCGGGACCGAAGGAGAGGTGGACGTAAAAAAAAAGCCATAACCTCACTCAGTGAAGCGCCATCCTCCAGACCCTCTGTCAAGCAGTTCATCTCCAAAATCCCCCTGGTTGATCCCAAGGAAGCGCTGCGGTCGCTGGTATCCTACTTCGACCGGTGGAGAATCA
>CAZPRG010000045.1:0-14843 GCA_964588675.1 uncultured Ignavibacteria bacterium
ATCTTCTAAGGGTCCGTCCGAACGATCGGGACATGGTCATCGATCGAAAAGTCGGCTCGTTTTTGGCGGAGGGAAGAGAGGTTGGCCCAAGTCTGCTCTCGGGCAGAGTGGTGTGGAAAATACAGCAGGAGTTGGGCGAGAATGGAGAAACCGAAAACTATCTCCTGTATGAGATCGGGCTACAGGAGCGCATAACCTGGCGGATGGAAGCAGATCACCTGTCCAATTCCTCGGATGCCATTTCCGACAACGGCACGTTTCGGGTGAGGAAGAGATTCTTGCGGCTTCTGCTGCCCGAATACTCAAGCCAGCTGGAGCTGGGCAACTTCGAGCGCAGAATCGGGCTGGGGCTGAACGTGGGCTATCATCCCCTTTTGCACTACTCCACCGAAGCGGACCTTAGGTACGACGACAGTTTTCTCTACCCCGTCTTCGGGAGATACAACGGCTTCTGCGCCCAGACGCAGCTTGGGCCTTTCTCCGGTCTGATGCTCTATTCCAGAAACAAAGGCAGCCAAATCGAGGATCAAGTCCAATCTCTCGACTTGAGCTATCAAAGCGAAAAAGCACAAGTAGGAGTCTGCCTCTCCGACGGAGAGTTAAGAGGCATTTCCGGAGGAAGGAGTTTTCAGGACGACTGCGGCAGTCTTCATCTGGACTTGAAGCTTGAGCGCCTAAGTCTATCGGGCGAGTATGCATTGCTCTCCAACCAAGCCAGGGCTGCAGCCTTCGATCTCTACGCATCCAGGAAGCTTTATCGCTTCGACCTCTCCTGGTGGAGATACGACGACGATTTCATTCATCCGCACGGCGGGGGGATCTCCAACCCGGATTACGAAACCGTCTATCTGGAGGAGATCGACTATAAATTCAGGGCCAGACAGGCAGGGGAGAGGGGAATCTTCTTCAAGTCGACTTATGAACCTATCAGCAGGTTCAGTCTGAATCTTTCTTTCAGCCAGTGGAGAGAAAGATCGTATCTGCCGGACAAGATGAAATTGCGCGTGGGCATAGGCTACAGGTTTTCTTCCCGCGCATCCGTCGAAATATGCCAGCTATGGGCGGATTATGACTTGGAAGACGAGCAGACCGACAGCAAAACATCATCCCTGAACTTGCGCATCTCTCCCCATCGCAGGCTGAGCTTCGACTGGATTGCCAATTTCCGCAGCAGGGGAACCAAGGACTACGGCGATCTTCGCCTCAAGACGGAGACAAGGCTTCTGCCGCCGCTTCATCTGGCTTTTTGGCTGAAATACTATGATTCGGATTTCTCACGCTCATCGGATGGGTCTTTTAGCTTGCTGCTTCAGGAGGAGATCGAGTTTTTGGAGAATTACCTGGTGTCGTTGGAATACGCAACTAAGTTCTATCAGGATCGGGACACAGACGACACCAAGCGGGTAAGAGTCAAGGTGGAAGCAGTGTGGTGATTTTGGTTGGTTAGTCCGCAGGATGATAATTCCGAGCGTGAGCAGAGAATGAGGGAAACGGGTGTCACCCTGAGCGGAGCCGTGCATAATTCGGTGCAGGGTGGCCAGACGGCCGCGTCCGGGAAGCGAAGGGTCTCGTCCTACGGCCCTCACATGCTCGAGACGATAAACCGCGTCAACGCGGTATCCTCGGCCACGCTTTGTCCGATCCTCTGATGTTTGACTATCTCCAGGTTGTCGATCACTCCCAGCTGAGACGGCAGGGATGTCTCCATCCTGACCAGCGGGCGCGGTGGGGAGACTTCGCGGACGGCAGATGACGGCAAGTGCCTCAATCCAAGAGACAGCAGGAAGATCAGAGCCGCGCCGAGCACCGCCTGGTAGACCGGAATCGGATGCGCGAAAGCGCTTCTGGCAAATTCCCAGGTTTTCCTTGGAATGCCGATCTCTTCGGGTTTTAGCATTCTCATGCGCTCAAGGATATTCTCGCGTATCGCCGGATTCGGAACCAACTTCCCCTCATCTTGCGGTTTCACCGCTTTGACCACATCATCCAAAGCGGTCTGATAGTCCCGGCAGCGCGCACAGATCGCGAGGTGCTCCCGAATTCGTTGCTCCTCGCCTTCCGTCAGTCGATCACAGGTGCGGCTCACTAGCAGCTTTTCGACCTGGTCGCAACTCGGCGCTTTCCTCTCATTTGGATTCTTCATCTGTAGATACCTCGGTAGGGTAAGGGTTGAACGCTTTCAGTCTGGCGGCCAGCTTCTGGGTGGTGTAGAAAAGACGCGACTTAACGGTTCCTTCCGAGCACCCGAGTACTTCGGCGATCTCCTTGATGGAGAGATTCTGCTGGTGCCGCAGCAAAAACGCACTTCGGTGACCGTCGCTCAGCTCCTGCAGTTCAGCCAGTAACACTCTCTCAAACTTGTCTTGGTCTATCCTTTCCTCCGAATTACGACTGTGAGCCCCTGAATGCCGTGTCACCTGCTCCACTCGGACATGTTCTTCGGCGTTCTTCCTGACGTCAAGCCGCCGGTACTCGTTCTTGCACATGTTATAAGCCACGGTGAATATCCAGGTGGAAAAGCTCCTGTCGGCGTCGAACGAATCCGGCTTTTCCACGATCTTCAAGAACAGGTCCTGCAGGAAATCCTGGGCTTTCTGCTCGTCTCCTCCCAGCTCCCGGTGGAAGTAAGAAAGCAGCCGACGACTGTAACGGCTGTAAAGCTCATCAAACGCAGAGGTATCCCGCCGCTGGATGCCCTGCATCAACTTCTCATCGGTGAACCTGCCGTATCTATTCGAAAAGATGGCCATCGGAAAGGCCTTCTCCCGGATGGATAGCGCGTGATCGGATGCTGCCCAGTTGGCACGCATCCATTGATGGTACGCCTTTACCACTTCATCTTTTCAATCTCTTCCACCATCCCCTCTTTCCCGGACTTTGTTGCCACCTCTACTGCGAAGTCTTTCCACTGCTCGGCCCTGCCGTTATCATCAGCCGTCTTGTAATGCTCGGCCAGCATGATCATGGGCGCGATGTAGTTGGTGTTCAGGTGTGCGACTATGTCTTTGGCTAGGTAGCTGTCATCGTACCAATCGTACTTGAGATAGTCCAGGTTCAGATTCTTTTCCAGATTCTTCTTCACCAGCGCCAGGTTGTCGATTCGCTCCGGGCTGTATTGATAAGCCAGTCCCACGATGTAGAGATCATCGGTGATGGACTCGAAGTGGTTTTTGTAAACAGTCAGCGCGAAATAGACCGGAACGTCAGGGTACTTCTTGGCCAGGGCTTTTACCAGCTCCGCGATGAATTCCTTATCCTTCAGTCCGGGCAATGCTTTGAGATCAAGGGTGATGTTTCTTTCCTTGAGCTTCCTCTCCAGGTACTCCGGCTCGGTCCCGGTGGTGATGGATACGTTCAGAACTGTCACGTCATCTCGTATGCCCAGGGCTTTTTGCAGCACCCAGACCGGATAGGTGTCGTTGTCGCCGTTGGTGAAGAGAATGGAGTTCGGCTCGGTGGACATCAGTACGTTGTAGTTGTAGCTGAGCAGGCCGGGAGCGATGTCCTTGCTTTGGTACAGCTTCTCGCAAAATTCCTCAAGCTTTTTGTCCTCACCGAAGTACTCATAGTGCGATATGAAAGGATAATAAGTATCCGGCCTGTCAGGCTCAAGCTCGTAAGCCTTCTCGACGAGGGAGATGTCCTTCAGGGCATAGTGATCCCAGAATTTGAGAAGATAATACACGTAGGTGTTTGGAATGGCATTGCCCATGTCTTGGATGATTTTGTCCAGCTGGGCTTTCTTGTCCTTGGTCTCGATGGTTTCCTCGAAGCGGGCATACCGAACCGCGTTGTAATAATTGTACCACGCCTCTTGATTCTTGGGATTCCTGTCGATCTCCTTTTTCCACAGCCCGGCCTGCTCCACATACCATTCATTGGGTTTCTGCACGTAAACGATGCG
The DNA here is from genome assembly GCA_964588675.1 of uncultured Ignavibacteria bacterium. Taxonomy (GTDB): domain Bacteria; phylum Zixibacteria; class MSB-5A5; order MSB-5A5; family SM1-73; genus SM23-73-3. The sequence goes on from CAZPRG010000045.1 coordinate 3,905, forward strand.
CCAGACTTTCTCCGGCTTGACGCTCTGCGAGTGTCCGATGATCGCATAATCCACAAACACCACCAGAAGAACGACTGCCCACAAGATGTAATGAAATCGCTTCAGCATCTTGAACCTCCTCAATCATACTCCGGTTTCGTTCGCCTCATTTCAGCCAGTAATACACGTTGCCCCGATAGAGGTTCAAAGGGTATTCTTGGAAATACTCTGGAGAGGAATCAATCTGTAGGTCCGAAATGTCCCCCGTACGGGGGACTTTCGGACACAATGCGTCGGATAGCTCTGGCGAGCATATCCGACCTACAATCTGAAGTCATTCCGGCAGAGCAGGGTTCAACCCAGCTTCGAGTTCCAACAGGTACTTCTTGCGCCACACTTTGCCCCCGTATCCGCGTAGGTTTCCGTTGGCCTCTATCACCCGGTGGCAGGGTATCACGATGGAAAGATAGTTGGCGCCGTTGGCCCGGCCCACTGCCCTGCGCGCGCCCGGCTTGCCGAGCGCCTGTGCAATCTGAGTGTATGACCTGGTCTGGCCATAGGGAATCGCCAGAAGCTGCTCCCACGTCTTACTTTCGAACGGCGTGCCTGTCACGTCAACCGATACCCTGAATGCTTTGAGCTTCCCGGCGAAATAGGTGGCCAGCTCCTTTTCCAGCTTATCCAAATGCCGGTTGTTGCCCTTCTCAAGCGGCATCTTATAGCGCTTTTCCACTCGTTCTTTGATCCGCTCCACACCTCCGCGGTCATGCCATTCCAAGAAGCACACGCCCTGGTTGGTTGCGCCGGCTATCATCCGGCCCAGCGGGCTTTCCAGATCACGGAACACGATTCTATCGTTTTGCATAAAACCTCCCTGGTGGTCTACCGAATTGCCGGGCGAATGCCTGGCGAAAACCGCTGGCGGACTCATATCCGCATTCATATCCGGCAGCAAGGCAGTCGTGGCCCGACTCGATCAGCCTGCGTGCGTAATCCAAACGCAGCTTTCGGTGAAAGGCTAAAGGGGTCATTCCCAGGTGCGTCTTGAAGTACCGACGCACGGTGGAGATGTCAACGCGGGTCATCTGAACCAGCCTGTCTTGCGAGAGTTTCTCGGTCAGGTGCTCTCTCATGTATCTCAGAGTGGCGTGAAGCCACGGGGGCAGGACATCGGGGAATCTCTCCGATTTGCAGCGCCGGCATCCCCGCAACCCTGCGCCAATGGCCTCCTCCCGCGTGCGATAGAAGACCACGTTTTTCAGTTTCGGCTTTTTGGCCTTGCAGGACGGTAAACAGTAGATTCCGGTAGAATGCACCCCCACATAGAATTTTCCGTCATAAGCGGAATCGCTGTGGGTCATGGCCAGGACCATCTCCCTGTAACTCAACTTCGACATGGCTGCAAGTTAGCATCGGCAACGTCGGCTGTCCACCGATTTTCGAGCAAGTAAGTGAGAAACCGGCGCCGCTTTTGCGTTGACAGCTCGGGTATGGGTGCTATATTGCTGGATAAGGAGGAGATCATGCGGACTATATGCTTGTCTATTTTGGCTTCATTCTTTTTGTTTTCTCTGGTGCAGATTGAAGGTTTGCCGTCGCCGGTTCCTGTGGGATATGCTCAGGTCCAAGCGGCGGACGAGCAACAGGCCGAGACCGGCAGGGGAGAGGCTGCGGTTGCTAGCTCTGAGGAGCAGGCGAATCAAGGCGCCCAGGAGAACTCACCCGGAGTAGTCGACATACTCCTCACCCCCAAGTATATCTCGTTTTTCATTCTGGCGGCCGTGGGTCTCTTGCTCTTATTGCTCAGGTGGGTCAACCTGTGGGTGAGGATCGGAATGCTGGCGGTGGCCTTCATCGTGTTCGGCTTGGATATCATCTTTCCGCTTCATCCCAGCCCCATGTGCGGCGTGACCAAGCTGTTTATGTTCAGGCTCACCATGGGTGAATTCCTCCCCATCTTCGGCGCGATCTTTCTGGCCATGTTCATTCCCAGTCTTATCGGCCGAAAGCTCTTTTGCGGCTGGGTCTGTCCGCTGGGGGCATTGCAGGATTTGGTCAACAAGATTCCCTTCAAGGCGCGCTGGAAACAGTTCAACTTCACCGCCTTCAACTCCATCCGCATGGCTCTTCTGGGCATGTTCTTTCTCACTTTCTTCATGGTGCGCGGACAGATCGCCCTGCTGGCGAAGGAGGTGGGAGCCGAATTCTCCGCTCAGATCTGGACCGCTTACTCCGCCTACAGCGTGTATGATCCCATAAACTTCTTCGAGCTTCTGCACTGGAGTATCGACGTCCTGTGGATAGTCATGTTTGTTGTCCTTGTGGCAGCCAGTCTGATTCTGTACCGGCCATTCTGTTATCTCATCTGTCCCATAGGCGCGCTAACTTGGCTGTGCGAGAAGATCGCCCCAGGAAAAGTGCGTGTCGACCACTCTCGGTGCACACAGTGCAAGGAGTGTGTGGAAGCCAGTCCCTGCCCGACCATCGCCAAGCTGATCGACGAGAAAACCAAGTCCGCCCCGGACTGCACCTCCTGCGGTGAATGCCTGAAGGCCTGCAAGCAGAACGCCATCAAATTCAGTTTCAGAGGCTGATCGTTTGGAGGACCCCAGGGCGCGATCATTCCGGAACGCCGGTTTCGGACAGCATCTTCTTGAGCATTTTGACGCGGGTGCCGTCCCGATCATATTTCGAAAGATACTCCAGGAACCGGTCATAGGTTAGAATTCGGCCCCTGTAATCCCGGTAGAGGTCCTGGAGGAATTTCTCCCAATCGGTCTCCGCCATCGCATTTCGCAGCTTCTCCAGCACGAAAGGTCCTTTGCCATAGATGGCGGTGGCTTTCTCCCTGGTATTGGGAAAATCGACGTTCAAAATCGGCACGTCGTTCCCCGATTCGACGGCCTGCTTGTATGCCTCAAGTCCGCGCTGAAGCTGCTCGGTAGAGGCGTTGTTACCCTTGGCATGCTCGATGTACATCAGCCGCAGGTGATGGGGCAGGGAAAGCTGCAGAAACCAGAACCCCCGGCCCAAGAACTCGAAGAAAACGCCTGCGGCCATCCACTGTGCCGCCGTGGAAAGAAGCAGGGCGTCGTCGTAACCTATCCGAACAAGCTCCAGGTCCTTTGACCCGGTCAGCACCAAGCCGCTGGCAATATCCGTTCCCTCCAGTCCGGGAATTTCGACCAAAGTCAAGCTGGCGTGCGGATAGTCGCCCATGAGTTTGGTGAAGAAATCGAACGCGTCGGAAGTCTCGGAGACGATTGTTTCGCTCAACCCTGAATCTGCAGTAAACGAGTACAATCGAATGGTCTTGGCGTCCACCGTCCGGGCGGTCTCCTGATACATGCTGCCGCGGGCGATCACCAACGGGATTTTGAACACAGGAATCTTGGTCTCCCAGACATACCTGGACCGGTGTCCTGATGTATCGCTTTCTATCAAATCGCCCGCCGAGAAGACGCGATACTCGCCAGGCACCTCAGCCGTAAGTCGAACCCGGGTGACTTGATCCATTATCAGGGGATACCAACGATTACCCCGATCCAGCACCAGCACGTCCTGGAACTGGTCTACGGGCAGCCGGTAGTCGAACCGGAGGGTCAAGCTGTCGGTCGTCGCAAGGTCGGAAGGGAGCAAGAGACGAAGCGAATCGCCTGAAGTCTGCTCGCCGGCCACGTCGAGCCATGTATCTCTCAGTTTTGCCTTGATGGATAGCGCTAGCGCATCGGAACTGAGAAGCATGGCCAGCCCGCTGGTTGTGTCGGGTTTGCGCAGGCTCAACAAGGCCGACACGTCCATCCGGCTGAGGGACGAATCCAACATCACCGTGATGTCATAAGACAGTACCTCCGGCTCGGAAGCGGGACAGAACGCCGCCTGCCCTAACAGAACCCAGATACAGACGATGGCTGAACACAAGACGTAACCGCGCACGATGGCCTCCTGAGAAAATGTGTACGACTTAATGGTAACTCGCAACCGCATTGAAGCTATACGCGCCATTGACGAATACCGTGTAATACACGCCGAGGTGGAAGAGGGTTCAATGGTCAATGACGTTCCCATGAAAAAACCTCTACTTCCGGGTCCTTGTGTCCCAGAGCAGACCGCTCCGCAGCAGACTCGTCTGGACAATGTGTCGGGCGATCCGGCAAGAGGCGGGACATGTCCGACCTAATCATCGTCTTCCGCGAAGCGTGTGTTTCTCCCTGAAAATATTCCTTGCCTCCGGCTGGCTTTTTCCATAAAATGGCAGTGTTCGCATGTCTATTTCGAAGATTCATTTCTCCCATTTTGGAGCAAGGAGCAGGGGAGAAGATGGCGATTGAGCGCTCGGTGAGACGTAGTACACGTTTGTCTCCCTCGACAATCGCGCAACCTCACGGTAACGGGAGGGAGAAGATATGAGGCCACGCCGCTGGGTTACGTTTGTTCTGGGAGTTGTCTTGAGCATCTTGGGTTTGCTCAGTGTGGTTGGCCAACGCAGTCTGGTTGGGTTGATTCCACTGCTGTTCGGTCTCTCCCTGGTTTGGCTGGGGTGGCGCGGGGATCGGACCTCTCTTTTGGTTTTCGGCCACACCTCCGTCGTAATCGGTGCGGCCATGATCGCCTGGGGCATTTACCTCTTGCCCTATTCCAAGCCGACTTTTCTGCACATAATCGGTCGGCCCCTGTTTTGGGGTTTTATCGCTCTGTTCGGCGGAATATGCGCCATCTACCACGGATTCTGCAGATGTATTCGAGTACCGAAACAAGATAGTTAACATGGATAATCGGAAGGTGAAAAGGAGTGGCACAAAGGCAGCAGGTCATCTATTGCCGCTGATGGCCTTTTTCGTTCTGTGGTCAGCTCCCAGGGAGGCCGTTTCCGCCGATCTGGTCGTGATAAACGAAGTCCTGGCAAACGAGCCTGGATCTTCGACCAAGTTGGAATGGGTGGAGCTATATAATGCGGATTCGCTTAGTCGCAATCTGGAGGGATGGTCCTTCATTTGCAAGGAAGACACCACGCTATTTGCAGCCAACACCGTCATCTCTGCAAAGGGCTACTTGGTAATCGCTCGGCAGCTTGTGTCCAATCCTCCGGATTCTGTCAGCTTCGAGGGTCACTGGGGAGACGCCAGCGGCGTCTGGGGAGATGCGCCTGGTGAGGACTTCCCGGCGGTCCAAGCCCAAATGAGTCTGACCAATTCCGGCGGAACGATCAGCCTGGTTGATCCGGAGCAGAATGTCCAAATCGTCACCTGGGATAAGGATTGTGGAGACGGCGTGTCGCTGGAGAGAGTCTCATGGAACAGCGAGGATTGGCTTTGCTGCGTCTCGTCCGATGGAAGTACGCCGGGCAGGAAGAACAGCGTCAGCGTCGAGTATTCGAGCGCGATTCAACTGAGCATTCAACCGAATCCTTTCTCGCCAGATGGTGACGGCTTCGAGGACGAGACCATATTTAGTTGCGTTCTGCCCGCAGAATCGAATCTGACCATCAAGATATATGACGTGAAGGGCAGACTGGTCAGAACCCTGGTTAAGGGCGAACCACGGGTGTCAGGCGAGCTGGCTTGGGATGGACGAGATGACGACGGAAAAACCGTCCGCATGGGTGTGTACGTTGTGTGGGCGGAAGTCTCGGGGGGTTCGCGAAGTCAGACCAAGACGACTGTGGTGGTGGCAAAGAGAAGATGAACCTCACCCCCTGTCCTGCGGATCTTCGATTCCCCCTCTCCGTGAAACGGAGAGGGGGATCAAGGGGGAGAGGTAAGAAAACGGGTTTTTCTCCATCAAATCAAGATATGAGAACCACAAGTTTCCTTCTTCTGATTCTCTTTCTCGATCTTGGCTCCAGCCAGGCAGCCTTCGAGAACTCCGGTGCGAGCGCGAAACGGCTGAGCCTGGGGAATTCCTCCGTCGCTCTGACAGACGAGCCCTCCGCTTTCCTGGCCAATCCCGGCGCTCTCGGCTTCCTGGGGCATAAGGGCATCCAGGCCGGGCTTGCTCGTCTCTACGATTTGGACGAGCTTGCCGAAGCAGAGTTGTCAGCAGCATTCCCATTTGGCCGCTTCCATCTGGGTGCCGCATGGAGTGCGTTCGGAAAGGCAGACTATTACCGGGAGAGTCAGTTCAACTTGGCCTGTGCCTACACCCTCACCGACCATCTATCCTTTGGCCTGAATGCCAAGCTGCTGCAAGTTTCCTTCTCGTCCGGATACGGCAGTCTATCCGCTCTGTCGGTCGATGTCGGCTCGGTCTGGAAGGCAAACGGCAAAGTTCAGTTGGGTCTTGTGGCCGGGAACCTGAATCAACCCGAGCTGGTGAAAGGCTCGAACGATATTCCGACAAATTTCTGCCTGGGTTTGGCCGTTTTCCCTTTCAAGGAGGTCACGCTGCTTGCGGATTTGAGCTATGAAGACAGATACAAAGAGCAGTTGCATCTGGGTCAGGAGATTATGCTGGTGGAGAATCTGCCTTTGAGATTCGGAATCCAAACCGCTCCCGCGCGTTACGCCCTCGGGGCCGGGTTCGAGCTGGGAAGGCTCATCTTCGACTATGCTTACGTGAACCACTCGGTTCTGGGAAACACTCACAAAATCAGCTTCTCTTATCTGTGGGGCAAGAACGACGTGGAGCAGTCTCCGTAGTCTTCCAATCCCAGGCAGGCCCTAATGTCCCGATCGACGCTATCTACGATTATGTTCCTGTTAATTTTCTTCTTGATCTATGGTGGGTTTCACCTGTACATGTATCTCAAGGCGAAATCCGCCCTGGGCTTTGGAACCAAGACGGCTCTGCCGGTGATATGCTTCCTGGCGCTGATGGTCTTCGCGCCGCTTCTTATCCGCGCCTTCGAGAAGCCCGGTCTGGAGCCTGTCGCCAGAGTGTTTGGCTACATCGGATACACCTGGATGGCCCTTCTGTTTCTGTTCTTCTCCATCTCCATCATGATAGATCTGCTTCGTTTGTTTGTCTGGCTGGCCGGGCTGATTACCTCGAGGAATCTGAGCTCTCTCACCGGCGTGACGCCCTACCATTTCGTGCTTCCCTTCGCTCTGGCTCTCGGCATCTGCGTATATGGCTTTTTCGAAGCCGCCAACATCCAGGTGGAAAGGACGACTATCGCATCCCCAAAAGTCCCCGAGCGGGTTGGAAGTTTCAAGATCGTTCAGATTTCGGACGTCCATCTGGGGGTGATGGTAGGGGAGAGGAAGCTCGGAAGAATCCTCGACATCGTCAGGCGCGAGAATCCGGATCTCTTGGTGTCAACGGGCGATCTGGTGGACGGGGAGATGTGCAACCTGGCTGAGGCTATCAGGCTGCTCAAACAGGTCAATCCGCCTTGGGGGAAGTTCGCCGTGACCGGAAATCACGAGTACTATGCCGGGCTGGACAAGGCTCTCGATTTCACCCGGAATGCGGGCTTCACCATCTTGAGGGGGGAGGCAACCACCGTAGACAGCTTCCTGAACGTCGCCGGCGTCGACGACCACCAGGCGAACTCCTTTGGCGGTTCCCGTGGAATGACCGAGCACGACCTGCTTGCATCACTTCCGAAAGGGAACTTCACTCTGTTTCTCAAGCACAGACCTTTGTTGGACAAAGGCGCGCTGGGGCTTTTCGATCTTCAGCTTTCCGGCCACGCCCACAAGGGACAGATTTTCCCCTTCAGCATATTCACCAAGTTGAGTTATCCGACGGATGACGGATGTCTGAGGCTGAGTGACGGTTCCTACCTCTGCGTGAGCAGGGGGGCAGGCACCTGGGGACCCCCGATTCGATTTCTGGCACCGCCGGACGTGGTGGTGATCGAGCTTGTCCACAAGTAGGTCGGATTGCTCAGACGAGCCTGTAGGGCGATGCCGCCTTTGGCGGGAGAGCCACCCGACAAGTGGTCAAATAACAGTGAGAAAGGTGGCCAAGGTGTTTGGGAACATAGAGATCACCAAGTTCATAAGCGACATGTTGGCGCCGGCCGTGATGTTATCGGCTTGCGGGCTTTTCCTTTTGGGTCTGCAGAACAAGTACTCGAACATCATCAATCGCATCCGCGAGCTGACCGAGGAGATGAGGGAGCTGAAACTGCACGATGAGTTGAACAAGTTCCAGGAAAGAAGGTTGCGGAGTGTAGAAAAGCAGGTGGTTCGGCTTCTGAGAAGAGCACGTCTGGATAAGAACTCCATACTGAGCATTTATTCCGGTATGGTGTTTTTCATGCTCACCTCCCTTTCGATCGCTTTGGGAGATTTGGGATGGATCTTGAGAACTCAGATTGCGGCCTTGATTCTTTTCTTGATCGGCACCGCCCTTGTATTTGCCGGAACGATCTACGCCTACCTGGAAGTCCGGATTTCCTACCGTGTGGTTCAGTTGGAGGTGGAGCAGGATTAGGAGTAGGTCGGGTTGCCGGACAACGCATTGTAGGGGTCGCATTTCCGCCTCAGGCGGATCTGCCTCTGACAGACATGTGACCCATGGAGCTTTGCGGGGAAAGTGATCTCTTCTTCCCTTTGGGGAGACGAAGACCCGTCTGGGAGGACTAAGGTGAGGGGCAACGAAAGCGGGTTCCGTTGCCAGCAGGAGAGAATTACCGGTCAGCTCTCCGGTCGTGGTTGGCCTACATGACCGCTTTTGCGATGGCTGCGTAGTCGACGGCCCCAGCCGCTTTCTCCGTCTCCTTCATTTGCACGCCTCGCCCATCAATCCTCACCACAATCCTGTCTGCAACGATCACCGAGATAACGACAAGGGATCGTCCTTGCTGGTCAGATGCCTCATACTGTTTGCAGGCTGGGAAGCCACCGATCGTGGTGTCTGAAGATTCAGCAAGCATGCCTGGCACATGCCAACGATTCAGTATTCCTGGCAGGCGACCAGAGTCTATTATAAGCATCCCGATATGAGGGGACGCAAAGTCGCCCTTGGTTTGGAAGTAGTACTTATGAACAAGCGGATATGAAAGCGACTCCTTCCAATAGAGATTGATTGGTTCATTTGCTACCCTGGACTTCCCGGCTTCAAAGCCTCGTATCTTCCGTGGAAGAAATTTGGTCAGCTTCTTGGTATCGAGGAACTTGGGAGCTTTAACCTCGATCTCGATCGTATCCGAGGTGATAACGGTCATGGGAACCTGTAAGCTGGATGTCAGAGAGTCAAAAGAATACGTGAACCACATCTTATATATCCCCGGAACCTCGAAACTGAACAACCCGTCAGTAGAATTGTAGAATAGAGAGTCAAATGACGGATTGAAAACCCTGGCCGGTCGCACTGATATCATATTCTTCAATCTCGTTCTCGGGCCGTCCAAGATCACATCGTCCCCCAAATAGCCCATAGCGCGGGGATATGAGTAGGGTCCTTCTATTAGGAGTGTGTACTCGGGAGGAATGGCGAGCTTATTCGGGCTGTAGAAAGCGAATCCCAGTTCCACGGAAGCGTCGGATACATTTCTTATGCCGGCTCTCACTCCGATCAGTTCGGTTGGCATATACTCGTGCGCTCCTTTGTTACATGCAATCACAGCCTGTAATCCATACTTCGGCTCTCCGCCGGGCGACCACCTGAGGCTATCCGGATAAAGACCGCTGTGGGTTCTCGGATTGGCTATTTCAGATTCAACACCGTGATAGGGTATGGAATAGAGGAATGAAAGGAGCCGCTCACAAAGGCCCAAATCGTGCCCCATGACTAGAAGATGCAACCCAAGAGTGACCACACGGATGGCAGTTTTCATTTCCCACCTTAATGGGGCTCAAATGAACCGATAATACCAAATAGGCTTACCCTGCATGAATTGTCAACAAAAAAATCCCGACCCACACGGATCGGGATTCTGTATTCCACCCCGGCAGCGACCTCTCTTGCCACCTAGTCTCGTAGCCGACGCTCCCAGCCTCGGCGGAGATTCAGGCTGGGCAAGGTGCCCGGCCTACGAGTTCGCCGGGGTCTTTGTCAATAAGAAAAATCCCGACCCACACGGATCGGGATTTCCGACTTTTATCCCGGCAGCGATCTACTCTCCCACCCAGTTACCCAGGCAGTACCATCGACGCGGGGAGGCTTAACTTCTGTGTTCGGAATGGGAACAGGTGTTTCCCTCTCGCTATGGCCGCCGGAAAATTCTCTTACACTCTCTGCAAGACTTTGTGACGAACTTCATAGAGAGACCGAAAAAGCAAGATCTTTGGTTTTTCCGAATCGACCAGGATTAAAAGAAAGAAACTAGGTCAAGCCGCACGGCTGATTAGTATCGCTCGACTGAAGCCATTACTGGCCTTACATCTGCGACCTATCAACCCGGTAATCTACCGGGAGCCTTAAGCCTCGCCCGAAGGCGAGGGGGACATCTATTCTTGAGGTGGGCTTGGCGCTTAGATGCTTTCAGCGCTTATCCCTTCCGAACGCAGCTACCCAGCGTGTGCCTCTGGCGAGACAACTGGTACACTGGCGGTTCGTCCGTTCGGGTCCTCTCGTACTACGAACAGCTCCTCTCAAATGTCCTACGCCCGCATCAGATAGGGACCGAACTGTCTCACGACGTTCTAAACCCAGCTCACGTACCGCTTTAATTGGCGAACAGCCAAACCCTTGGGACCTTCTCCAGCCCCAGGATGCGATGAGCCGACATCGAGGTGCCAAACCTCCTCGTCGATGTGAACTCTCGGAGGAGATAAGCCTGTTATCCCCGGAGTACCTTTTATCCGATGAGCAACGGCATTTCCACGCACAACCGTTGGATCACTAAGCCCTGCTTTCGCACCTGCTCGACTTGTAGGTCTCGCAGTTAAGCTCCCTTATGCCTTTACACTCTACAGCTGATTACCATCCAGCTTGAGGGAACCTTTGGGCGCCTCCGTTACAGTTTAGGAGGCGACCGCCCCAGTCAAACTACCCGCCTGACACTGTTCCTGGTCCCGATTCAGGGATCAAGGTTAGAATCCCGATAAAACAAGGGTGGTATTTCAAC
>CAZPRG010000046.1:0-14693 GCA_964588675.1 uncultured Ignavibacteria bacterium
CCTAATTCCACCACACCGTCGGAATTGACATCGCCGCATATAAACAGATGCACAAGGAGAGCAAAGGAGTGATCCTGCCAACCGCTCTGATGACCGACCTCGTCTGCGGCCCTCACTCTCCAATAATAGAAGGTGGCGTCGGTCAACTCGTCCGGCATGGTGAAACTGGAATCGTATATGTCTGTGTATTCATAGGATTCGGGTCCAGCCACAAACAGACTGTCGTCGTCCACCTGCACGGTGTAGAACACGGGAGCGGCTTTGTTCTCTTCCGACCAAAATAAGGTGGGAGTGGATATGTCTACTGTATCCCGATCTTGGGGTAAAAGCAGAAGAGGCACGTCCGGTGCCGTAGCGTCCACATTGAAGCTCCAGGTCTCGGAGTAGTCGCTCTCCACCGAATCCTCGGTTCTGAAAGCCCTTACTCTCCAATAGTATTGAACTTCCTCCAGCGGGACGGTCACGGTGAAAACATTAGTGTCGATCTCTTCATAGACGAAGTCGATGGTGGCAAAGTCACTCTGGGTGGAGATCTCCAGATCATAGGTGGTTTCATCAAAGTAGCCGGAAGGCACCCATTTGAAGGTGGGATGGAGTGTCAACTGGTATGCCCCGTTCTCCGGCAAGATAGGTCGGGGTGCCAGAAGCGGTATTCGAAAGTTGGAATAATACACGTTCTGGTTTCCATCCCGTGTATCCGTCCAGGTACAGTGAACCTGATCCTTGAAGGCAGCCAACCCGATATATTCGGCGATTAGTCCGGCTTTGGGTCCCTCCGGGACTCGGGTCGAGAGATATGGAACATTGGCGCCGACCGAGCGGTCCGGCGACCTCTCCTGGCCCATCGCGTCGGCCGGGTCGGAGGAGACATCGGAAACCCTGTAGTTCCTCGTGAAGCTCTCTCCCCCGTCGAAGGAAAAGGCCAGGTAGGCATCGAACTTCTGGTAGTTGGGAGGGTCGTTCCGCTGATCGTAAAAGAGAATCATGACCGCTCCCTTTTGATTGACCACGACCCACGGATGAAACTGGAAGACCGGCTGGCCCAGAGGATCGTCGTTCACGCGAATGGGTGTGGTCCAGGTGTTTCCCCCGTCACTTGACTTGGTGAATACGATGTCGGAATGATAGTAGGGTCCGTCCTCGACGCCGTCCGGAACGGCCAGGTAAATATTTCCCTGATAAGGTCCGCCGGTTATGTCCACGTCCACGCAGACCATGTTGAAAATGTCAATTCCGCCCGGGGCATAATCCAAATAGTTGTTCACCATGATCGCCGCAGGGTCGGTGAAGCTCTGCCCCCCGTCGGTGGATTTGACCATCCACTGAACCCGATACCAACCGCCGCTTATGTATTTCCATCCGGCCCAGATCACGTAGACGTTTCCATCGGCATCAACGAAGGGGAAAGCGAATTGGCCGGCGTCATTGCCTCCGAAAAACTGCGGGTCCCCAACGATCAAAGTATCACTCCAGTTGGATCCGCCGTCGGTTGAACGCACGAATATGATCCTGGTGGGGTTGGGGAAACGCGCCCAGGCCAAATACATGTTCCCATCATAGGTCCCACCCGTCCTGTCGATGGCCAGAAACTCTTTGTCCTCAAGGTAGTCGGCATATGAACCGAGCACGTAGTACGGCCCCAGCCAGCTTGTGCCGTCATTGGTGGTCTTCCACAAACTGAAGTCGCTGAAGCCATAGCCCTCGTAGTTCATGGTAAGGGGATAGAAGGTACCAGCGCGGTCGCCTGAAAGACAAGGATCGGAGTAGTAATAGAAGCTTCCGCCGGAAAGAAGACTGTCCGTCCAAGTGTGACCCTCATCATAAGAAACGCCCAAGCCCACACGCCTGTAACCCAGCCGGAAATCCCGCCACACTATCATGACCACATTAGAGTCAACCGGGGAAACCCAAATTTGTTCCTCGTTGTGAATCTGGGAAGTCCCGTCCGTGTTGATCATCATGTCGGGAACGTCTGCGCGGATTGGACGGGAGAAACAGAGAGTAACCAGAAATATAAAGACACCGGCGCACAGGTGCCGGCTTGAAAGCGCTGAACCCAGACGCATTCCTCTTCTCCTTTCGAGGACACACCCCACCCTATGCATAATTTAAGTCATTTTGCATTTTTGGCAAGCTTTCTTTGCTAGTGATGTCCCTCAAAGCTTTCCTTTTGATCCCGGCGGGCCTTCAGTGGTTCAAGGGGTCATCCGCAAAGCACCGAGCCGCCGTTGGCGTTTAGTATCTCGCCGTTGACGTAGGAGGAGAGATCGGACGCCAGAAAGAGGATGCATCCGGCTATCTCTTCGGCCGTACCGGCCCGTCCTAACGGGATCGTTCCGAGTATTTTATCTCTTTCCTCTCCCATCAGAGAGGCATGGCTCATGTCCGTATCCACCCAACCGGGAGCCACGCAGTTGACTCTGATGTGGTGGGGAGCAAGCTCGGCCGCCAACGATTTGGTCAGGCTGATCACGGCCCCTTTGGAGGCTGCATAATGGGAGTGAAACGGCTCGCCTCTCTGACCAGCAGTAGACGATACGTTAATGATATTGCCGGACTTTCGCTCGATCATGTGAGGCAGCACGGCGGTAATGGCGTGAAAAACGCCCTCTACATTCAGCTGCATGGTTTCCCGAAGCTGCTGCCCCGTCATCTTCTCAATCTCCGCGTATTTCCAGACTCCGGCGTTGTTCACCAGGATGTCTATTCGTCCGAAATGCGTGACGACTTGCTCCGTCATGCGTTCCACGTCCGTCTTCTGGGAAACGTCCGCCCGGAACGTTTTCGCTCTCACCCCCAGCTTCTCCGCCCTAAAGGCTGCGTCCCGGGCCGAGGCTTCGCTGAGATTGTAGTTCACCGCAACATCGCATCCCGCACGTGCAAAAAGAGACGCGGCGGCTTTTCCGATTCCCCTGGAAGCTCCGGTGATCAACGCCACTTTGCCGTTTAAGCTTATCATCAATCCTCCTCTGCTTTCTCGCTAATTCGCTTCACAGTTTTCTGATCTAATCTACGCAGAAGCTCGATACTAAGAGTGGAAAATGAGAGAGTGCCGGTGGCAAGCGGACGAAGAGGCAGTAAATAGGGAGGAAGCAAGGAAACGGGAAACCGGATTCGAAACCTTTGAGAACCGGGGCAAGAGTTGGTGATGGGTAGACTATTGCGAACGCAAGTATGGGGTTGTCGGTTTGGTGTTGGTTCATCTGAACCCATAGAAACCCACCCGGACCCGAATTCAGTTGAAGCAAGACTTGGCCAGGCCCTCGGCGAATCGTTGCCTGCCAGGCAGTCCAAGCGAGATCACGCTCCCCGCCTCCGCCAATCGCCTTCGTCTTATCGCGCCGCAAACAACTGTGACGATCAGGACCATTGTCGGGTCATCCGGGAGCTCTCCGAAAGATGACATCCGAATACGCCCAGCCCCGCAGCGGATCAGCCAGAACGGGTTTGGGCTCGACCGCGTCCGGTGCTACTTGGCAGGAGCCGGAAATCGAAGCTGGTTGACGACATCCATCGCGTCCGTCGTGAAAAGCACCAGACTGTAGGCCCGCTTCGCATCAAAGGACGATTTCACCACCCCTTCTAAGGTGACTATTCCCATGTTGACGATGATGTGGATGGCAGGGACGCTCCGGTAGCCATATGTATAGAGGATCCCGTCATCATAAATCGCCTGTGCAGCCTGACGACGTATATCATCATCGGAGAAGGACGCAGGCAAAACTTGGATCTGGCTGATTATCTGCTTGACCCCGGGAGCTTTTTGGGCCTGCTTTTCGTACCCCTGCTTGTGCCAGGGAACGTCCACCCACCCGCTCAAGGTCGCCACTCCGTTGTTGACCTGAACCTGTATCCAGTCGAAGATGCTGTAGAACACATACTGATCGATCTGAGCCATCACGCTGTCGGCGATCTGCTGATCGGAGAGATCGGTTGCCTGAATGGTCAACTGGTCCTCGATGTTATAGGTGTCGTCCACCTGGTGCGCGTAGCGCGCTACCCGTCGCTTGTCGGCCAGGCTGCGCACCACTCCCTTCAGGGTTATCACTCCGTTGGCCACGGAGATCTGTATGTTGTTCCCCTGCAGCAGACCGTATTTGGTGAGACGCTGTTCCAGAACCGTTTTTACGGCGCTGTCCGACGTCTGATCCGGCTCTGCTTTAATCGGGTGCGCGCTTGCCAAGACTACGGTGGCTGCCAGCAAGAGCGCCATGATCGCCGCGTTGATGCGGGTTTTTGCTTTCATGGGTTTTCTACCTCCTCCTACCTGTCAAAGCGGGTTTATTGCACTGCTCGGTATCAACTGCACTTGACATATCTTCTCGGCGCGCCATAACGAAATCGCGGGCCAGAGCGGATTCGCTTGGCTGCAAACCCGGCCGTGCTGCAAGCCAGGGGCACCGGGCCTCCGATTCACTCACGTTCTCCGGTCGCTTTTGCTCATATGTTCTGCGGAGTGTGCTTCCGCTGGACACCTCCCTCCATCTCCCATCGGATTTGGATGTGCGCATCCCCCGCCTGCCGGGGATCAGGGAATCTGGATGGCCACAAAGAACGTCATCTCACCCCGGCGTACCAGCATAGCCGCGGAGGTGCCGCCTTCGAGCCGAGCCACAGCCGTTTTGAACTCCTGAACCGTCCGTACCTTCACTTTGTTGACTTCCTTAATCAGGTCGTTTTGCTGTAATCCCGCTTGTTCGGCCGGGCTACCCTCCGCCACGTCCGTGACCACCACGCCTTCGTCGTTCTGGTACCCGAGTTGATCGGCCAGATCCGGGGTCAAATCCTGGACGGAAAGGCCCAGCTTCTGATACTCCTCGGGCTGGGGCTGCGCCTGCTCCATTCCCGCCTTAAGTTCCTTTGGCCGCTCGGCCAATAGAATTTTGACCTCCATTTGCTTGCCGTCCCGCATCAGGGTGAAAGTGGTGGATGTGCCGGGTTTGGCGTGAGCCACCTGGTTACGGAGTTGCAGGCTGTTGGCCACGTCCTGTCCGTTCATCTGGACGATCACATCCCCTCTTTTCACACCGGCCTTGTCCGCCGGACCTCCGGCCACCACGTCGCCCACCAGCGCACCCTGGGTACTTTTCAGTTTCATGGCTTTGGCCAGATTGTCGTCCAGGTCCTGCAAGGCCAGACCCACGTAACCCCGGATCACCTTGCCCTGGGTGATCAGCGCGTCCATCACTTCACTGGCCATGGCCATGGGGATTGCAAATCCGATGCCGATGTTGCCGCCGGAGGGGCTGTTGATGGCCGTGTTGATGCCGATCACGTTGCCGTCCAGATCGGCCAGTGCGCCGCCGCTGTTGCCGGGGTTTATGGCGGCATCGGTCTGGATGAAATCCTCATAATCCGCCAGCCCGATTTCCGAACGGCCCTTGGCGCTGATGATGCCCGCGGTGACCGTGTGCATCAGCTGGAAGGGATTGCCCACGGCTATCACCCACTGTCCGACTTTCACCGAATCCGAATTGCCCAAAGTGGCCGCCGGCAGATTGGTGGCTTCCACCTTTATGACCGCCACGTCACTCTGAGGGTCGGTGCCCACCAGTTTGGCCGGATACTTCTTTCCGTCCGCCAGAACCACGGTCAACGTGTCGGCGCCTTCCACCACGTGGTTGTTGGTCAATATGTAACCGTCCGGACTGACGATCACGCCCGATCCCAGGCTGCGCACCAAACGTTTGCCCTGTCCGGGAGGCGTGCCGAAGAAACGCCGGAAGAAATCGTCGCCGAAGAACTGGTGAAACGGATCGTCCGGAGACCCAAAGGGGTTCTGGATTTGAACCATATGTTCGGCAAAGATGGGAACCACAGATGGATTCAACTTCCGCGAAGCCGCCTCGAAGGCATCGCTGAGTTGCACCGCGAAAGACCGGCCTTCGCCCAGGTTAGCCTGCGCCCGGGCTGTGCCTGCGGACGCTCCCGCGATTCCGCTGACTAAGGTCGGTCTGGGATTGGGCGCGACCGTGAAACCAACGAAGAATCCCAAGATGAGAATCAGGACAAAGGGCCAGGTCCGTCTGACGATCTTGCTCATGATCACCGCCTTCACGTTATTTGGTTATATTTCGAAATCTCGTTTTTCACGATCGTGCACTAACACCGCTGCTGCGCGCTCTACCGAATGACCAGACGCCACAGGCACCGCAGAGACACTTCAACTGCACCGGCCTGGCCCGGAAGTGATACAACCGGTCGGGCTGCGGGACAGGGCAATTCAAAAGGAGGAGTCGCCTTCATCGTCCCCGCCCGGCGACCCAAACCAGGGCCTGGTTTATTCTCAACGGTTTTTCTTCAGTGGCTTTGCAGAGTCTTACTATATCTGTCTCTCCTTTCTTTGGTTTGAGGTTTTCCACAGTCATCATGCGATCTTCACCAGCCCCTCTTTTGTAATGCCCACCTTTTGGATCTCCGGATGATGCCTGTGGTCGCCTGGCATTCGAAGTTCTTATCCTCAGATAGTCTGGACACGTCAACATCGTCCAGCACGAAGTGAAAATCTGCGCGCAAGATGCCTTCACACTCATTTCCGACCACTTCCCTTTTCCCGAGGCGCTCGGATGACCAGCACCGGATATCCGGCTGTCCTCACCACTTTCTCTGCAACCGATCCGAAGAAGAACTGCCCCCATCCGGTTTCGCCGTGGGTTGCCAGGACTATCAGGTCTACTTTTTCCTCCTGGGCAACCTTCACGATCTCTTCTGCGGCGCGCCCATGAACCACTATCTGCTGCACGTACAGATCTTTGGACAGGCGTTCAGCAGCCACCTTTTTCAGACGGTCCTGGGCTGCCTCTTCCAGTTTTTCCATATGCAGGGGGACGTTGAGATCATGGGGATTCCCGTGCACCTCAGGGGCCTCGGTGACAGACACCCGGGGCACGGGAGCGACCGCGTGGACCAGATACAGCTCGGCCGAGAAGTGCAGCGCCAGCTCCTGGGCCGCTTTGAGCGCCTCAAAGGACGGCTGGCTGAAATCCGTTGGACAGAGAATTCTCTTGAAGGGTAACATTCCGGTTCTCCAGATCCTCTATAAGGGTTTTTGCCTGACCGCTGGCGAAGTCCTGGCGGAGATAAGGCTCCCATAACAGCACTTCGTCATGATGATGCCGGCGCAATCAGGTCTCATTCGATCATCCTCCCCGGCCAATCTGCTGCCCCGAGAAGCTTCACTCGACACTGACGGGTATCTCTTTGGGCTTGGCCTCCTCGACCTTGGGCAGCGTGACGCTGAGAACGCCGTCTTTATAAACGGCTTTGATCCTATCCGCTTTCACCGCGGCAGGGAGCGTGAAGGAACGGTGGAAGAAACCGTAGCTGCGCTCGAGGCGATGGTAGTTTTTATCCTTCTCGTCCTTCTCCCGCTTCTTTTCACCTTCCAGGGTGAGGGTATGATCCTGGATGGTTATCTTGACGTCATCCTTGGTCATGCCGGGCATGTCCGCCGCAATGACCACTCTGTCCTTGGTTTCGGAAACGTCAACGCTGGGGTTCCACGCCTTATCGGTCCACTCCGGTGTCATCACGGGGCGACCGAAGAACTCGTCGAACATCTGATTCATCTCGTCCTGAAGGCTCATCAGATCTCTGAGCGGCCTCCATCTGGTTACGGCCATGAGCTGTCACCTCCTTTCCCTGGCTTGGTTCAAAGGGGACACTGGTCGATAGTTCTGCCTGCCTCGTTTGCGTGAAGAATCCGCGCCCTGGGCTGCTCAGGCCGGATCCCGCCTCATAAGCTGAATTCCACCCACCCGCCTCTTCGCGGACGGTTTCCGACATCCGCCGATCCTCAGTATTTTCTTCTCCGAGGAGATGCCAAGAGTTCCTTGGCAGTCTTTTTCAGCTCACCCAGATCGGCTGACTTCACCAGGAACGCGTCGGCCAGCCAGGTTTTGAAGTCGCGCTTGTAATTGGGATAATCCGAATACAGTATCACCGGGATGTCGACTTTTCTCTCCCGCAGCTCCTCCAGCACCTGCACCCCATCCATGGGCTCCATCTTGACGTCCAAAACGATCAGCCCGACGTCAGGGTCCTGGTCCACGTAGCGCAGAGCCTCCTCACCCGAAGACACCGATTTGGTCACGTACCCTCCGAAGCGCAACTGCCTTTCGCACAGCAAACGCGCGTTCTCGTCGTCATCCACTACCAGTATGGTTTTCACTGTTCACCGCCAGGAGTTTGACTTCTGTAGTCCGCCCGCCTCATTGGCCCGCTGACTGTATCCAATCCATTCTCGACAACCGGTCGCAAGGCCAGGCCGCCAGGGAAGGCATACTCCCCCCTCCCGCCCTGGCGGCTTTGCACGACCGCACCACCGGCTGCGAATTCTTGCACACACCCCGGCTTACGGATTTTGCCCATTTGTCGATCCGCCGGGTTCACTTGGTCTCCATGCTTTCCACCCGCTTGCTCATCTCCTGCAGGTTGGTCATCATCAGCTGCATCTGATCGGTCATGGTCTTCAGATGTTGCTGCATTTGGTCCATCTGTTCCTTGTTCATGCTGTCCTTGGTCATCTCCGGATTGTTCATCAGGGCGTCAAGATCCTGCATCATGGTGCCCATGTTCTGAGACATGTAGGACATCATCATGGCCATGTTTCTCATATTCACCATGCCCCGGTTGCCGTAGCTCATCCGCTGACCCATCATGTTATCCCAGTTCCCCATCCATTGGCCCCATTGCCCCATCATGTTGTGCATGGATCCCATCATCTCTCCCATCGTGCCGCCCTGATTCATCATTCCCTGGCCTTGCTGGGAGAAACTGCTGGTCCCCAATGTCAACGCCGCCAAAAAGACCACAAAGAAAGCCAGCGTCAGCTTCCCGTATGTCTTCATCCACTTCACCTCCTCTCCAGGTTCAGCGCTTTGGCAATCCTGTTTTTGTTTATGCTGAAGCCCAAAATCACTTCATCTCCCACCACGATGGTGGGCACGGTCAGACTGCCGTATTCCGTCACCAGCTCGCGCTCGAATTCCGGCTGCTCGACGCTCCGGTCCTCGAACTGGATGCCGTTTTCCGAGAAGAACCTGATGGCTGCCTGGCAGTCGACAGCCTCAGGCAGAGAATAGACTATGGCTCTCATCTTATCGCCCTCCGCTTGTGCGCGTTCTCGGCGCTGGTCCCGGCGCAAGACGGTTGTGGTCTGCCCCAACGTGCCAATTCCAACGTTGATCTCAGCTCCGCGACCTGCCTTTACTTCAGGATCTCCGGTGCTTCTCGGTCGATCCCACAGCTTCTCCTTATGACCAAACATGTTGCTGTCTCCTGCCATGCTGCGATTGAAACAATCTCCTCAAGTTTCGACTATAATATCGGTGAGGATGTGAATTTGTCAATGGGAAGAGATGACGCAAGTTCTGCGTAAGAACGTTACGTAATGTCGCTATGCTGAATCAGAACCGATTTGAACGAATCCGAGTGTCGCTAAGCTGCATGCGGCCGTTGGTCAGAATCAGACCTCGTCTGAAGGGTGGTAACCGGAGGAATAAGAAGTAGCTTTTTGTCGGAATGCAAGGCGACCCAAGCTCGATGGGTTGCTCTGGCAAATGATGCACTTAGGCATTGCTTTTTGTGGTAATCGCGATTATATTGAATAGTGCGTTAGTCTATACCGGATTCGATACGCTAAGAATGGGTGGTCTCTGTGAGCTCCGAGAAAGGACAAACCGGACGGCGGGGTGCCGAAGGGCGCAGCCCCGGTAAAGCGGCGCCCGTGCCCGACGACACTCCGGAATCCCTGCATTCTCCTCGTGATCCGGGCAAAAGACTTCCGGCATCTCCGGCAGACACAGTTCCCGACTGCCCTGTGGTCTTCGAAGACATCAAGCAAGCCGCAGAATGGGCACAGACGATTATCCTGACTCTCCACGAACCCCTGGTGCTGCTGGACAGTGAATTGACGGTCGTCTCGGCCAATCGCTCATTCTATGATCTCCTTGGAATTGCTCCGGACAATGCTAAGGGCGAATCGCTCTTCAGCCTGGGCGACGGACAATGGGGCGTCCCGGAGCTGAAAGAAAAGTTGGGGGGAATGCTCCGCGACGGTGCCTCTTTTGAGAATTTCGAGCTGAAGCTCAGGCGGCCGGGCGGTGCAGAGAGCATCATGCTGCTTAATGCTCGCATCCTGCACGCGCAGGAAGGCAAGCCGGAACTGATCCTGCTGGCCATAAAACCTGCGATTGAGAGCCAGATGGCCGATGAGACGGTTGAGAGATTCTCCTCCTTCCCCCAAATCAATCCCATGCCGGTAGTCGAGACGGACCTTGCGGGAAGGGTGCTTTTCACCAACCCAGCTGCAGAGAAACTCTTTTCTGACCTGTCCGCTACCGGGGTCAAGCATTCTTTTCTGGCTGAATTGCCTTCCGCCATAAAAGAGCTCAAGGAGGGGAAGAAAGATTGGGTTCGTCGACAAGTCAAAGTCGCAGATGGGTGGTACGGGCAGACCATCTTCGCGGTAAGTCATGACGGCTCACGTATTCGCGTTTATTCTGCAGACATCACGGATGCCATTCGGACACGTCAGGCTCTGCAGGCCAGCGAACTCAGATTCCGAAGTATCTATGGCGAATCGCCAATAGGGATCGAGTTGTACGACTCGGAAGGCAAATTGGTGGAAGCCAACCGGGCCTGCCTGGAAATATTCGGCGTATCGGATCCGGCCCAAGTAAAAGGGTTCGATCTTTTCGAAGATCCCAATCTCTCCGCCGAGCAAAAGAAGAAGCTCAAGGACGGCAAAACGGTCAGGTATGAAGGTCCCTTCGATTTCGAAAAAGTCAAGGAACTCGGAGTGTACAAGACCGGCAAATCGGAAACCATCGATTTGGATGTGATCATTACCCCTCTGTCGTCGGCGAAAAATAAATCTCAAACGGGCTATTTGGTTCAGGTTCAGGACATCACCCAACGCAAACTAAGAGAAGACAGACTCCATCGGCTTAACCGTGTGCTGAGGGCGCTGGGCGACAGCAGCCAGGCCATGATGCGGGCAACCAGTGAGCTGGATTATCTGAACGAAGTATGCCGGCTTATAATAAAGGATTGCGGATACTCCATGGTTTGGATCGGTTTTGCCGAGAACGATGAAAACAAGACCGTCAGGCCTGTGGCTCAAGCCGGTTTTGAAGAAGGTTATCTTGAGACCGTGAATATCACCTGGGCTGACAGCGAGCGGGGTCGCGGTCCCACCGGCACGGCCATCCGCACGGGGAAACCGGCCATCTGCAGAAACATGTTGACCGATCCTGATTTCAAACCCTGGCGGAAAGAAGCCCTGAAAAGAGGCTATGCCTCCTCCATAGTCCTTCCATTGATCTTCAACGGAAAGGCATTCGGAGCAATCAACATATACTCAAAGGCTCCCGATCCGTTTTCCTTCGAGGAGATAGAGTTGTTGATCGAGCTGAGCGACGACTTGGCTTACGGAGTTATGAGCATCAGGCTGCGCCGAAAGCAGGAGCAGGCAGAAGCGGTTTTGGCCAGATCCGAGGAGAAATACAGGTTCCTGTACGAAGAGGGGCAATCCTTCAACCTGATCATAGGGCCGCATCAGACCATAATGGACGCCAACAGGGCCGCGCTGAATGTTTTGGGCTACCAAAAGAAGGATGTGATCGGAAAACCCGCGCTCGAGTTCGTTCCGGAAGGGCAAAGAGGCAGGGTGACGGGAATAATGATGGAAGCCTTCTCCGGCGGAACCGACCAGGAATACGAGATCCCGGTTTTGGCCAAAGACGGTTCCGTGCACACTATCTTGTTCGCTCCGGGACAGGCCTCCCTAATGGAGGGGGAGTCGATAGCAGGGATCGTCGTCACCGGAATCGACATAACCGGGCGAAAGCAGGCGGAGGAGGCAGTCCGGGAAGCTAAGGACCAGTTGGAAATCCGTGTCAAAGAACGAACCGCCGAACTGGAACAGGCCAATAGGAGGCTGAGAAAAGAGAACCAAGAGCGTCTGCGTTCCGAGCAGTCTCTTCGAATGGAGCAGGCCCGGTTGGATGCACTTCTCCGCCTAAGCCAAATAAGCGAGGCTCCGGTTACCGAGATGGCTGCGTTCACGTTGGATCAGGGGATCGCACT
The DNA here is from genome assembly GCA_964588675.1 of uncultured Ignavibacteria bacterium. Lineage (GTDB taxonomy): Bacteria > Zixibacteria > MSB-5A5 > MSB-5A5 > SM1-73 > SM23-73-3. The sequence goes on from CAZPRG010000046.1 coordinate 12,091, forward strand.
GACCGGGAGCAAAGTCGGTTTCTTGGGATTCTTAAGCGAGGACGAGGCGGTTTATACCCTGCATGCCGTTTCCAAAGACCCGGTCAGGGGATGCAACGTAGGCGGCAATCCGATGCAGTGGCACATCGCGGGGGCCGGCATTTGGGCGGAGGTCATCAGACAACGCCGGACCCTATTTATAAACGATTACAGCCAACCCCACCCCGCTAAGAAAGGGCTTCCTCCCGGTCATCCCCCGGTTGACAAATTCATGGTGGTACCCGTTTTCGAGGGCAAAAGAATCGTAGCCGTCGCCGGGATGGGCAACAAATCCACAAACTACGATAAGTCCGACGAGCGCCAGATAGTCTTGCTCCTAAGCGGGATGTGGAGCCACGTACAGAGAAACCGTTCCCGAGAAGCACTACAGCAGGCGTACGACGAGCTGGAAAGAAGAGTGGAACATCGTACCGCCGAACTGAAAGCGTCAACTGCAGCATTGCAGCAGGAGATCGTAGAGCGCAGGCAGGCAGAACAGGACATTAGAGAGAAGGAAGAAGAGCTGTCCTCCATTTATGAGAATGCACCTCTGATTATGCTTCTCTTGGATGGAGAACGCCGAGTGCGGAAAGCTAACAAGCTGGCGGGAACTTTCACCGGTAAATCTGCTGCCGACATGCTCAACTTACGCGGCGGCGACGCCCTACGCTGTGTTTATTCACTACAGGATCCAAAAGGCTGCGGCTTCGGGCCACACTGTGAGGAATGCACCGTCCGGCGCCTGGTCGATTCCACTCTGCAGAGCGGTCGGAGCTATAGTGACGTGGAAACCAACTTCTCCGTCACGGCAGGAGAGAAGGTGCGTGATCTGACGTTCCTCCTTTCCACTTCCCGGCTTAATATCCGTGGGGAACCCTTGGTGCTGATAACCCTTCAGGACATCACTGGGCGCAAGGAGGCGGAGGACCTTCTGAAGGTGAGCGAAGAGCGCCAGCGCAGCCAGGCTGCCAGTCTTCAAGCTCTCTTGGATGTCGCGCCCACGGTCATCTGGATCGCTCAAGATCCGCAGTGCCGCCAGATATATGGCAACCGCTTCGCCCAGGAGCTGCTGCGGGTGCCCCAGGGCACGAACATGTCGAAATCGGGTTCCCAGTCGGAGGAAGTTGCACACTTTCGTGTGTTCAAGGACGGGAGGGAGCTGGCGCCTGAGGAAATGCCCATACAGCGGGTGGCGGCATCGGGCCAGGAGCTGACGGACTACACCATTGACATAGTATTCGACGACGGCACGGTGCGCACACTTCTGGGCAACGTTACTCCTTTGTTCGATTCGCAGGGAACGCCGAACGGCTCGATCGCTGCTTTTGTCGACATAACCCAGCGCAACCGGGCAGAGAACGCCCTGCGCGAAAGCCAGAGGGATTTGGAGCGGGCTCAAGCAGTCGCTCACGTAGGAAGCTGGAAATTGGACCTTCAGCAAAATGACTTGCTCTGGTCCGAGGAAACCTATCGCATTTTCGGAGTCCCCAAGGGGCAGCCCATGACGTATGAAACTTTTCTGTCCAGCGTTCATTCGGGTGACCGCGAGTTCGTGGAGCGGGCCTGGAAGGCGGCTCTGCACGGGGAGCGCTACGACATCGAGCACCGCATTCTGGTGGGAAACCAAGTGAAATGGGTTCGGGAACAGGCAGAGTTGGATTTCGACAAGGAAGGCGTCTTGCGGGCAGCCTTCGGTACGGTAAGGGACATTACAGAACGGAAGCTGGCTGAGAGAAAGATCGAGGATCTGGCTCGATTCCCCGCGGAGAATCCCAGTCCGGTTCTACGGATCGACAAGGAGGGAAAAGTTCTCTATGCCAATCAAGCCAGCCGGACCTTGTTGGAGGACTGGAGTTCCACAATCGGAGGTTCTATTCCTTCATACTGGCGCGGATTGGTGGCTGAAGTCATCCGCTCCGGCGTGGATAAGATTGTGGAAGCCGAGCACAGGGGAAGAATACTGTCCCTAAACCTGGTCCCCTGCGCCGACGCCGACGATGTCAACGTGTACGGGCGCGACGTCACTGAGCTCAAAGAGGTATCGGCCGAGCTCAGCAAAGAGCGCGACATATTGGACATCATCAAAGAGCACACCAATGCTCATCTGGCCTATCTGGACCCGGATTTCAACTTCGTGCGAGTGAACTCCATGTATGCCCGCGGGGTGGGGTATACCCCGGATGAGCTGATTGGAAAAAACTATTTCGATCTCTTTCCGGATGAACAGAATCGGGCCATCTTCCGAAAAGTGAGAGCCATGGGAGAGCCCATCGAATTCAAAGCCAAGCCTCTGGTTTCCAGCGATCGGCCGGAGGGCGGCATGACCTATTGGGATTGGGCGCTCACGCCGGTGAAGGACGATTCCGGGCGAGTTGCTGGCCTGGAGCTCTCCCTGATCGACATCACCGAAATAAAGCGGGCGGAAGAGGAAATCAGAGCTTTGAATGAAAGCCTGGAGGCCAAGGCGGCCGAGCTGGCCGCCTCCAATAAGGAGTTGGAGGCGTTCAGCTATTCGGTTTCGCACGACCTGCGAGCTCCCTTGAGAAATATCGACGGTTTCAGCCAGGCTCTGCTGGAGGACTATT
>CAZPRG010000047.1:0-14367 GCA_964588675.1 uncultured Ignavibacteria bacterium
CTTGGATCCCAAGCGACTCACCCAAGCGCTTCTACAGGAAGCTTTGGCCATACATGAGGAAGACAAACAGATGTGCGAGAAGATCGGAGAGTTCGGGGCCACTCTTCTGGAGGACGGCGACACCGTTCTGACGCATTGCAATGCCGGTGCGCTGGCTACCGGGGGTATCGGCACGGCCCTGGGGATAATATACACGGCCACCTGGCAGGGAAAGAAGATATCCGTCTTCGCCGACGAAACCCGGCCCGTTCTCCAGGGGGCGAGATTGACCGTATGGGAGCTTCAGCAACAGGGGATCGACGTAACGCTGATCTGCGATAATACCGCGGCTACGGTGATGAAAAGGAAGAAGGTCGATTGTGTGATAGTGGGTGCGGACAGGGTGGCGGCCAATGGGGACGTAGCCAACAAAGTTGGCACCTATAATCTGGCCATCCTGGCAAAATATCACCAAATCCCCTTCTACGTGGCCGCCCCCAGTTCCAGCTTTGATCCCTCTATCCCGGATGGTACTAAGATTGAGATAGAAGAAAGATCGCCTGAAGAAGTGACCTATTGCCTTGGGAGGAGGATCGCGCCTTTGGATACCAAGGTCTTCTCTCCAGCTTTCGATGTGACGCCTGCGGCGTTAGTGACCGCGTACATCACGGAGAAGGAAATAAGACATACTGACTAACAGACATTTACAGTGATCAGATGAAGTAAAACATCAAGCCCTCTATCGTTCCTCCAAAAGTCGTTTCGCCCACTGCATTAAAAGCTGGCAAGTCTTGCCCGTGCCTTTAGGCCGAAGCACTGTTGCCCAATAGCGCCAAAACCCCAATCGTATTCCGTATAAACATGAAGAGTTAGCCGTATTCAGGTCTCTCGGCATCGAGGCGAGTGTGGCCAAATCAAGAGTTATAGTCATCAGAAGCTCAACTGTGATAGACTCCTCCGGCAAGGTGGATGGGGAAGTGCTCGTTAGTATGGTGGGTCAAGGGCTGCGCCTTCTGACTTCTGCATCTGCTCCTGAGGATGCACTGCGCCATTACTTCGAGCCTCAAGACAAAGTGGGCTTGAAGGTGAACTGCCTGGCCGGTCCTATGGCCTCCACTCACCCGCAGGTCTCGTCGGCAGTCGTCGGTCTGTTAAAGGCAGCCGGATTCAAGCCGCGCAACATAGTCATTTGGGACAGGTCGTCGTACGAGCTGAAAGAGGTGGGATTTCCCGTGAATGTGGATGGGAACGAAGTGTTGTGTTTTGGCACGGACAGCCAGGGCGTGGGATATTCGAGCGAATTGATAAACTACCGCAGCATCGGTAGTCTGGTAAGCCGGATCATGGAGCAGCTCACCAGCGCCCAGGTGAACCTCCCGGTGCTCAAGGATCACGGCCTCTCCGGTGTGACCTGCTCGCTGAAGAACTGGTTCGGAGCGATCCACAATCCCAACAAGTATCACGAGGACGGCTGCGACCCTTACGTCGCCGATCTGAATGCCGTATCCCTGATAAGGAACCAGCAGAAGCTGGTGATCTGCGACGCCCTGCGGGTGCAATTCAACGGCGGTCCGTCGTATCACCGACAGTGGGCCAAGCACTTCGGCGGATTGATCTTAAGCGAAGATCCCGTGGCCGTCGATTTCGTGGGATACCGGATTATAGACCGGATCAGAGCCGAGAACGGGCTGCCTTCCTTGGAGAAGGCTGGGAGGAAACCACAACACATCTTTACGGCTGCCGATCAAGAACACCAGTTGGGTAAGGCGAGCATGGATGAGATAGATTTGGTGGAGAAGACCATCTGAGGGGAGGGTCGCAACAAAAGGCTTCTTGGATTGTATTTATTGAGTGAGGCATCACTGGCGGAGATGAAATGATAGTCGACAGGAGACATTTCCTGAAATGCTCGCTGGCCGCGGCGGGCGGAGCACTGGCTTCCCCGCTTGTTTCCACTGGCGGTATGCTGGGTGGGACGGCTGCAGCCTCCGTTTCCGCCCCCCAGCCGGGTCTGTCGCAAGTGGAGGCCAAGTATTACAAGAAGCTTGAGGATAAGGAGATCGAATGCGAGCTTTGTCCCCATAAGTGCGAGGTGGGGGACAGGGAAAGGGGATACTGCGGCGTTCGGGAAAACCACGACGGTGTATACTACACGTTAGTTTACTCCCGTCCTTGCTCGGTTCACAAGGATCCCATCGAGAAGAAACCCCTGTTTCATTTCCTCCCAGGCACCGATGCTTTCTCGATGGCCACGGCAGGCTGCAACCTAAACTGCAAGTTCTGCCAGAATTGGGAGATATCCCAGGTTCGGCCCGAACAGGTGAATTCCTATGATCTCCCACCTGAGGAGGTGGCTGCTTTGGCTCAGGAGACGGGATGTAAATCCGTAGCCTATACCTATTCGGAGCCTACGGTTTTCTACGAGTACATGCTGGACTGTGCGGCCGCGGGAAGACGCAAGGGAGTTCGAAGTGTGGTCATCACCGCCGGATACATAAACCACGATCCCTGGATGGAGCTGATAAGAGAGGTGGATGCCATCAAGGTGGACTTCAAGGCATTCACCGAAGACTACTATCATGACATATGCCGAGGGAAGCTGCAACCGGTTATGGATGCTCTCACCGATCTGGCCAAGAGCAATGTGTGGCATGAGCTGGTCTATTTGATGGTGCCCACTCTCAACGACAACCCGGAGGACATCAGGCGAATGTCCAAATGGTTGGTAACCGAGCTGGGCAAGAACGTGCCCATCCATTTCACCCGTTTTACCCCGCAATACCTGCTGAAGAATCTGCCCCCCACCCCGGTATCAAGTTTGGAGCAGGCCAGAAAGATCGCCTTGGCCGAGGGCATGAACTTCGTTTATATAGGGAACGTGCCCGGCCACGAGGGGGAGAATACCTACTGCCCCAATTGTAAGAATATGGTGATAGGGAGAGTGGGCTTTCAGATCACCCGTATGAACCTCAAAGACGGCAAATGTCAATCCTGTGGGACCGTTATTCCTGGGGTCTGGAGTTAGTTCAGCTGAGCCGAGAAGTTCTTTGGGCTTGTCTCCCTCAAACCCAGCTTCCATAAGAGCAAGCGCGCATTTGATTCTTCTGGCGTCCTTCAGTTACCTTCCTTATATTAGCAAGCGCAAATGAACTTGTCTAAATCCAGCCAAGGGGTACATTTCCTGTCGGCTTGCATTGTCTTGGGCTTCAGCTCAATGGCCGCACAGATAATCCTTTTCCGCGAATTCATGGTTGCCTTCTATGGGAACGAGCTGACTTTGGGCATCATGCTGGCTGTGTGGCTCTTCTGGGTGGGGTTGGGGTCGGCCTTGGGCAACAGGATCGCAATCAGATGGACTCACACGCCCCGAGGACTGTCTTGGTGGTACCTGCTGATATCGCTTTTCACTCTGGCCGCCATGGTCCTCATCCGGTTCTCCAAGCAGATACTGGGAACCGCTCCCGCTGAGATAGTCGGCTTCGTCCCCATGCTTCTCTTTGCGCTGCTGGCATTAAGTCCCCTGTGTCTGGTTCTGGGAATCACCTTCGTGCTGAACTCGAAGGCCTGGGCGTTTGACGAAACCCGGGTCTTTGCCGTGAACCGGGTATACTTGTGGGAATCCCTGGGAGCCGCCCTGGCGGGGTTTTCGGTTACGTTTGTCCTGATCCCCGGTTTCTCCAATTTCTCCATCGCATACCTGCTGATCGTTCTGAACCTGGCATTCTTCGCCATCCTCCTTTTTGGAAGTTCAGGTACATGGGCCAGACTTGCAGCCTTGGCTGTGACGGTATTGGTGGTCGGCGGTTTTCTGGCCTCACACCTCGGCGGCCGGCTGGATCATTATACTGCCGCCAAGATGTGGAGGAGTCTTCCTCTGGTCTTTTCCGAGGACAGCAGGTATGGAAACATCACGGTCACACAACAGCAGGAGCAAATCACCTTCTATGAAAACGGCCTGATGCTCTTTTCCTCTCCAAACGATTTCTCCGCAGAAGAAGCAGTGCATTTCGCGCTTTTGGAGCACCCGCATCCTCGGAGCCTTCTTCTTATAGGCGGCGGAATGGGAGGGGCGTTGGCCCAGGCGCTCAAGTACGATTCTCTAAGAATAGATTATGCCGAGCTCGATCCGGAACTCATCAGAGCAGGAAAGTCGTATCTCCCTGAGAAAGAGATACAGTCGCTGGAGAACCCACGGGTCGTTGTTCACTTGGTGGACGGGAGGCTTTACGTCAGACAAAACCTGGAAAGCGACCACCCGGCACGATATGACGTGATCATACTGAACCTGCCCGATCCCAGCACGGCCCAGTTGAACCGTTTTTACACCACCGGGTTTTTCAGTATGGCGAGATCCACTTTGAATCCCGACGGGGTTTTCTCGTTCCGGGTGAGTTCCGCAGAGAATTACATAAGCGACGAACTGGGCCTATACTTTTCTTCCTTGTACCGCACGTTGGCCTCCGTGTTCGAGGAGGCGAAAGTGCTTCCCGGTGGGAATGCCATATTTCTGGCGTCGGGAAAACGGAATGTGCTCTTCGACGACTGGCAGACGTTGGTCGGCAGACTCAGTCAAAGAGGCATCAGGACCAGCTTTGTGAACGAAAGCTTCCTGCCGGATCGGCTCTCTCCCGAGAGAGAGGCCCTCTTGAACAATGCTCTACACGCGGTCAATGGCAAGAAAAACTCCGACCTGGAGCCGGTCTGTTACTTTTACAACAGCATACTCTGGAGCAAGCAGTTCAAGTCCCTGGAGAAACCGCTGCTTCTTTACCTGTCCGGCGTGAAGCGCCCGTGGTTTGTAGTGGCCATAGGGGCTGGATTTGCGCTTGTCTTCCTCCTGAGCTTCGCGTCGAAGTCAAAAGCGCCGAACCTGGCGCTGGCTATGATTCTTGTCGCCGGCTTCACCAGCATTCTGGTGGAAATAATCTTGGTGCTATGTTTCCAGATACTCTATGGCTACATCTATTCCATGATCGGATTGATATTCACCCTCTTCATGTTGGGGCTTTTTCTGGGGGCTGCCATCGTTCAGAAGACCGCTCTACGGCGGGAAATCAGCTTCAGGATTTTGACCAGGGTGCAATTGTTGCAGGTAGTTTTCTTGCTTGTTCTCCTGATCCTGATTCGGGTCCTGGTGGGGACGTCTGTTCCCGAGGTGGCTACCGCCACCGTCCTGCTTCTGATAATATCCACATCCGGTCTCTTGGGCGGAATGCTTTTTGCCCTGGGGAATCACCTTTTCGTAAGCCGAAGGTCCACCCAGAAAGCGGGAACCGGTTACGCCGTGGATCTGTTCGGTTCCGCTTTGGGTTCGCTTTTGGCTTCCGCCATACTGATCCCCCTTTTGGGAATACCCGCTTTGCTGGGGGTTATGGTTTTGGCAAACCTGATTTGTTTGTTCTCTCTTCTCATCCTACCGGCTACGGGGTGATGGCTGGCATGTGATTTTTTGAGCTAGGTGTCAAGCATCTTTGAAACATCCGGGGTAATATGATTGTACCAATTACTGAGAAGGTCAGTGGCTCGCAGGTTAGCCGGTTGGATGAACGCAAGAGTATGGATGAGGCAAGAAAACGCGAATCCCAGGGCGGATCGGGAGGACGGACGACGGGAAGCGTGGCTGTAACCGGGGTGCAGGAAGTGTGAAACCTGTTGCATCCTACTGCCAACAGCCGAGCAAGAGCTTTCACAACCGATGTTTCCAGAAGGCTGCCTGATTATCCGAGGATTCTTATTTCACGACGCATCAACGCCTTACGGAGCCGAAGCCTGCGAGTGGAGTTGTTCAGGCGCCCGACTTTTATGGTCTGTTATTTGCTCAATTGGATTTGGGATGTGAAGTAGCCCAGGGTGGCGACAGGCAAAGTGGAAGCAGGAGTTTTCAGATTGACAAAACCGGAATTTCTGTTAACTTGAGGCGGAGAAGGGTATCGAAAATAGGAGGCCATTGATGAGAGAGCAGAGGAAGTTCGGGTTGGCCATTCTGGCGCTGGCCTTGATCTGCACCGCCATAATTTGGGCCGTGGGATTGGGCGAGGCAACGGAAGAGCCTGACGTGGCTGGGCAGATGGAAAGAGAGACGCTATACAGCTACATAAAGCTACTGGATAAGGTGGCGTTTGACATAAACCAGCGCTATGTGGATTCCATCGACGTGAAGGAGATGGTTTATTCCGGAATCAAGGGAATGATAGAAACCTTAGATCCGTTCTCGGCCCTGCAGGACGTGCAAGCTCATGACCGGCTGATGGAGATGACGGAAGGCAAATACGAAGGGTTGGGAATGACCATCTCCGAGAGAGACAACGTTATCACCGTCATATCTCCCATAGAGGGCACTCCGGCATATCGGATGGGACTCCGGGCCGGCGACCAGATAATCAAGATCGACGGCAAGTCCACCCAGGGAATGACCACCGAGGACGCCTCCAAGATGATGCGAGGCAAGGCCGGGACCTCGGTGACCCTGACCATAAAGAGGGAAGGAGCGTCGGAGCCGTTGGAGTATGACGTGGAACGAGCGGTGATTGAACTGACCAGCGTTCCCTACTATGGCATGACGGATGGGGGGATAGGCTACGTGAGGCTGTCCAAGTTCTCCAAGGATTCCGGAAAGGAACTGAAGGATGCCATAGTGGATTTGAAGAAGCAGGGCATGAAGGGGATGATTCTTGATCTGAGGAGCAATGGCGGGGGACTCTTGGATCAGGCCGTGGAAACCTCGAATCTCTTCCTGGACAGGGGCAGGCTGATCGTTTACACCCAGGGAAGAACCGAGTTCAGAAACGAAAGGGACGCCACAGTCGAGCCGGTGTTCTCGGCTTCGGACGGCCCCCTGGCGGTGCTGGTGAACGAAGGTACTGCCTCCGCCTCGGAGATCGTGTCCGGAGCCATTCAAGACTGGGACAGAGGCGTGATCATCGGGAACACGACTTTCGGAAAAGGACTGGTACAGCAGATCATCCCGGAACGCAACGAGACCTATCTGAAACTGACCGTGGCGAAATACTATATTCCCAGCGGCAGGTGCATCCAGAAGCCCGAGAGAGCCGTAAGACAGCCTCTTGCCCAGGAGGAGGAAGTGCACCCGGCCGACATGGAGGGGAAGACGCGCTCCGATACGCTTGTGCAGACGGATAAGGAAGTCTTTTATACCAAAGGCGGACGAAAGGTCTATGGTGGCGGGGGAGTGGTGCCGGACATCGAGATTCCGCCGGAGGAAATGCAGCCCCTGGAAATGAATCTGCTCAGACAGTCCATGTTCTTCAGCTTCGCCGTATCGTACATAGCCGAGCACCCCGACGTCTCCAAGGATTTCAAAGTGGACCAAAGCGTTCTGGAGGAGTTCAAGCGCTACCTGAAGGAGAAGGACTTCACCTACAAGTCGGTGCTGGAACTTCAACTGGAACCCCTGAAAGAGAAGATCGCCAAGGCCGAGAACCCGGAGACATTCTCCGGCGCCATGGCGCAATTGGAAAGCGCCATCCAGAAGGACAAGGACGACGATTTCGAGGAGAACCTGGATCAGATAAAAGAATCCCTGGAAGGAGCGATTCTGAGCAACAAGTATGGGGAGAAGGCTTACTATGAGGAGGTTCTTCTGAAATCCGATCCCTATGTTCGGAAAGCCTATGAGATACTGAACGACCAAAACCAGTACATGGGAATGCTCAAACCGTAGAATTCCATATCAGGGAGTCCCGCGCGAGTGGGGAAATCTGCAGAGCAAGCTCCGATCCGGAGTTTGCTCTTTTGTTGCGGTTTACGGCGCCGGGCTCTGCAAAATCCATGCGGGGAATTTCGAGCAGTCACGGAAGATGTTGCTGTTGAAGTAGTGAGGCATGGGTTCTGGAAAAGAGAGCCCTCTGGTTTCACAGCCGGAGGGCTGTTTTTTTGTGCGGAGGAGCATTGAGTCTGTGGGCGGATGAACTCCTGGGGCCGCGAAGTGACCTCGCTGGTCGCGGCTGACGTCACCGCGTCGATAAGAGGGGTCGACTTCCGACCCACGCGCCGACCTGGCCTACCGATGCCGCAAATGGCTTGACAGTCGGGGCGAAATTGCTAAATTGAGGACTCCTGAGGAAGGGCCCCATCCGAGGTGCGACATGAACCGAAGATCGACCGCATCGTTTATACTCTGGATGTTGGCAGTCTATCTCCTGACGGGATGCGGAGGAGAAAACCAAATGGAAGTAACTCGAACCGTGCTGGATAACGGGATGACCGTGCTGGTCCGGGAACGTCATTCCGCCCCGGTGGTGGCCATAGACACCTGGGTAAACACCGGGTATTTCAACGAGCCGGACAGCCTGACCGGCATATCCCATCTTCTGGAACACATGTTCTTCAAAGGCACGGCCAAAAGAAAAGTGGGGCAGCTGCGGGATGAAACCAAGAATCTGGGCGGGTATTTGAATGCGGGCACCATCTATGAGTATACCCATTACTATACCGTACTTCCCGCCAGGTTCGTGCGTCAGGGTCTGGAGATTCAATCCGACGCCCTTTGGAATTCATCCATCGATTCGGCGGAGTTGGACAAAGAGAGAAAAGTGGTCATCCAGGAGATCAAGAGAAAATTGGACAATCCGGATGCGCTGGCCTGGGAGAAGCTGATGGAGCTGGCTTTCGCCCGACATCCCATTCGCAGGTGGAGAATGGGGACGCCGGAACAGGTGGAAAGCTGGAGCCGGGATCAATTATTCGATTACTACAAGAGCTATTACCGGCCGGACAATATCATTCTGGCTATAGTGGGAGACGTGGATTCGAGGGAGGTATTGGCGCAGGTGCGAGAGCTCTATGGAAGCGTCGAGAGCCTACCCACAAATCTTCCTGGGGTTCCGGAAGAACCGGCCCAGTCGGAGTTGAAATATCTCCAGATGAAGGGGGACATAACCACAACCTATCTTAAGATGGGCTTCCACATCCCCGGACAGCTGCATCCCGACTTCTTCGCCCTCGACGTCTTGGCGCACATCCTGGGGCACGGCAGAAGCTCGCGTTTGAGCCGGGCAATTGTGGAGGAAAAGAGACTGGCCAGCTCGGTCTCGTCGCAGGTCTCCGTGCAGAAAGACTTGGGCATGTTCTTAATCGAGGCCGAGCTGGAAGCAGAGGATCTGCCGGAAGCAGAAGAGGAGGTCTTTCGTCAACTGGCGAAGGTCACAAAGCAGAGTGTTTCGCAGCAGGAGCTGATCAAGGCCAAGAATGCCATCTACTTTTCTTATCTTACTTCGATTGAGAACGCCAGAGGTCTGGCCGAAAGCCTGGGGTTTTTCGAATTGTACGGAGACTACCGGCTGGCCCAAAAGTACCTGGAGGGCGTGGCCCGGGTGACGCCCGAAGATGTCAGGCGAGCGGCAACCAAGTACCTGGTTCTGGACAACGTCAGCATAGTGGAAAACAGGCCCAATGACAAGTATGATGAAAAGGCGACCGCCGAAGGCTTGAGGGCCGAAATAGAGGCGGGGCTTTCCGGGCAGCCGCTGGAGGAGAACCTCTCCGAATCGGAGGAGTCGAAAACGGCGAAGATCATCCCGCATGCCAACATCCCGGCGGGCATCGGAAGCGACGTCTCGGTGCAGGGCAGCGCTCGACCGGATACGCTCTCCTGCGGTGCAACCCTGATCACCAGAGAGAATCATTCGCTGCCGCTGGTCTCGCTGGGCATATACTTCAAGGGAGGCAGGGTTGACGAGTCTGGGGAGAACTCGGGAGTCACCAGATTGACCTTGAGGACCAGCTTGAAGGGAACGGATAGCCGCAGCGCGGAAGAGATTTTCAATTCCATCGAGGCGCTGGGAGCGTCTTTGGATAAGGAAGTCGAGGCGGACTACTTCGGATATGTGATCCGGGTCTTGTCGGGAAATTGGGAGCCTGCACTTGAAATCACGGCCGATGTGGTCAGAAATCCTGCTTTCGACCCAGCCGAGCTGGAGAAGGAGAAAAGTCTTCTACTGGCTGACATCGACAAGAGAAAAGACGACATGATCGCCTACCCCATTGACCTTTTCTATCAGGCCAGCTTTCCCGGCCACCCTTACGGTTTGGACAGGTGGGGTAGTAAGGAGGCGGTGGCTGACTTGAACAGTCAGCAAGTAAGACAATGGCACGGCCAGCACTTCTATGGCGACAATATGACCTTGGTGGCGGTGGGAGACTTCGATTCAATCCGGCTGAAGCAGAAGTTGGAGGAGTTGTTCCACGATTTCGGGACCGAATCGACGTACGATGCCGGAGTGCCGGCTCGGACAAATGCGTCGACGGGACGCACGCTGGTTGAAAGCCGCAGCAAGGCACAAACCGCCCAGACCCTGGGGTTCGTCACCTGTCCCTACCGGGAGGATGACTTCTACGCACTCAAGCTGCTTCAGGCCATCGCCTCCGGCACAGGAGGAAGGTTCTTTCACCAGTTGAGGGAGAAGAGGGGTTTGGCTTACACCGTATATGGAGTCAACGAGTCCTGGGATGAGGCCGGAGTCTTTTATGCATACATAGCCACTTCCCCGGGCAACGAAGAGCCGGCCAGAAAGCAACTTTTGGAGGAGTTCTACAAGTTCAGGGATCATCCGGTCGAGGATGACGAGTTGGCCGTGGCCAAGAACTACGTGAGCGGCATGTACCAGATATACCTGGAGACCAACACCGCCCTGGTCAGGCAGTATGCCAAGGCACAGCTCATCGGAAGGGGCGTTCAAGACGTGGAACAATATCCAAACAGGATAGGTCAGGTCACCCGACAACAAGTGATGGATGTGGCGGTTAGGTACTTCGATCCTGAGGGTCCGGCGGTGGGCGTGGTCAGGGGCGAAAAATAGGGCTTGAGTCTGAAAAGAGTTTTTGCTATACTATTGACAGGCCCGGATCAGCGAAAGCCTTGGAGGCAGATTCCGGGCACCGACCGGAAGCGACCGGAGGACGGGAAACGAGGTTGGGTTGCGAAAGCATAATCAGTTTTGCGGCCAACCCGCTTTCAGGACGTTCAGAAGATGGACAAACCCCAGCGCAACAAGAGCAGGGATAAGGAGACCCAAGAGACGGGTCGCTCTCTGCCCACCGGCCTGATTTACCATCCGGATTATCTCAAGCACGACACCGGAGCGGATCACCCGGAGAGTGCGAAGCGGCTTTCCGCTTTGATGGCCTACTTGGAGAAGAGATCATTCTGGTCCAAGCTGAAAGAGATTCGACCCGATCCGGCTTCGGTGGAGTGGTTAGAGACGGTGCACGATAAGGATTACATCGCGGCGGTGGAGAAGATGTGCAAAGACGGCGGAGGGATGTTGGACCCGGACACCCGGGTGGGCCGCGAGTCCTATCAGATTGCGCTCTTGGCCGTGGGTGGGGTTATGGCTGCCGTGGACGGGGTGATGAACTCCAAAATCCAGAATGCCTTCTGCGCGGTCAGACCTCCCGGTCATCACGCCGAGAGAGATCGGGCTATGGGATTTTGCATTTTCAACAACGTGGCGGTGGGAGCCAGGTACGCGCAGAAGAAATACGGGCTGAATAGAATCCTAATCGTGGATTGGGACGTGCACCACGGCAACGGCACTCAGAACATCTTCTTCAACGACCCTTCGGTATACTACTTCAGCATTCATCAGTTTCCTTACTATCCCGGCACGGGGAGCGAGAACGAAGTGGGTGAAGGAGACGGCCAGGGATACACCTTCAATATGCCCATGTGCGCTGGGAGCGGAGATGTGGAATACATCGAGGCGTTTGAAAACATATTCTATCCCTTGGCCTCGAAGTTCTCGCCGGAATTCGTTTTCGTCTCCGCCGGCTTTGATGCTCACCAGCAGGATCCTTTGGCCACCATTAATCTCTCCGAGGAGGGATACGGTCGGATGACCGAGGTCATAACCAGACTCGCCTCCCGACATGCCCAAGGACGGGTGGTATCGGTGCTGGAGGGCGGATACAGCGTCAAGTCCCTTTCTCTCTCGGTGGAGAAGCACATCCTGGCGCTTATGAACGGCAAATAGGGAAGCCTCGCTTGATGCCCGGCGCGCGCCATAGAGCTCCGTTGATTCTTCTGTTGTTTCTCTTCCTCTTATACCCGAGTTTGGCTTACGAAGATCAAATCAGTGCGCCCAGAATCGCCAGCTACCGGATAGACGTGACTCTGGACGCAGAGGAGAAGACACTGGAGGGAGAGGAGAGTCTTACGTTCTTCAACTCCACCAGGCACAGCGTGGACACGCTGTTCCTTCATCTTTATCCCAACGCCTTTCGCAGTGACAGCACCACCTTAATGAGGGAGAGCCCGTTTCCCCGGCAAGTAAAGGCCAGCCAGGAATACCGCGGCTGGATCGATCTCCGATCTATCGTAACCTCAACGGGATTGGATCTGACCGGCAAACAGATCGTCGACGAGACCATAATGAAGCTGCCTCTGCCGGACCCGCTGCTGCCGGGAAAAGTCATTGAGCTGAGAATCGGCTTTGGCGTTAAGCTGCCGCGGACCCTGATTCGAATGGGGTATTCCGGCCACGACTTCATGATTGCCCAATGGTTCCCGAAGATGGCCGTCCTGCAGGAAGACGGTCAGTGGAATGCATATCAGTATCACTTCAACAGTGAGTTCTTTGCAGATTTCGGGGACTACCGGGTTTCCATCACTCTGCCCATGAAATATGTGGTGGGTGCTACCGGTTACTTGAAAGAGGAAAAAGTCAATTCGGATTCCACCAAAACCCTGGTCTTTCTGGCGGAGGGGGTTCACGACTTCGCTTGGTCGGCAAGTCCGGACTACCTGGTGAAGCGAAGGGTGGTGGATGGAATTGACCTGGCCTTTTTCTCCAAACCGGAGCATCAGGTTAGCGTCGAGCGTGTCCTGGATCAAGCGGAGTTCGCCATGAAGTTCTATGGCTCGCTTTTCGGTGAGTACCGGTACGGGTGTTTCACCATCGTCGATGCCAAAATCGGGCGGGGCGGAGGCGCCATGGAATATCCCACGCTCATCACCCTACGTCCTTCCACCAATCTGCCGGAGACGATGCATACGGATGCTCTGATCGTCTTCCACGAGACGGCACATCAATGGTGGTACGGCATGGTGGCCTCCAACGAGTTCGAGGAAGCTTGGCTGGACGAAGGTTTCGCCGAATACTCGCAAAGAAGGGCCCTGGAGCAAAGATTCGGACTGTCCGGCAACGTGATAGACCTCTGGAAGCTCAAGATCAACGATATGGACCTCACCAGATTGGGGTATCTTCTGGGGCCGCAGACCGATCCTGTTGTGACCAGGTCGTGGGAATTCGAAGATTATCTGGGTTACCGTTCCACGGTCTATTTCAAGGCTTCTCTTATCCTGGAAACGCTGAGAAACTATCTGGGGCCGGAAAGGATGGATCGGCTTTTAAGAGTGTATTTCCGCCGCTTCGAGTTCAAACATCCAAGCACCCGGGATTTCCTGGCGGTTGTGGATGAATTGGAAGGAGAGGAGATAACAGATTGGCTGGAGCCGTTGTTCTACGGAACAGGGATTTGCGATTACCAGGTGAGGAGCATAGGCAGCGTCCCAGTCAATGAGATGGACGAAGAGCACGAGACCTACAAGACGACCGTTGAGCTGAGGCGATTAGGAGAGGTGGTTCTGCCGGTGGAGGTGGAGATAGAGCTGGATAACGGAAGAAGCATTCGGAAGAGTTGGGACGGGGAAGAAAGGTGGCACCGGATTGAAATCCGGACCGATTCAAAGATCAAATCCGCCGTACTCGATCCGGAAAACAAGATCGCCTTTGAGACCGACGTCAATGACAATAGTCTGGTCCTTAGGTCCCAGGATACGGTGATGATGAAGTTGGCGGGCGAATGTCTTTTCTGGTTGGAGAATTGGATGCACTGGATTACCTGCTTCTGACAGAATAGAAATGAGTGTGTCGGATAGTTCCCCGTATGGGGGACATATCCGACCCAAGTCGGTGAATAACTGTGGTGGTGTTGAATTCGTTCATGTCGGGGATCAGAAACGTTTGGGGCAACAGATTTCTGGTAGGAATGATGTTTGCCTTCAAACTCGTCTCCTCTCTCATTCTGCTGTTCCCTCTCTATCTCATGCTTTCCGGCAGCTTCGCGCGCAACGTGTGGGCCGAGCGATTTCTTACCCGTATGGATCTGTCGCTCATCATCGATTTCGTTTATCATTGGAGAGGCGCCTTATCGGTGTACTTGGCTGTTTTCTCCGTGGTTTGCTTGCTTTTCGTCTTGGCGTTTATTTTCCTTTCCGGCGGCTTCTGGGGCATGCTGCAGGATGGAATTAAGGGACGACAGTCTAATTCGACGCTGGAAAGATTCTTCGGTTATTCCGGCAAGTACTTCTGGGAAATGGTCAAAATCTCTCTTCTGGTGGCGGTCTTGTATCTGGTTTCTTTTGTGGTC
>CAZPRG010000048.1:0-14158 GCA_964588675.1 uncultured Ignavibacteria bacterium
TTGTCCTCGTCGTCGAAATCAAACATTACTCTTTCCTGACCTGAGTTTTCAATCGCCTATTCGAATTCAAGTTCTGCTTCCACGTCTCTGCTGAGTCCAATTTACAAAATCAACGACATCAGATGATTCTTACCAACATCTCCTTCAGCTTCTCGGTGGGCAGGCCGATGACGTTGTCTAAGCTTCCTCTGATTCCCTTCACCAGAAAGCTGCCCATGCCCTGGATTCCATACGCCCCGGCCTTGTCCATCGGCTCTCCGGTAGCTATGTACGATTCGATCTTCTCCCTATCCAGTCGGTTGAACTCGACCTGGGTCGAATCGTAGTCGGACAGGATTCGGTTATCGCGTTTGTTGACGAGGGTGATTCCGGTGAAGACCGTGTGCTTCTTTCCGCCCAGCCTGGTGAGAATTAAGAAGGCATCCTCTTTATCCTTCGGCTTTCCCAGAATCTCGCCGTTTAGCACGACGATGGTATCCGCACCCAGAATTATGCCTTCCCTCACCTGGCGGGCTACGCTGTCCGCCTTGGCCGCAGACAGCAACAGCACGTGCCGGACCGGATCGGACGTGGGCGTTTCTTCCTCCACGTTGGGCGGCATCCTGATCTCAAACTTGATTCCGGCATCCTTCAGTATCTGCGCCCGTCTGGGTGAGCTGGATGCCAGAACAAGTTCTCTTTCCCCTAAAATCTCGACTAGGCTCCTTTCGCTTCCCGGCTGGTGCGTTCTGCTCATAAGTGGAGTACTGGTGATTGTCATCTATCCGGAACCTCAGATCATCTACTCTCCAGAATGAAGGTCACGGGTCCCCAGTTGGCGATATCCACCAGCATCTTGGCTCCGAACACGCCGCTTTCCGCCTTCACACCGCGGGCCTTCACCTTTCGGATGAACTCGAGGTAGAGCTGCTCCGCCTCCTTCGGCTCCAGGGCATCCGTGAAACTGGGACGCCTGCCTTTGTCGGTATTACCATAGAGGGTGAATTGCGAAACCACCAGAATCTGCGCTTCCACGTCCAAAGCCGAGAGATTCATCTTCTGCTGGTCATCCTCGAAGATGCGGAGATTCAGACACTTGTCCACCAGATAATCGACATCCTTTTGACTGTCGCCGGTCTTGGCTCCGACCAGGAGCACCAGACCCTTATCGATCCGGCCCACCACCCGATCGTCAACTGTGACCTGGGCCCGATTGACCCTCTGCAAGACGATTCGCAACCTGACCTCCAAGCTGTGAAGTTAAGTCGCCCCCAAGCGAATGTCAACCAAAAAGCTGAGTGGATTTCGCCGCGATTGCCCATGGTTCTTCGCCGGCGGCTTCCTGCATGAAGGGTGAAGACGGGGAACTCACTTAACGGTTCTGTTCCTGCTGGCGAAGTTGTTCCAGAACGCGGGTCACTTCCTGGGCGTGCGCCCCCTGGGGCGAGATCTGAAGATATGCTTCCAGCTGTTCTCTGGCCTTATCCGGTAAACCCAGCGACAAATGAGTCATCCCCAGGCGGTATCGGGCTATGTCCAGCTTCGGGTCAAGCCCGACGGCCCGTTGATACATCCGGAGAGCTTCTTGCGAGCGGGCCTGCCGGTTGTACACGTCGCCCAGACCGAGATAGCCTAGCACAGCCGTCGAGTCGAGCGATATCAGCTTTTGGAACTCACGCCCGGCCAACTGCAGGTCTCCCCTCATCAGGTAAATGGTACCGGCATCGGAGTAGGCTCCGGAGTAACGAGGATCCAGCCGTATGGCCTTGTTGCAAGCCACCAGAGCCGAATCGTATTCGCCTCGGAGAGAGTAGAGATCGGCCAGATTAACATACGCGTCGGGCAAGAAGGGAGCCAACCGGATGGCGCTCTTCAATTGGTCCTCGGCTTTTGCCAGTTCACCCAGATCGAGATAGACCTTGCCCAGATTATTGTGCACCTGTGGCAGTTTCGGGGCCAGCCTCTCGGCTTCCAGAAACATCTGCTTGGCCTTTTCCAGCTCGCCCGACTTGGCCAGGGTAGAGGCATTGGCGATTAGGGCCAGCTCCGGAAACGCCTGCCGGTACTTTTCGGTTCTCTCCTCTGCCTGCCGGTCCATTCCCCGCGACTCGAAGTACTTCAGCAGAACGAAATGCCCGCTGTAACTTCTCTTGATGTCCATCTTCAATACATTTTCGAATCTCCTGACGGACCTGTCTTGGTTGGCCTGAATGGCTATCCAGGGTGCCGTTGCATAGAGGGCGGTGGAAACCAGAATGACGCTTGAATATGCCAAACCCGGCCTGTCCCTGAACATCCGCAAAAGGAGGAACAGTCCCAGCACCGTGTATCCCAGCCCCACTGTTGAGAAAAGGTCCCAGTCGCGGGGAGCACCCAGCCCGGGATCCATCAGAAAATGAAAAAGAAGTTGAGACAAGCCCAGCACCGCCAGGAATGCAAGGGGTTTGTTCTTTACTAGAGGCGGTAAGGTCAGGCAAATCAAGGGCGTCAGAATCAGTGCCGGGCCGAGCGGAGAGATCAAAAGATGCTGATTGATCAGATCAAGTATATGAGGAACCGAGAACAGCAAGTAACCGGGGGCGGCATAGGTGTCGACTGACAGGGGCACGAAAATCGGAGGCACGGCCCAAGCATTGATTCTGTATAGCACGATGCCCAATCCCAATGCCAGCACCCCTGCGGCGACAATCGCGGTCTTCCTGATGAATGCCCCCTGCTTGTTTCCACTCTTCGAGAAGAAGAGATACAGCAGCGAAGGAAGCAAGCACAGCCCCATAACGTGGGAAAAAGACGCCAGGAGCCAGGTACCTACCGGGACAAACCACTTGAGCTTGTCCTCGAGATAGGCCATGGAGGAGAGAAGGTACGCCGCCGTGAAAAGAAACACAAAGCCATAATGCTCCACGTACCCGAAGAAAAGCTGAATGCTGCCCATGGCCAGAAGCACCAAGAAGACCAGCACCTTTCCTTGTCGCCGGCCTCCGAGAAAGTCGGCGAACAGAAAAAGCACGAAAATGAAAAGCACCCCGGCAGTGCAGCTCAGCAATGCATAGACCGTGGCCGCATCCATTTGCCATATGCCGTGGGCGAAGCGGAACGTCTGGATATGTAGGAACATATCCAAAGGCTCCGACCACCTGACCGTCAACTCCCCGGAGTTCATCCGGCTGATGATCTGGGCTCCGTCCCCCAGGAAGTGGGTTCGGTCTCTAAAGATCCAGAAGGGAACGAAAAACAAAACGCTGCCAATGGCGAACCACACCCTCTTGTGCAGCACCAGCCTGATCCTGCGGGGAGAGGCCAGGACCAACGTCGTCCCGAGACCCAGCAGATGTCGCAACCGCTCATTAACCTGGGGCACGAACATGAGCAGGACCAACACCCCCAGCGACAAACTCAGAAGCGGAGGGAAGTAAGCCCACTGGTTGAAACCCCAGATTCGTCCCCTGGGGAAAAAGGAAGCCGCGGCGTGAAGGATAACCATAATGCCGCAGAGAATGGAGACCAACAGAACCGGGCATTTCCCATCAGGGGGAGGAGGGGGCGGTTTTTTCCGGGCTTTTCTCTTCATCCAACAGTTGCAGTCGTTAGCTGTTCTTTTCGGGTGGGGACAGGCTCATAAGCCGGTGGGCTCAACTAAGCCTCATCGTCCCGAATTCACAGCCCATAATAACCGTGCGGGCTTCCCTTTGTCAAGCTGAAACCCGCCGATGAGACACCCGGCCGTTAAAGCTCACATTCCCTCACCCGATCGGCATCTTGGGATAGGATGTAATTATCATAGAAGAAGATCAAAAGCAGAAGACGCCGGGATTAGATCCCGGCGTCCTCATAGAAGCCACTGATATTAACTTCGGTTTATTGAGATTTAGGCGCATCCGGGCCGAGGCGGCTCCTCGTTCTTGAACAGGTAGTTGAGCAAATACAGAGCATCTCCCAGAGTGATGGTGCAGTCGCCGTTGGGGTCCCCGGCCGCAGGCGGATCAGGCGCCGCTCCGTTCTTGAAGAGGTAGTTGAGAAGAAGTAGGGCATCGCCCAAACTCACCACATGATCTCCGGTGGCGTCGCCCGGAACATAGTTTGCGATGGCGAAATAGTCGTCGCTTTCGTCCGTGGGAGTGCCGTCCCGGGAATCCGAGACGCGGATAAGACACTCCTCCGAAGATGCATCCGGGATCAGCCAGGCGTAGAGGTCACCTTTTGCCCGATCGATGGTGGACCAGGCATTCCCTCCGTCGATGGAATAGTCGATGGTCACACTATCGCTGAAGGAAGAAGCCTCCCACCGGATCAGGCAGGTATCGCCTGCCAAGTATTCCTCTCCGCCGTTGGGATAAAGCACGTTCAGAGAAGGCGGGACCGGCTGGAGCCAATCCAGCACCTTCTGCATCACAACCGGGGGCTTCTGGATCACCTGTCCGTAATGCGCCAACCCGTCGTAGTTCATCCCCTCGAATCCGAATCCGAACAACACCACCCGGAAGACGTCGTTGGCGAATTTGACCGCAGCCACCGAATCCTCGGTGGTAGCCCACCACACATCGGCGTAGACCGATACCGTGTCCGCAAGTGAATCCGGCACCAGGATATCCACGGAGGTTTGGTTGTCCGGCGAACTGG
Source organism: uncultured Ignavibacteria bacterium (assembly GCA_964588675.1). Classification (GTDB taxonomy): domain Bacteria; phylum Zixibacteria; class MSB-5A5; order MSB-5A5; family SM1-73; genus SM23-73-3. The sequence goes on from CAZPRG010000048.1 coordinate 4,600, forward strand.
AGCCATCCAGATAGATCCGCAGATCGTCTCCTATCTCATCGCCCGATTTGCCGGGCACCATCAGCTGGGACAGTCCGGTACAATTCCCCCCATACCCCACGTGCAAATAATCGGTGAGAAACTGCAGAAAGAGTGGGTCACCGGAGTTGGCCAAAAACTCGACCGCATCCTGACTGGTCAAAAAGAGCTGGCCGCCGCCATCCAAGAAGCCCATCAGGTTCTCGATATCGGCCTGCGAGAAGATGGAGTCACGATGGTTTCCGGTGAACCAGATCAGCACATCGTACTGAGAATAGTCGACCGCCGAGTCCGGGTGGTTGCTTTTGTCCCACATGTCGTAGACCGCCTTGAGCGAGTCGAAGACGCCGGTGTAGCACGATTCATAGTTGGCTTGCGGGTCCCCGCCTCCCTGGTCGTCGTCCACCAGCAGGATGTTACTGCCCACCGACACCTCGATCGTGCTGTCGGCCGCATAAGTCGCCCCGGAACCGGAATCGCCTTCCACGTGGAAGGTGAAGTGAACTCTTCGGGGTGGGAAATCCTGGGGCACGTAGAACTCCAAAGGATCGGCGGAATCGTCCAGAATGTCCTTAGAATCCATATCGCCGAGATAGGAGTAGCCGTCGGTCATCACGATGCCCGAGGTGTCCGCCGAGACGGTCACCTGTACCGCGCCCAGCGGCGTGGCCAGATTCTTTAACGTAAACTCCAGGCCCACGGTTTCCCCGGGCTCGATCCTTCCGTCCCCGTCGCCCCCGGGTCCTGAATCGTCGGTGCCCAGGTGATCGAAGCGCACGAATGGTCGGTGGAAGTAATAGTCTATCTGCAGGACATTGGTTCCGATCTGACAGCAGCCGTACTTTATGTAGAAAAACCCGTTCTCTCCCCAGCCCGCACCCCAACTGTTTTTGACTATCCAGGCCCCCTGCCCGCCGCATTTGGTGTCGTCCCAACCCACGATGAGAACCGCATGATTGGTGCCATAATATGGCTTATCATAGCATCCTCCGGTGTAAGTCTGGAAGGTGTCCTCCACCGCCATGCTCGACTTCACCGGCCCTTCCAAAAGGGCGGTTTTGATGGAATTGACGTTGTTGGATACCGCCCGGTAGCCGCTGATCTTGGCCAGCTTTTCGCAGCCGTCCTGAATGCAGGGATCGGTATCCACGGCGTGATAGGGCATGCAGGCTTCGGATGCGGCGCCCACGTTTCTAAAAAGGTCAAAGGCCGCCTCGGTGTACCAGCCACTGCAACCGTGATCGGGAGTGACACAGGAGACCACCTGCTGTTCGGAGAGGTTCAAATCCATCTCGGCATAGATTTTCACCATGGATTCCAATTGGGCCACTCCCGCGAAGGCCCAGCAGGAACCGCAGGAACCCTGGTTCCGGACGCCGGTCACTCCGGTTGTCCCGTAGGGACCGGGGTGGGTACGCCAGTCGAACGCCGGATCGAACTTGGCGCCTTTGGGAGCTTCGATCCGGGGCAGACTCTCCCACCACTCTCGGTACCCGGGGGGAAGCCTTTCGCCTAAAAGCGCCTGGAACTCCTCGTGGGACAGATGCGAAACCGAGGTCTCTCCCGAAGTCCAGGAGCAGGTGGGACAGGATGCTGTATCCCCCGCAGAAGCGGTTCCCAGGAAAGACCAACCCAACCCTCCCCAAACCAGCAGGGAGCACAGCACTAGTTGCCCCAGTCTACGATTTCTCATCACTTTTTCTCCCCTTCCATTCTGACAGCGTTCAGTACACCCTATCGAAAGGCTTGCCTCATCTTGGACGTGTCGGCGGGATCGAGCCGGCAGGAAACCTTCATCACCTGCCATCCGGTCCCAAGTGACAACAGGGGCCGGGTGTTTTCACCCAGCCCCCGCATTCGTGTATAACGCTTGTTCGAGCACAGACCTGATTTCTCCGGAAGGCCTATGCGCATCCGGGCAGCGGCGGATCACCGTCCTTGAAAAGATAGTTCAAGATGTAAATGGCGTCACCCACGTTCAACACGCAGTCGCCGTTGACGTCTCCGGCTGCCGCCGGGACCGGAGGGTCTCCGGCCTTGAAAAGATAATTGAGCAGGTAAATGGCATCCCCCACGTTCACCACCAGATCTCCGCTGGCATCGCCGGGAACATAATCGCTGATGACGAAGAAGCCGTCGCTTACGTCGACCGGGATTCCATTCTCCACATCGTATATTCTCACCATACAGACGTCCGAGGGCGTATCCGGTACCTCCCAGTCATAGGAACCGCCCTTAGCCCGCCCCACCGGCAGCCAGTCGCTGCCGCCGTCGGTAGAGTATTCGATTACCACGCTGTCGTCAAAGGAGACGGTTTCCCACTGTATGACGCAAGTGTCGCCCACAAAGTACTCCTCCCCTCCGTTGGGATAAAGCACATCCAGAGTGGGTCCGGGAGCGCGGAGCCAGTTCAACACCTTCTGCACCACCACCTGGGTCGAATCGGTGACTCTTCCGTAGTGCTGCAGCCCGTCCGTGTTCAAACCCTCGAAGCCGAATCCGAACACCACCACCTTGTAGAAGTCGTTCATGAACCGGATGCCGGCCACGGAATCCTCGGTGGTGGCCCACCACACATCGGCATAGGTACAGACCGTGTCCGCCTGGGAGTCCGGGATGAGCATATCTGCGGAGGTTTGATTGGCGGGCGAACTGGAGCCTGCCAGATACATGTCCAGGCCGTCCCCGATTTCGTCTCCGGCCTTTCCGGGCACAAACAACTGGCTCAGCCCGGTGCAGTTGCCGTCGTATCCCAGGTGCAGGTAGTCGGTTAGGAACTCGTGGAAAAGAGGGTCCCCGGATGCGTCCAAAGCCTCGACAGCGTCCTGGCTGCTCAAAAACAGCCTGCCGCCGCCGTCTAAGAAGTTCATCAGGCTCTCGACATCCGCATGGGAGAATATGGAATCCCTGTGATTTCCGGTGAACCAGATGAGCACCTTATAATCCGAGAAGTTCACGTTGCTGTCAGGCTGGTTGCTCTTGTCCCACACTTCATACACCCCCCGGAGCCGATCGAAGGCCTGGGTATAGTATTCTTCGTAATTGGCCAGAGGTTCCTCGCCGCCCTGGTCGTCGTCCACCACCAGCAGGTCGTTGCCAACGAACAGCTCGATGGTGCTGTCGGCGGTATAGGTCTGGCCCAAGCCCGAATCTCCGGAAACACTGAGGGTGAAGAGAACTCGGCGGGGAGGGAAATCCTCGGGCACGTAGAAGTAGATGGGGTCGGACGAGTTGTCGAATATGTCCTTGGACGCCATGTTGCCCAGGTAACTGTGATCGTCGGTCATCACGATGCCGGAGGTGTCAGGGGCGACCGTCACCTCAACCTCTCCCAGAGGGATCATCAGGTTCTTTAAGGCGAAATCCAAACGAACGGTCTCGCCCGCCTGGACGTGGTGATCCCCGTTGCCTCCCGGCGCATCGTCGCTGTAATCGAAACTCTCGAAGCGGACCCAGGGGCGGTGGAAGTGGTAGTTGATCTGGAACACGCTGGTTCCGATCTTGGCTACGCCGTACTTGACGTAGAAGAACCCGCTCTCGCCCCAACCCGGTCCCCAGCTGTTCTTGACGATCCAGGCCCCCGCACCGCCGCACATATTGTCGTCCCAGCCCACTATCAGAACGGCGTGATTGGTGGGAAGGAAGTTATCCCGGTCAAAACATCCGCCGGTGTACGAATAGAAAGTGTCTTCCACCGCGAAGCTGGTTTTGACCGGCCCCAGAAGAAGGGCGGTTTTTATGGCATCCACATTGTTGGCCACCGCACGGTATCCCAGGCTGGTATCGGCGGAGCTGTATATTTTGGCCCATTTCTCGCAGTGATAAGACAGGCTGCAGGGATCGGTGTCATTGGCATGATAAGGCATACACGCCTCGTTTACCGCTCCGGTCTGCCTGAAGAGATCATAGGCCAGTTCGGTCCACCCACCTTCCGAGCAGCCGACCCCCGCCCGCTTGCAGGAAACCACCTGCTGCTCCGAAAGATCCAGGTCCACCTCGCCGTATATTTTGATCATGGACTCCAACTGCGCCACGCCGGCGAAAGCCCAACAGGCTCCGCAATCGGCCTGGTCGGTGACCTTGGTCACCCCGGTGCTCCCGTAGGGACCTTGGTGGGTTCTCCAGTCGAAGACCGGATCGAACTTGGCTCCCGGGGGCGCTTCTATCTTGGGCAGCGACTCCCACCACGCATCATACCATTCGGGAACCACCAGGCCCAGCCGTTTCTGCTTTTCCTCTGGAGATAGATCCGACACCGAAGTCTTGCCGGCCGTCCACCCGCAGGTGTAGCATCTTTCCTGGTCCGCCTTGGCATCCGGCGAATTCTGAGCCAGCGACAGGCTCCCGGTCCAAAGGACCAGACAGAGCATGAGGACAAAAACCGAATATCTCCTCGCTCTCATTTCGACTCCTTCCAGAAGGTTTCTTTTAGGATTAGGAACAGTCGTCATCTGAATCTGCCGCGCTCATGAAACCGGCGTGCCTCAGTGGTTCGGAGGAGCCCAACGGACGTCACACGGTGAACCTCCGGCCCGGGCCCGCTTACATACCGGCTCTTGGTGTTAGCACTTATCATCGATTCGGCTCCTTGGCGCGAGAGCCCTGTCCGAAGCGGATGATTGAAGTCAACCCACTACAGAACATCGGCCCGAAATGGCGGTTCCTCCAGGACTTGAAGCCCGGATTCCAGGCAACCCCTGGTTCCTGAGCCCGGCCTCATGCGCATCCGGGCACGGGCGGGTCGCCGTCCTTGAACAGATAGTTCAAGATGTAAATCGCATCTCCCACGTTCACCACGCAGTCGCCGTTGACGTCTCCCGATGACATGGGATCGGGGGAATCTCCGTTCTTGAAAAGATAGTTGAGCAGGTAAATCGCATCCGCCACGTTCACCGTCAGGTCGCCGTTGGCGTCGCCCGGAACGTAGTTCATGATGCGGAACACAGCGTCGCTTTGGTCCACGGGTGTCCCGTCGGCCACGTCCGATATCCGGACCAGACAGCTGTCCGAAGTGGTGTCGGGAACCAGCCAGGAGTAAGCTCCGTCGTTGGTGGTGGACTCGGCAATGGCGGACCAAGTGGCCCCGGCGTCCAGCGAGAATTCGATCTTGACGCTGTCTTTGGTGGAAACCGAATACCACAGGATGTCATAGGTGTTGCCCACAAACCACGATTCCCCACCATTGGGGGCTAAAACGTCGATGTAGTTTAATATCCGGAAGTAGCCGTCGCTGGTATCGGCAGGGATTCCGTTTTCCACGTCCGAGACTACGATCAGGCAGCTGTCGGACGGGGTATCGGGAACGGTCCAACAATACTGGCCGTCGCTGGCCGTGGTCTCGACCACAGTGGACCAGGTGGCTCCGGCATTGGTGGAGTATTCGATTTTGACGTCGCCGTCAAAGGAGATCGACTCCCACTCAATGCAATAGGTGCTGTCCACCAGCCAGTCCTCGCCTCCGTTGGGATCGAGCAAAGCCAACGTTGGTCCGGGAGCCATGAGCCATTGGAGAACGGTCTGCATCACCTCGAAGGGCGTGTTTATCTTGTGCCCATAGTAAACCGAGCCGCTGGTGTTGAGACCCTCGAAACCGAACCCGAAAACGACCACCCGGTAGAAATCGCCGGCGAACTTGGTGGCGGCGACGTTGCCCGTGGGGTCCCACCAGGCCGCGGCGTAGCGCAAGACCGTGTCGGCCTGGGCGTCGGGAGTCAAATTGTCCTTGGAGGTTTGGTTGGCGGGTGAGTCCGGACCTCCCGGATAGATCCACAAGCTGTCACCTATCTCGTCTCCAGGTTGATTGAGAACCAGAAGATCGGTATTGTTCCCGTCATATCCCAGGTGCAGGTAGTCGGTCAGCAGTTCCTGGTAGCTGGGATTGGCCGATCCGGCTAGAGCCTCCACGGCATCCTGGCTGGTCAAGAACAGCCGACCCCCGCCCTCCAGGAAGCTGATTAAGCTGTCCACCTGGGCCTGAGTGAAAGGATCGGTTTGGTGATCCCCGGTGTACCAGATCATATAGGGATAAAGCCTGAACGAGAAATCCGGATCGACCTTGCCGTGTGCCTCCCACACGTCGTGCAGCACTCTCATCGAGTCCAGAATGGAGGTGTAGTCGCTCTGGTAGGCTCCCGCGTCATCCACCAGCAAGATCAAAGCGGCGCCGGCCCAGATCTGTTCCAGGAAATCCCGGGTGTAGGCGCCGCCGTTACCTTCCAGGTGCAGCGTGAAGACCGTGGGCCTGCCGGGGAAATTGGGCGCCACCTCGAACACAATGGGGTCGCTGTAGTTGTTGGCCGAGCCGCCCTCAGCCATGTTTCCCAGGTAAGAGTAATCATCCGTGAAGATTATTCCGGCCGTATCGGCGGAGGCAGTGACGCTCACGCCGGTTAAAGGAAGCCACAGGTTGCTCATGGTGAAGAATATCCTGACCGTCTCGCCGGGTTCCGGTCGGCCGTCGCCGTCACCGCCGTAAGCATCGTCTATGATGAAATTGTCCATCACCGCGCAGGGCTGGGACCACACCACGTCCAGATTGGCGTGCATGAGCGAGTCCGAGCTGGTGATATTCCACACCGCCACCTGGGTGGAGGTGTCGGGATAGCCTCGGGAGCTGGGAGTGGTGGTGTCGTCAAAAGCGGTCTTGCCGTAAACCCCGGGAAAAGGATCACCCGGGCTTCCCTCGTTCATATAACCGGGACATCCCTCCAGCTCCCACTTGCCGTCCGCCTGCTCCAGCGCCGCCCTATAGTGGGGCGTGGCCGGAGATCCCGGGCACCACTGATAGTCGTTCGGATGCCCCCCGCTTCCGGCAGCCTCGTCCACATGCCAGATCAGAAGTCCCTCATAGGGCAGATAGGAATCGAAGCCGGTTTTCTGCCGGTTCTCCACCAGGAAGTACTCGTTGCCCAGATACCCGGCCTTGGCCAGACGATAGATCACGGCATCGGTCTCCACCTGCGGTATCTCCACATCGGTCTGATTGGTCTGGACCCAGGTGGGTGAGACGAATCCCAAGAGTTTCTTGTGATAGGCGTCGAACTCGGCCGGAGTTCTGGAACCGTTGTTGTAGGAACCCGAGGCCATTACGCTCCATTTGCCTGCGCCCTCGGAATCGTAGCCATAATCGTATAGGTCCACCGCACCCAAGAAGTGCCCGAATTCATGACAGAAGACCCCGATCTCTATGAGTCCTCCCCCCGGATGCTCTTCCGGGTTGATGGTATACTGCAACATATGGACGCCGTCGTGGGTCTGGGTGCTATGCATGGACCACTCGTGCGACCAAATGTCCCCGGTGCTTCCGCTCTCCTCCGCCCCGGGACCGGCATGGACCACGATCAGCCCGTCGATCCATCCGTCGTGATCATAATCGAACTGCTGGAAGTTCACGTAGGGATCGATCAGGCTCAAGGCTTCCTCCACCAGGTACTGGCAGTTGGTGGGATAGGAGCCGGTGCCGTAATCGTCGCCCACGTAATAACTGTAGCTTTTCGAAACCCGCACCCATCCGTAGACGGCTCCGTTGACATCCAGCTTGTCGTATGTGTTCTCCCGATAGTAGTCCCTGAAGCTCCCGGTGGCGAGGGCATAGTCCTTGCTGAAAAGCAGAAACGAAAACTGGCTGGTGTCGTGCGAGGCAGCGTTATCGTTGAAATCTATGCACAGCACCAGCGGCCTTAGGGTATCCTGTGCCGCCTCTCCCTTTGAAGCCCGCAGGACCGGGGGATTGGGGTTGGGCGCCCACACTCCCCTGGCAGCCATCTCACGCGCCTTTTGGGCCCACTCCTCCAGCTTCCCTTCTTTTCTCAACTTCTCCACCAGGTCCGGGGAAAGCGCCACGGACCAGACCTCGGCGGAGAAGGCGAAGAAGACCGCCAGCGCGAAAATAACGGCGAAAATCCTTCTGTGAAGGAAATGCATACTTCCTCCTTATAACGCTTGTGGTTTTTCAAACAACCCCGTCAGATTGCCTCTCGCCCCGGAAGTCGCAGAAGAGAGTCTCCCGGCGCGCGTAATCCTGCGTCGTGAGAACAAATCCTCCGTTTCCATAATAAGATAAGTAGACACGTGGAAAAGTCAAGGAAAAACCCCGCCCTCGCAACAGACAACCCTCAGTACCTCAACCTCCTATGTGAATGGCAAAACGCCTTTTGCCTGATCCCGAAATAACCCAAAAGAAGATGATCCGACGAAACAGGGCAAAATTACTCTTTTTTGTATCCCTTACTAATTCGAGTCAATCGGACAAAATCTTTGACCCGAGATGGCGAGTTTTCCGAGAGGGCAATCCGCCATCGCCCAAAGGCCGGATCACGCCCTGACCATATCAACGCGGCAGCCGCTTGAGCCGGTCGAATGTCTTTGGCCAAGCGTGTCCCAACAAGCCTAAAGCTCAGAGCAGGGCCGATTCCCCTTATGTGAGTCACGCCTCCTTGGCAGCGATACCAATTCAGCGAATTGGGTTGCGATCCGTTTCTGGGGCGTGTATCTTGTTTTTTTTCTGCCGGGACTATCGGATGATCGACAACCAGTGGCTCGGCTTCAGATTAAAACGTCAGGTGACCACATGTTTCTTAGGATAGACGGCGACTACGGGGAGGGCGGAGGACAGATTCTCAGAACCGCCCTGTCCTTATCCTGCGTTCTGAAAAGACAGGTGGAGATCGTCAACATCCGGAAGGGCAGGAAGGTGCCCGGCCTTCAGCCGCAGCATCTCACCGCAACCAACGCCTGCCAAAGGATCAGCGGCGCTCAAGCCGAGGGCAATGCCCTGGGGTCCACCAGCCTGAAATTCTCTCCGGCAGAAGCCAAAGGCGGTGAATTTACCTTCGACGTGGCCGAGAAAAAAGGCAGCGCCGGTTCTACCTCTCTGGTTTTACAGACTATCCTTCTGCCCCTCAGCCTCTGTGAGTCCCCTTCATCCGTGAGGGTTCTCGGCGGCACGCACGTTGCCTGGAGCCCGCCGTTTCACTACCTCCAGCAGGTATTTGCCCCGGTGATGGAGAGGATAGGGGCGAAGATGGACCTTCGGATTCACAAATGGGGCTGGTATCCTAAAGGAGGGGGAGAGGTCACTTGCTCCATCCAGCCCGCCGCTGAGTTCTCCGGTCTTCAACTGACCGAAAGAGGCAGGCTGGTTCGTCTCTCCGGAATATCGGCCGTCTCCAATCTTCCGGATTCGATAGCCCAAAGGCAAAGAGATCAAGCTATGAACGTCCTGAAGCCCAAAGGATTCTCTCCGCAGGTCGAGCTAATTCAGGCGCCGTCAATCGGTCAGGGCACTTTCTTCTTCTTGATGGCGGAATTTGAAAACACGGTGGCCGGTTTTGGCGCGTTAGGGGAGAGGGGGAAGAGGGCGGAGAAGGTGGCTGATGAAGCCTGCGACGATTTCCTCCGCTTCATGCATGGCGACGCGGCCGTCGATCCGCATCTGGCCGACCAGTTGATTCCCTATCTGGCTCTGGCAAAGGAGCCGTCGACTCTCAGCGTGTCCATCTTAACCAAACATCTTCTGACCAACATTTGGGTGGTGAAGCAA
>CAZPRG010000049.1:0-14096 GCA_964588675.1 uncultured Ignavibacteria bacterium
AGGTGGTGGCATTGGCTCCGGCGTCGTAACTGGCGCCCAGGAAATCGACTTGGTAAAGCCCAAATCCGACAGCCTCGGCACTGGGTGGGCAGAATGCCGCCAACATGGCAGCGCCCGCAAGCACCAGGATGATGATCCCGAAAAGGGATCTTGCTCTTGACTCCACTTCCAACCTCCTGCAGGTTTTAAGGTGTAACAGCATTCCATCCATCCCAATCCGCCCGACCCCCGCTTGGCTCACCCGACGCCGCCTACCTGTCGGTGGGATACTGATCGGCGCTGACGCTTTCGACCCAGGGATAGATATTCAATAGATCAATGACGATGTAGCCCTTGTCTTCATACTCCGCCGCGTTATCGCATTGCTCCACGCATATTTTCTGCCACACCGCCCAGGAGTACGACACGTAGGAATATCCAAAGAGGGCGATGTAACAGTTGTTCATTTGGTTGCAGTCCATCCAATTCACCCCGCCCACCTGACAATTGGGAGGAGTGATGCCGTAGTACATGTCCAAACGATCGCCGGAATTGTCGGTGGCGCGCAGCTTGGCGAATCCCCCGAAGTCGATGCAGACCCTTCCATTGCTTTCGACGCAAGCGTCGAGCGATTTCGCCGCGTAGCAGCCCGGCTTTCGAATGAACCACTGCCATTGGGTGCCCGAGAAATGATACCTGACCCACTGGCACTTGGGTGAATTATTGTAGCCCGGCGCATTACCGGCGCCAAAAGGCTGGGTAACCGGCTCGGGACCGGAGACGCCGATGCGAGTGGGTTCTCCGAAACCCGAAAACTGAGTGGTTTTCACGCCGGCGGAATCGACGGACAAAATCCCCCGGATGGGCGTAGCCGTCTGTAACTGACCGAACGCATACGGGCAGAAAAGCAGCAGGAGCAGGATGCATGAAAACAAAAGGCTTTTGCGAAATCGCGCCATACACAGTCCTTATTTTGGATTCTCTATATCTTGCAGAGGCGGTTACCTCTATTATGAACTGATATGCCTGCCCGGCTTGGAGCCGGCAATACGATCACCATTCCTACATTTCCGCGTGAGGACTTCACGCAGGAAACCGGACGGATGATCCTGTTTTGAGATACCGATCGTTCTGCGAGGAACTGCGATGTCACCTTCTGCCAGGCCAAAGAATCCCGTGGCCACGGGGTGATGGTGGAATGCAGCGCGGCTGCATCCAGATCAAGAGACATCCATTTCCCGCGACGATCCCCCGACGTCCATGTAGAGGGAAAACGAGTGTGGAAACCCCTCGCGACTCGTGTTGACATCAGGCTCTAATGTTCGAGCCTGTCATGGTTAAATAACCGTTTATCGACCTTTTTTGTCTGCTACGATTCTTACACAAAACCTGCCGGGAACGATACTCTTGAAACGAACCGGAGGTAACATTCCCTCAGCAGAGAATTGTCACAACCGAAGCTATTTGGGTCCCTCCTGTCAAAGCTCGGATGCTTCGACCAACACTTACGCTTATGCCGATTCCTTGACCTTGACCGGCCAATGCGCAGTATTCGACCGACCTTTCTGTTCTAGTTTGGTCTTAAGAAGAACCGTCCTTTGCAACCATAATATATCCCTGTCCCACAAGCCTGTCAAGACAAATCTGGCCCCCTGTTCAACTTTTATACTTCGAAATTTGCGACAGCGGACAGACGCGAGTGGGGCATGCATACTGCTTTCATGCATGGTCGAAGAGGTGAGGCTCAATCATCCAGCCCTGCAGATCGGGACACCCGCAAAAGACTGTTCCTCCCAAACCCGGAGTCCGGTTGGTGCAAACACCAAATGGAACGGAGAAGAGATGATTGGTTTTACGAAGGTGACTCCAAGTTCTCGGCGACGTCCCGAATCTCCTTGTCCGGGTTCCTGGCCAAAGCAGCCCGGCTCATGCGAATCCCGTGTTTGGGTATGGCCAGCCGATAGGAGCCCAGCCGGTTGTTCTCGATTAAGCACTGGTCGGGAGGCACTCCGCCGGCGATCTGCTTTTTCAGTCTGTGGAGATACCGGGTCTGGTTCTCTCCCGGCTCGAAATCACTTTTGTGTACCCACCCATCCTCAGTGCTCAACGCGGCCCAGGCCAGCTTCACCAGATACTTGAAGCTCTTGGCGGGAAGGCTGAGCTTCCTTCCGTTGACCACCACCAGAAACCGATCCTTCACCGGCGTGCCGTCGATCAGCAAGCTCGGCTCCCGGGCGCCGGGAGGCTGGCTGCGGCTGATTGCGACCGGACTGCGCTTTTTCCGCTTGTGTCTTTGCGCCGCAGCCTGCCTCAGGCTAACCGCTATCTGATGCGGCAGCACTTTCTCCAATTCCTGCAGATCGATGCTCTCGAGCTTTCGCACGTCGGCCAATCCCGCCCGGACCAAGCGCCAAATGTAATCCCGGCCCAGGCCGGCTGCCCTCAGCCGAGCCAGAGCCAGTCCGTTTTCATCCACTCCGAAATCCACCCGCAGCGAGAGCCTTCTTAGAAACTGCACCGATCTCCGCGGGGATTTCATGGCCCGGGCCAATCCCCAGGCTGCGTCCAGAAGCCAGCCGGTTCTTTTGGCTATCTGCTCGATGTGCCCGGACCGACAGAGATACTTCTGCTCCAGATCCAGGGTGGGAGTTTCGCTTATCCATTCATCCAGCAGGCAGCACATCTTGATCAATCTGATTTCCCCCGGCGAGAGGCTGGTGTTCCTGTCCAGCAGCTTGCCGATCTCCTCCGGAGGCGTGCTGTTTCCGAATCTTTGGATCAGGGCTCTCTCGTATGTTTGATTTTGCTGCTCCCGGAAGCTTAAGCTCACGTAAATGTCCCGGCCGTCCTTGGTGTCCAAAACCCGGTAGAACCAGCCGAACGGATCCAAATCGGTCGACGCCTGGATTCTCTTTTTGATGGACAATCCGGTTTGAACGCAGATTCCTTTCTGCGCACAGATGATCCCCATCCCGGTGGGAGAGTGGCAATCCGCCTTGCGCAGCAGAATCTCCTCCTCCTTCAATTCCCCCAGCGTGCTCTCGAGATTCTCCCGGAGGTGGGGGATGAACCTCCCGCCCAGGCCGGAGTTTATCGCCTGCTCCAGCCGGTCCAGGGTGACAGCCGAACCGGACGCCACCAGATCCAGGATCACGTCCGCCTGATCCTTCTTGGAAAGCTGCGAGCTGATCCTCTCCTCCCGGCCCTCGACGTACTCCTCCCACAGACAATCGAACTGGAAGCTGTTTTGGGCGATAACGATGGACCTGCCGAAATCTTCCTCTAAGCCGAACCTGCCCGCCCGGCCCGACATGTTCTCGTACTCGCTCCAGGTTATGGGGAGGGGAAGAGCCTTGCCGGAGTGCTCTCCCAGGTCGTACTTCTGGGTCTCTATGAACACCGTCTTGGCCGGCAGGTTGATTCCCAACGACAGGGTGGTGGTGGAGAAGACGGCCCGGATATCGCCCTTCAGATAGAAATGCTCCACCACTCTCCTTTCATCGAAAGTCAGATCCGCGTTATGAAAGGCCACGCCGCTTTGCAGGCAGAGGATCAACTTCTCTTTGAGTGTGGTGTTTTCCAAAGGGGAAAGTGCCTCGATGGCATCCAGGCTGGGCGGCAGTCGCGACTGCTCGGCGAAGGAAAGGGCGCAATCCTCGCAGGTTTTCTTGCTTTTCAGAAACACCATCACCTGCTCTTTTTGGTCCAGCAATCTTTGCAGGTTGGCGAAAAGAATGTCCTGGGTCTGGTCGGACTCCAAATTCACCAGGGTCTCGCTTCCTTCTTCGCCGGTGTTGTGCTTTCTGAAACGGAACTCCCCCTCCAGCAGCACCCCCCGCAGAAGCTCCACCGGCCGCGATTTTTCCAGAAGCAGCCGGCACCCCAGCCAGGAGGCCAGTTGGTCGGCATTCTGCAGAACCGCGGAGAGCCCCAGGATCTGGGGTTTGTATCCGGAGTTTATCATCTTGAGCAGGGCCAGCTCCAGCACGGCTCCGCGGGAGGGATCGGCGATCATCTGAAGCTCGTCCACCACCACCAGACTGATGAGTTTAAGCAGGTCCAGATCCCTTATGAGAAGCTGGTTGAACTTCTCGTAGATCATTATGGCCAGGTCGAAATCGCCCCTCTCCACGTCATGGTCGTGTTCCTGTCTGTCGCGGGTGGAGATCACCACCCTTATTCCCAGCCCGGCATATTTCTGCGTGAAGTCGGAATACTTCTCCTCGGCGACGGCCTTCAAGGGAACCAAAAACAGGACCTTCATCCCCTTGAACAGGTTGACCACGGCTGCCATCTCGCCGCAGAAGGTTTTGCCGGATGAGGTGGGAGCGGATATGATCAGGCTTTTTCCTTTCAGCAGATCGTGGTTGGTTACGGCCTGAGACTGAAGAGGCAAGAGCATCTCTCCCTGAGTCTTCTTCCAGCTTTGAATGACGGGGTCCGGTATGCCATGCTGCAAAAGTCTGTCCAGCTTCATGGTTGCCTCCCATGTGTGGGCTCACGGTTCGTGGTTGGGATCTCGCGGTGAGCGGCTATGACCAGGGACCGTGGCCTGTCGGTTGCCTATGGTTGTCGGAGGCAGTATACTGCACGCATGTGCAGTTGTCAAGCAAAAAGTGGACTTTTTTCCTCGGGTCTTGATCATTTGTGGGCCAGCCGAACCGGCGAAGTCAGCACGAAGAGAAATCTCCATTCATTCCAGCCGGCAGAGACCATCTACAAGTCCAGAACCTAACTTGAGTTAGGTTCTGGACCCATAGTTGGCCGACTCGTCCGGCACACAGCCATCCGCTTCACCACCGAACGTTTCTGTTGACTTGGCCAAATACCCCGCGTATATTCTTTGGTACCATGAAAACGACGTTCGCTCCCCAATACGAGGGTTCCCGATCATGAGTGCAAGGCCCGTATCCGCTTCAGAACCGGAGGTCACTCCCCAGCTGGTTAAAGAGCACGGCCTGTCCGCGGAAGAATATGAGGTGATCCAGAGGATTCTGGGAAGAAAGCCCACCTATACCGAGTTGGGGATCTTCTCGGTGATGTGGTCCGAGCATTGCAGCTACAAGAACTCCATTAAGCTGATAAAGACTTTTCCCCGGGAAGGCGAACATTTGCTGGCCAAAGCCGGGGAAGAAAACGCCGGGGCGGTGGACATCGGCGGCGGGCTGGCGGTGATATTCAAGATAGAGAGCCACAACCATCCCAGCGCGGTGGAACCCTACCAGGGCGCGGCCACCGGAGTGGGGGGCATAATGCGGGACATATTCACCATGGGAGCCAGGCCCATCGCCTGTTTGGATTCCCTTCGCTTCGGAGATTTGTCCAATCCCCGGGTGAGGTATCTTTTCGACGGCGTGGTGCGGGGCATCGGCGACTACGGAAACTGCTTCGGCGTCCCCACCGTGGCGGGAGAGGTGTACTTCGAGGAATCCTATACCGGCAATCCTCTGGTCAATGCCATGTGCATGGGAGTGGTCAAGACCGACGAGATGGCCCGGGGCAGCGCCAAGGGGAACGGCAATCCGGTGCTCTTGGTGGGCGCCTCCACCGGCAGGGACGGAATACACGGCGTCACCTTCGCCTCGGAGGAGATCTCGGAGAAATCGGAGGAGAGGCGACCGTCGGTGC
The DNA here is from genome assembly GCA_964588675.1 of uncultured Ignavibacteria bacterium. Classification (GTDB taxonomy): domain Bacteria; phylum Zixibacteria; class MSB-5A5; order MSB-5A5; family SM1-73; genus SM23-73-3. The sequence continues at coordinate 5,608 of CAZPRG010000049.1, forward strand.
AAATCGGCGATCCTTTCATGGAAAAGCTATTGCTGGAAGCCACCTTGGAGATAATCAAAGAGGATCTTATCGTAGGCGTGCAGGATTTGGGCGGCGCGGGTCTGTCCTGTTCCACCTCCGAGACCGCGGCCAGAGGAGGAAGCGGCATGGAGATCGACATCGCCCTGGTGCCCAAGAGGGAGGAAGGATTGATTCCTTACGAGATAATGCTCTCGGAGTCACAGGAGAGGATGCTGGTCATAGCCAAGAAAGGCTGCGAGCGTCAGGTGCAGGATATCTTCAAAAAGTGGGGACTGCACTCGGTCATCATCGGCAAAGTGACCGACGATAAGATGCTGAGGGTGAAAAATAATGGAGAGGTGGTGGCCGAGATACCGGCCGCAAGTTTGGTTCTGGGAGGAGGGGCTCCCCAGTACACCAGAGAAAAGAGGAAACCTGCGTATCTGGAGGAGGCCAACCGGCTGAATTTGTCCGAGTTGACTATGCCCGGGGATTTCAACCAGGTTCTGCTCCAGCTTTTAGGCGCGCCCAACATCGCCAGCAAGAAGTGGGTTTATGAGCAGTATGACACCCAGGTGAGAACCGCAACCGTGGTGGGGCCGGGGTCGGATGCGGCCGTCCTTCGCATAAGGAAAACCAACCAGGCCTTGGCCACGTCCACCGACTGCAACGGCCGTTACTGCTACCTGAGCCCGCGCATGGGCGGACGGATAGCCGTCGCGGAATCGGCTCGCAACGTGGTCTGCTCCGGCGCCAAACCGCTGGCTATCACCAATTGTCTCAACTTCGGCGATCCTTACGATCCCGAAGTGTACTGGACCTTCGCCGAATGCGTGGCCGGGATGGGTGAGGCCTGCCGCGCTCTGGGGACTCCGGTGACCGGCGGAAACGTCAGCTTCTACAACGAAGACCCGAAGAGAATCGTGTATCCCACTCCGGTGGTGGGCATGCTGGGACTGGTCGAGGACCTCAAACATATCACCACGGCAGCCTTCAAAAACGAGGGTGACCTGATAGTCCTCCTGGGCGAGAGCCGGGAGGAGTTGGGAGGGAGTGAGTATCTGAAGGTGGTTCACAACCGGGTGCGGGGGGATGCCCCGGAGCTGAACCTGGAGGGAGAGAAAAGACTGCAAGATGCCTGTCTGGCCATGATCAGGGCCGGATTGGCCAAGTCGGCACACGACTGCTCGGAGGGGGGGTTGGCTGTGGCTTTGGCGGAGTGCTGCATCCTGTCGAACCATGGGTTGGGGGCCAAGGTCAAGTTGGACCGGAGGATGAGGCCCGATGCTCTGTTATTCGGGGAAACTCAGTCGCGCATACTGGTCACCTTAGATGAGAAGAACTCGGCCGCAGCGGCGAAGACGGCCGGGGACCATCAGGTGCCGCTGGCGGTAATCGGAAAAGTGGAGGGGCAGAACCTGAGGATAACCGGGATGATAGACCTGCCGGTAAGCACGCTTCGGGACATCTACGACAGAGCAATTGAACGAATTATGGAGAAAGGGCGAGGGGTTGGATAAGAGCCGCGAAAAAACCGAATTTAGGACGGAATGGATTGGTGGGGTGGGTTGTATAATGTAAAAAGGGAAGTTTGTGATTTTTGGCCTTGACATGAGCAGGCGGGGAGCTTAAATTGGTGGATCGAAAGGAATCGAAAACTAGAGAAGGAGGTGAGAAAGTAGAATGAAGAGACCATTGCTTGTGCTCTTGCTGGTCGTGGTTGCGAGTTTCCTCATCTTCGCATTTGCGGCTTCGCAGGGACAGGAGGGCAAGGCCCCGACCGATACCACGAAAATGGAGGCTGCCAAGGCGGACACCACCAAGGCAGACACCACCGAGGTGGTCTTCAAGTACATCGGCAACACCAAGTGCAAGATGTGTCACAACAGCCCGGCCAAGGGAGCGATGTGGGATGTTTGGTCCAAGACCAAACATGCCACGGCTTTCGCCACGCTGGCTAACGAGGAGTCGAAGAAAATAGCCAAGGAGAAGGGCATCGCGGACCCGCAGAAGGACGCCAAGTGCTTGATCTGTCACGTGGACGGATACGGGAAGCCGACGGCCGATAAGTACTCGATGGAAGAGGGAGTGGGCTGTGAGGCCTGCCACGGTCCGGGAGAGAAATACTGGACTCCCAAGATAATGGCGGACAAGAAACTGGCTATGGCCAACGGCTTGGTGGAACCGACGGAAGAGGTTTGCGTCACCTGCCACAACGAGAAAAGCCCGACCTTCAAGGCGTTCGTGTTCAAGGATGCCTACAAGTTGATCGAGCATCACATACCCAAGGCTGAGAAGTGACGTCCATAAGTCATACACCAGATTCTTCGAAGACCCCCGGCAGCTGCTCGGGGGTTTTCCTTTTGCCGTCGAGACGGCGAATCGACCGTGTCCAATACAAGGAGTTTCCTGCGGGCAATGTGAAACTCCGGGACAAGCAGTCAAGTATTCAGTAGTGAGCGGGCGTATCAAAGAGATTTGGAGCGCATTTGGTTGTCCGCTGCTCACCGATGCGCGCTCAAGCATTGGATTGCTTCGGAAGGGAGAACTATGAATCCGGCCGGAAGTCCGCTTCATCCGAAAGTCCTAAGAACCAAACTGTGGTTGTGTGCCGGCCTTCTTTTCCTTTTGACCGGCCTGGTGTCCTCGGGAGAGGCAATTGAACCCAACACCTCCCCCTCGGCTGTCAAGATCGATCCGATAACGTACCGCTTCATAAAGAGCCTGCCGGCAGATTCTCTCTCTGCCTTCTGGGTGCTTTTTCAGGACAAGGGCATCCAAGGCGATGCCCAGTACAGGCTGGCCCTGGAGGAATCCGCCGGTCGGCTTACCGAGCGGTCGCTCAGAAGGAGAGCACTCAGGGGAAGAGCTCCGTCCACGGACTTCAGCGACATACCGGTGAACGCGCAATATCTAAGTGAGTTGGAAGGCACGGGCGCACGAATCAGAGTAGTGTCCAACTGGCTGAATGCGGCCTCCGTGGTGGCAGGCAGGCGCCAGATCGAGCGGATAGCCGGCTTTGCATTCGTCCGAGAGATCAAGCCGATGGTGACGTTCCGGCGCAGGGAGCCGGAGTTTGAGCAGAGACAGTGGAGGAAGCCGGTCAAATCCCCCGAGGGAGGTGCGCTGGAATACGGCAAGTCATACGCCCAATTGGCTCAAATTCACGTTCCGGACTTCCATCGAATCGGCATCACCGGGGAAGGGGTGTTGATCACGCTTCTGGACACCGGATTCTTCATTCATCATCCCGCATTCAAGCATATTCTGGACTCGGGCCGGTTGGTGGCCACCTGGGATTTCATTAACGGCGACGAGAACGTGGAAGACGAAAACGACGCTCAAAGATCTCACGGCACCAGCGTCTGGTCGGTGGTGGGGGGATTGTTCGAAGACACCCTGGTAGGAGCGGCCTATGGGGCCGATTATGCGTTGGCCAAGACTGAACTGGCAGGGGAGGAGATTCAAATAGAGGAAGATTACTGGGTGGCGGGAATAGAATGGGCCGAGTCGATCGGGACCGACATCGTATCTTCATCCTTGGGCTACACGGATTGGTACACTTACGAGGACATGGACGGCAACACGGCCCTGAGCACCATAGCCGCAGACCTTGCCGTTTCGAAAGGGGTGGTGGTGGTCAACGCCGCCGGTAACGAGAGGACCACCTCCTGGTATTACATACTGGCACCTGCGGACGGAGACAGTGTCATCGCTGCAGGGGCAGTGGATTTGAGCGGGCAAGTGGCCATATTCAGCTCCGCCGGTCCGACCTATGACGGAAGGATCAAGCCGGACGTCATGGCATTGGGAGTGGGGGATTTCTGTGCCACCAAAGACGGCAGCTATGGGTACTCCCAGGGCACGTCTTTTGCCACGCCGCTGGTGGCCGGAGCGTGTGCGTTGCTCCTGGAAGCCAATCCCACCTGGAATCCCATTGAAGTGCGCCAGGCGCTTTGGACTACTGCCAGCCAAGCCAGTCATCCGGACAACCTGATGGGATACGGCATAGTCAACGTTGCCAAGGCCAGCGGATTCAGCTATGTGGAGACTTCTCCCGAGGAATTCGAATTCGAGGCATCTTTCGGAGACACCGAGCCCGATACCCTAACCTTGAGCGTCAGCGATTGGCAGGGAGGAAGCCTGACCTGGACGGCTCGGGCCGACCAAAACTGGATCACTGTGTTCCCGGATTCGGAGTCGACTCCCAGCCTGGTGTGGGTTCTTGTCGATCCTTCCGGTTTGAGAGCCGGGGTCAACCGGGGCTGGATTGATATTTCGGCCGATTCGGCCATCAATTCACTGACCAGATTGCCGGTCACCTTAACGATTCATCCTCAGATCGACGTACTGGCATTTCCCAACCCGTTCACGGATAGCCTGACCCTGGTGGTGAAGGAATCGACAACGCCGCGGCAGGTCAAGATCGCCGTTTTTTCGGTGGCGGGTGAGCTGGTTTACCGTTTCCCCGAAGATTACGGAGAGGATATCTACCAATATGTGTGGGACGGGAGGAATGAAAACGGGGAGGAGGTGGCCAGCGGCATTTATCTATTGAAGATAGAGGTTGCCGGCAATTCGCAGATCAAGAAGGTGGCCAAGGTGAAATGAACACGCGTCCGGACCGCCGCGGAAAAAGGAGCATTATGACCCTCGGGTTCCCCCAGAGCTTGCCGGGTTTTGGTTCTCCCGACTGGTAACATTCACTGTTTTGCTTCTTCGACGCTTCGTAATCATCACCCACTCTTCCAGTTGACAAGTATTGCCCCGTCCCTGAAGTGAGCGACAGACTGGGGCTGAAAACCATGTCAGGTTTTCTATGGTATGCACGATTTCGGTTGACTTAATGCGCTTTTGTGGTAGATTAATAAGATTTGACCAGAATTGAGGACGAAAATGCCGAGACTGTTGCGAAGGATTCTTCAGAAGCTCTACGTTAAGGGATTAACCTAGTTTTAGGGTAGCTCGCCACATTTGCCCACCGTCGTTTTTGACCATCAATCGCAAATCGAATCCGAGAAGGGAGTGAAGATGATTTCATACAGATGTCCGAAAATCCGAACCAAACCGCCAGGCCCCAAGAGCAAGAAGCTGATTGCCAGAGACGAAAGGTACGTGTCCCAGTCATACACCAGAGCATACCCGGCCGTGCTGTCGCACGCCCAGGGAGCTTACATTTGGGACGTTGACGGGAACTGCTACATAGATTTCCACAGTGGAATTGGAGTGTGCTCCACCGGCAACTGCCACCCCCGGGTGGTGGAAGCCATAAAGCACCAGGCGGACAAGTCGGTTCATTTCGCCTCCGCCGATTTCTATCACGAGCCGGTGGGAAAGCTGGCGGAGAAGCTTGCCAAGATCGTGCCCGGAGAAGTCCCCAGGAGAGCGTTTTTTTCCAACTCGGGGGCGGAAGCGGTAGAGGCCGGCATCAAGCTGGCCCGTTACAATAAGCGAAAGCCGCGAATGATCGCTTTCATCGGGGCTTTCCACGGCAGGACCATGGGGGCCTTGTCTCTCACCTGCAGCAAGGGAACCCAGAGACGATACTTTGCCCCGCTGGTTCCGGAAGTAACGCACGTTCCTTATGCTTACTGTTACCGTTGCCCGTTCAACCTCACTTATCCCAAGTGCGATCTGGCCTGCATCCAGTTCATCGAAGATGAGATCCTGCAAAAGGTGGCACCGGCGGAGGAAGTGGCGGCGATTGCGGTGGAACCCATCCAGGGAGAAGGAGGATACATCGTTCCGCCGCCCAGATGGCTTCCCGCCCTCAAAGCCCTGGCCGAAAAGCACGGCATCCTTCTGATCATGGACGAGGTCCAGTCGGGAATGGGAAAGACCGGAAAGATGTTCGCCATGGAGCACTGGAACGTAACCGCCGACATCGTGCTGGTGGCCAAGGCGCTGGCCTCGGGAGTTCCTTTGGGAGCTTGCATAGCCGACCGGAAATTGATGTCCTGGGAACCGGGCGCGCATTCCACCACCTTCGGCGGAAATCCCATGGCCTGTGCCGCGGCCCTGGCCACCATCGAGCTTTTGGAGAACGGACTGATACGCAATGCGCAGCGGATGGGCAACTACATCATGAAACGGCTCAACGCCATGATGAGGCGTTATGCCATCATCGGGGACGTGCGCGGTAAGGGCCTGATGATCGGAATCGAGTTCGTGAAAAGCAGAAAAACCAAACAGCCGGCTGCAGAGCTGGCCACTTGGATAGCCGATGAATGTTTCCGCAACGGTTTGATGCTTCTGACTTGCGGGAAGAACTCCGTGCGCTTTCTGCCACCCTTGATCATCAGTCAGGACACCGTGGATCAGGCTCTGGAGATCTTTGAGAAAGTGGTGGCAAAGGCTCAGGCGAAGAAAAAGAAATAGGACAGTCCAAAGAAAGTGTCATCGGATGTAACGGATTGAACGGATAGTGTGAAGTTGCCGCGGACTGCGGACCGCAGACTTAGAAAGCTGTCAACGGATTAAACGCCCAGACGCCCATAAAGGCCTGTCTGAGGGCATCCGTAGGACGGATTCAACGGATGGCTTGTGGTCGCGGTGGACGGCCGACCGTGGACGGTGGACGTAAAGAGCTGTCAACGGATTCAACGAATGACGTGCAGTTGCGGCGGACTGTGGACGGACAAAGTTGTCAACGGATGCAACGGATTAAACGGATAGGGGCAGTAGCGACGGACGACCGGCCACGGACTACGGACCAAAAGGAGGAGTAGTTTTTGAGACTATACGAGTATGAGGCCAAGAGGCTGTTCTCCAAGTTCGGCATTCCCATCAGTAACGGTGAGGTGGCGGAGACAGCCGAACAAGCCAGAAAATTCGCGGACAAGCTCGGAAAACCTGTGGTCCTCAAAGCCCAGATTCTCTCAGGCGGCAGGGGAAAGGCCGGCGGTGTGAAGTTCGCCTCATCGTCGCAGGAGGCAGAGAAGAAGGCCGAGGAGCTGCTCGCGACCAAGATCAAGGGATTTCCGGTTAACAGGATTCTGGTGGACGAGAAGCTGAATATCGAGCGCGAATTCTATTTGGGAATCACGCTTGACCGGGTCAACTACAAGATCGTTGTGCTGGCTTGCTCCGAAGGCGGAGTGGAGATCGAGGAAGTTGCCCGAAGGAGTCCCGACAAGATCAAACGGATCAGCGTGGACGCAGATCAGAGCTTCTATCCCTTCATGGGAAACTCACTGGCTCGCTTCATGGGCGCAAAAGGCGATGATCTGAAAAGCGTGGGGAAGATCGCCGTCTCCCTATTCAAGCTCTTCAAAGCGTGCGATGCCAAGCTGGTGGAGATCAATCCCCTGATCCTGACCCAAGAAGGCGATTACGTAGCTGCGGACGCCCGGATGAGCATCGACGACGACGCGCTGTTCCGACACCCGGAGCTTGCCGAGATGGGCATCGAGAAACGGCACGAGGAAGGGGAGATGACCGAAAGGGAGAAGCAGGCCAGGGAATGGGGAATACCCTATCTGGACCTGGACGGTGATATCGGCATGTTCCCCGGCGGCGCGGGCTTTGGAATCATGGGCAACGATTTCATCCACTATTACGGAGGAAGGCCGGCCAACTTCATGGACTCGGGCGGCGGTCCCACTCCGGAGAGGCTGGCCAAGATGCTGATTCTGCTGGATGAGAACCCGAATGTCAAAGCCATCTTCGGAGCGAGGTTCGGCGGCATATCCCGCTGCGACGATTTCGCCAAAGGCGTCGTGATGTTCCTGAAGGAGCACGGGCTTTCCAAGCCCATGGTGCTTCGGATGACCGGCAACATGTGGCAGGAGGGGGTAAGAATCTTTCGGGAGGAGCAGACGGCGCATCCTGAGATCTTCAAGAACATTGAGATACACGGCATTGAGACGCCGATTGAGGAGATTTCGAAAAGAGCGGTGGAACTGGCCAAAAAGGCATGATGCCCCCGGGCGAAGCCTGTATCCCGTTTTTCCTGGAGTGCAAAAGCTTGCTTTTGCGCTTTTCGGCTTGAGAAAAGTGGATCATGATCGGGTTCTGGCTGCGGTTAGTATGGAGAGCGATCCTAAATATGCCACCTGAATGGATTACGGCTATTGCGACCCTCGTGTATGCGGTCTTCACTGGATGGATCATCTGGGAAATTCGCAGAGATCGTAAACTTGCCCACAAACCCATCCTCAAAGCGACCCTTAGCCGAGCTGCTTATCCTGACTGGTTGCTATTCAAGGTGAAGAACGTCGGCAAGGGTCCCGCGCTGGACTGCGTCTTCGCCTGCAAAGATACTGACATGTTGGAATGGAAGGTCAAAGGAGGCGTTTTACCGATCGGTTGCGGCGAATCGGTCGAGTTTAAGTTTGAATCGGACCGCCCCGAAAAGTGGAGATCGGGTGAGAGAATCTTCCTGGAGATCGAATACTCAGACGTTTTCGGGAAGGTTGACAGACAAAGGGTTTTTGAGACTGACTCTAACACGGTCATACTGAATTCTGAACCTACCTAAGCGTGACCTT
>CAZPRG010000050.1:0-14076 GCA_964588675.1 uncultured Ignavibacteria bacterium
TTCTGACCTTCCATCCCAAAAGCAAATGGGCCGACGATGCGTTGTTCATGATCGGCCGGGCCTACTTCAACATGGAGGATTACGTCAAGGCCGGAAGGAAATTCGAGGAGCTGGTGTCCAGCTTTCCCAAGAGCAACCTGGTGGACGAGTCCCGTTACTATATCAGCCTTTGTCATTACTACTCCGGGGAGGAGACCCAGGCCACAAAACAGCTCAGAGACTTTCTTGAATCCAAGAAGATTGGGAAGAAGAGAAAGGCCCAAGCCTCCTTTCTATTGGGGCAGATGTACTACGATCGGGGAGATTACCAAGATGCCGTGACCTATTACGGCAAGACCTTGAACGAATTCAATCCGGACACCTTGGCAGCCATAACCGAGTTTCAGTTGGGGCAGTGCCTCTGGGAGCAGAAGGACTACCAGAAAGCCAAAGAGGCCTTCATCAAGGTCGAGGATCGAAAGCCCCGGGTGGACCTCTTGTTCGATTCGAAATTCCGACAAGGGGAGTGCTGGTATGTCCTGGGAGACTATCAAAAGGGGATGGAAGTCTTCCGGGAGTTGTCCCGGGATGAGAGGTTCTCGGCCAAGCTCTCATCGGTGACGCTCAAGATGGCCCAAGGTCAATACCATTCGGGTGAGCTATGCCTGTCCATGATGAAGTATTACGACGTTACGGAAAAGTACCCCCGGACCGACGAGTCGGCCAACGCCTATTTTGCGCTGGGCGAGATATACCAGGACGATTTCGGCAGCCTGGAGGAAGCCAAGAAAATGTATGACGCGTGCGGCAGCGACAAAAGGGATTCTCCGGTGGCTGCGGAGGCCTTGGCCAGAAGCGCCAACATCTCCCGCATAGAAGAGTATTATCAGGAATTGTCCGACCAGGAAGCCCAGGAATCGGGCAAGGCTTTGTTTCTTCTGGGTGAGCTTTACCTGACCCAGATGGACCAGCCCGACTCGGCTCAGGCAGAGTACTTGTCGGTGGTGAGCAGGTTTCCGGAATCGGAGTATGCGGCCAAGGCGCTTTATGCGGCTGCCTGGATTGCGCAAAACGTCAAGCACGATTCGACCCAGGCGGCGGAATTGTGCCAGAAAGTTGTGGATCAATATCCGCAATCGGATTACTGTGCGCCGGCCTTGCGCTTTTTGGGGGCGTCTCCCGATACCCTGAATGTTGTGAGCCCGCAGGAAGCCTATCTCTCGGCGGAGAGGTTCCTTCTGGCGGAGGGCCAGGTGGACTCGGCCCTGGCCCAGTACGACCTGATCATGGAGCACTATCCCTACAGCCAGTATGCGAGCAAGTCGGCCTTTGCCAAAGCCTGGACCATCGAGCAGTATGCCAACCCGGGCGACAGCACGGTCATCTTCGCTTATCAGAAGGTGATAGACCAGTATCCGGAATCGGAGTATGCGGAGGAGGCGCGAATAAGACTGGGGCTCTCGCAGAGGGCCCAGCCCACCATGCCCGCAGCCCGGGAGGCGGTTCCGACCCAGGAGGAGCCGGATAGCACCATGCTGGCTGCGGCGGCAGACACCTCCGGCCCCCAGTTCCCCAAAGCCCCCGATCTGCCTCTGAAAAGAGGGGACTTCATTTATCCGGAGAGCGAGACTTACACCGGAATACAAGGAGCTGTGGTGCTGAAGATCAGGATCGGGCTGGACGGCACGGTAGCGGAGGCGCAGGTGGTTAGTTCGCTGGACAACGTGTGGATTGACGAAGCGGCCAAGGAAGCCGCTCTTAACACCATCTTCGATGTGGATAAAATCGACCCGGAGCAGCTGGGAGGATATTTCCTGTACACGGTGGAAGTCAAGCCGCCTGAAAACGATCCTCTTCTCGATCAAGGCACCCAGTACGATCCCTTCAAACAATAACATGTGCCCACAGAACCTCATTCCCCTCGTCCACAAGAGAATCCTTCAAGACAAAATCGTCCGGCTTACTTTCTTCTCTCCGGTCATCTCCCAAGAAGCACAGCCGGGAAACTTCGTGCATCTCAGAGTGAGCCAAGGCTATTATCCGCTTCTGCGCAGAGCCTTCAGCATTCACCAGGTGAACAAGAAGGACGGACGGTTCGAGATACTCTTCAAGGTCGTGGGTCCGGGGACGGAGGCCCTGTCAAAGGTGAGTCTCGGAGACTCCCTGGACGCGCTTGGGCCGCTGGGCAACAGCTTCCCGCTTACCGGCGAGGATCGCAAGATCATGCTGGTGGCAGGGGGAATGGGCATAGCCCCACTTTGGTTCCTGTTGTCGCGTCTGGCCGAGAAGCATAAACCCACCGGGCTGAGTTTCTTTTTGGGAGCCCGAAGCAAGGACGAGCTGGTGCATTTGGAGGAGCTGGAACGATGGGGAGCTCGGTTGGTGGTGACCACCGACGACGGCAGCGCAGGGCATCAGGGTTTGGTGACCGAGGTTTTCCTGAAAGAAATCGAAAACCAGGATGTCGATTTCGGCAAGCTGGCGGTTTACGCCTGTGGCCCTCCTCTGATGTTGAGAAGGATGGCCCAGATAGCCAAGAAGTTCGACTTTTCGTGCCAGGTCTCGCTGGAGAACCACATGGCTTGCGGGGTAGGAGTCTGCTGGGGGTGTGCGGTCAAGAGGGTGGACGGAACCTACGCGAGGGTGTGCGCGGATGGACCGGTTTTCGACGCCAGGGAATTGAGCTTGGAATGAACTTTTCTCGGGAGCGCAATTGAAAGAACCCGATCTTTCAGTCCAAATAGCGGGAGTGAGATTCTCCAACCCGGTTCTGGTGGCCTCCGGCACCTTCGGTTACGGCGAGGAATACAGCCGACTGATCGACCTCTCCAGACTGGGCGGAATCATCACCAAGTCCATAACCCCGGAGCCGAGGTTAGGAAGTCCGCCTCCCAGAACCTGCGAAACTTCTTCCGGGATGCTCAACGCCATTGGATTGACCAATCTGGGGGTGGATGGGTTCATCAAAGAAAAACTTCCTTTCCTGAGGACAATTAAGACCAGAGTCATCGTGAACGTGGCGGGACGGACCGTGGACGAGTACGTATCCGTGGTCAAGAAGCTCAATGGCTGCCAGGGAATCGACATGCTGGAGATCAACATCTCCTGTCCCAACGTCAAAGAGGGTGGGTTATCGTTCGGCGCAAAGCCGGAGGGCGCTCACCAATGCATCAGAAGCGTCAAGGACAACACTTCCTATCCCATAATCGCCAAGCTCTCGCCAAACGTGACGGACATAGCACAGATCGCCTCCGCAGTGCAGGAAGCCGGCGCAGATGCCGTCTCCCTGATCAACACCCTGGTGGGAATGGCCATTGATGTGGAGAAGAGACGGCCGATTCTGGGCAATATAACCGGCGGACTGTCCGGACCGGCCATCAAGCCCGTGGCGCTGGCCATGGTTTGGAAAGTGGCCCAGGCAGTGAAGGTGCCGGTGATCGGGATAGGTGGGATAATGAACGCCCGGGATGCCCTGGAGTTTATCTTAGCCGGCGCCTGCATGATTCAGGTGGGATGCGCCAACTTCGTCGACCCGCAAACGTCGGTAGACATGGTGGATGGATTGAACGGATATTTGAAAGAAAAGGGTATAGCAAGAATAGTCGACGTGGTGGGCAAGCTGGAAACCGGCTGAGTCTTATGCTTCGATGAATTGCTTGTCTTTACAACAAGGTATCCCCGGGGCGATTCCTGGCCCGCACAGCCCCACAACTGGATACAAACAACCCCCTTAGAATCGTAGTGCCATAGAAAGAACCAGGCGGGATTGATGTCCCGCCTGGCACAGATTTGAGCTTGTCTCTGAAGAGGCAAACGATTTCCCTATAGCCCGCACGGGGGCGGACCGTTTTTGAAAAGGTAATTCAGGGTATAAATAGCGTCGCCCACGTTCACTACCGCGTCGCAGTTTGCGTCGCCGTTCAGCGCCAGTGAAAGCATGGGGCTGAAGATGCGCTGCGAGGGCGGAGTGCCGTCGGCGCAGTAGGCGCTGATAAGGGTGAGTGAATGCGAAGGTTCTATATCCGTCACCGACATGACCAGCGGGGTGCCTGCGACCACCTGGTCGAAATACAAGGTGACCACCAGTCCCGTGGTACCATCCGCTAGGGGCGTGTCCGTGCTGTTATCCCCATACAGATACAGAAGCAGAGTCTTCTCGTCATTGTCGATGTTGTAGGTCATAGCCCAATCCGGCGGAACTAGGGTCCCGTCGAAACTGACCTCGGCCAAATCCACCTCCACTTCGTCTCCCTGGTTTTGGAAACTAAGAGGGATTACCATTCCGGTGAGATCGGGCCCGCCGTTGGCGATTATGTTGATGGTGGTGGTATCGCGCGTGCTTCCCTCAGCGACGAAAATCAGGTCGGAAGAGAATCGGATCTGGCTGCCGACCCTTACCGATACGCCGGTGTATGGAAGCAGGGCGCAACTGCCATAGAGATTACCTATCAGTTGCAGCACGTCCCCTATGTTGATGCCTGGCGAACCATCCACGTCCGCATCGATCGGGTTCGGCGGTGCATCACCGTCTTTGAAGAGGTAGTTTACCAGATAAATGACGTCGTCCAAAAAGACCGTTCCATTACCATCAACGTCCCCCGGAATAGCCCCAGCCGGCGGGGCAAGCAAACCGATCAGAACTCCGCAAACAACCAGAAAGATTACAGTCTTTTTCATTTGTACTCTCCTTTCGAGAAGACAGCCGGGTCACATTGGGCATGAGATGACTTCCTTCACAAACAGCATTTTGGCATAGACCCTCCTCTGCTGGAGTCGACAGCAACTCGAATCCTGTCTGCCAAAGACAATTGCCAGATCGCCGGGTCCGTGTCGTTAAGGCCAGGACATGAAAGAATTCGTCTCCCCCGCCAGACTGGCGTCAGGAGAAGACTGAAGATGGATGGACATCTGCTGATGCACTCATATAATAGGGAAAACCTGCTTCTCAGTCAAGAAAAAAAGACGTTCGGAAGCCGCTGCTCTCACATACGGCGGCACTCTGGCTGTCCCGCTATCGCCGCTGGATTGACAGGAGATGGAAGGGATTACTGCCGGTAGGCAACTTTTCCGTCGACTATGGTGCAGACGACCTTGCCCCGAAGCTTGCGGCCACCGAACGGGGAATTCTTGGATTTGCTTTGGAACCGGGATGGGTCCACGGTCCAGGAGGCTTTGGGATCTATGATCGTGATGTCCGCGGGCGCATTCAGCTTGAGCCTGCCTCCGGGCAGGTTCAGAATCCGGGCAGGGTTTATGGTCAGCTTGGCTATGGCCTGGGGCCAAGAGAGAAACTTCTTCTCGATCAACTCCGTGACCACCAGACCCAAAGCCGTCTCCAGGCCCACCAGGCCGAACGGCGCGAAATCGAACTCCACGTCTTTTTCCTCGACGGAATGGGGCGCGTGATCGGTGGCGACGCAGTCGATGGTCCCGTCCTTGAGACCTCTTTTTATGGCCTGCACGTCTCTTTCGGTCCTGAGCGGCGGATTGACTTTGGCGTTGGCATCAAAAGTTCTGATTATCTCATGGGTCAGGGTAAAATGATGCGGCGTGGCCTCGCAGGTGATTAGGATACCCCTCTTTTTGGCTTGCCGGATCAGCTCCACGGATCCCTCGGTGGAAACGTGGGCGATGTGAACCCTGGCCTCGGTGAACTCGGCCAGCTTGATGTCGCGGGCCACCATGACCTCCTCAGCTATGGACGGCATTCCGCACATGCCCAACTCGGTGGACACGAATCCCTCATGCATCACACCACCGTCCGAGAGGTTGGCGTCCTCACAGTGAGATATCACCGGCAGGTCGAACATCTTGCTATACTCCAGCGCGTTCCTCATAACCTGGCCGCTGGCCACCGGCCGGCCGTCGTCGGAGAACGCCACCACTCCCGCCTGCACCAAGTCGTTCATCTCCGTCAGCTCTTCCCCCTTTTGCTCCTTGGTGACGCATCCTATGCAATACACCCTGCATTTTGCGTCCTGGGCTTTCTGGTAGATGAACTTGACCGCCTCCTGATTATCGATGGGCGGATGGGTGTTGGGCATGCAGCAGATGGAGGCAAAGCCCCCGGCCACTGCAGAGCACGATCCGGTATAGATGGTCTCCTCGTCCTCCCGGCCCGGCTCCCTTAAGTGCGCGTGCATGTCTATCAGGCCCGGCACCACTATTTTGCCACGGGCGTCGATGATCTCCCTGGCCCGGACTTTGGGCTCGGTCTTTTGGATGACTTTTATCATCCCGTCCCGGGCACAAATGTCGGCAATCCCGTCCCTGCCGCTCTCCGGGTCGATGATCCTTCCGCCTGTGATGGCCAGATCGAAATCGTAATTCGACTTGATTCCATGCGGCTTATTCAACTTTTTCCTTTCCTCCGCTTAGAAGATAGAGTACGGCCATCCTCACTGCCACGCCGTTGGTAACCTGGTCTAAAATGACCGAATGCGGCCCGTCGGCCACTTCCGGAGTGATTTCCACCCCCCGGTTTATGGGGCCCGGATGCATTATGGTGAAGTCGTCATTCAACTGCCCGAGTCTCTCCGGGGTGATGCCGAACCTGTTGCTGTATTCCCTCAGAGAAGGTAACAGTCCTCTCCTCTGTCTTTCCATTTGGATCCTTAACACCATCACCACATCGGCGCCTTCCAGAGCCTGGTCCAAATCGGAGTAGACCCTCACCCCCATCCTCTCCACCTCCAGGGGCAGCAGGGTAGTGGGCCCGCATAAGGATACTTCCGCCCCCATGGTGGCCAGCCCCCAGATGTTGGATCTGGCCACCCGGCTGTATTTCATGTCCCCCACTATAACCACTTTCAGACCTTTGATCCTCCCGTATTTTTCGCGAAGAGTCAACATGTCCAAGAGGGCCTGGGTGGGATGCTCGTGCGCTCCGTCCCCGGCATTGATTATGGCGGACTTGAGACACTGGGTCAAAAAGTATGGGACGCCGGAGGATTGGTGTCTCACCACCACCATGTCGGTCTTCATGGCCTCGATATTCCGAACGGTGTCCTTGAGGGTCTCGCCCTTTTTGGTGCTGGACAGCGAGGCGGAGAAGTTCACCACCTCCGCGGAGAGCCTTTTCTCCGCCAGCTCGAAGGATATGCGGGTGCGGGTGGACGGCTCGTAGAAGAGATTCACTACTGTCACGCCCCTTAGGGTGGGGACCACTCTGATGGGTCGGGATAGGATCTCCTTGAATCTCTCCGCGGTATTCAGGATCAGACTTATCTCCCCCCTGGTCATGCCCTGCAGCCCCAGGAGGTGTCTGCTTTTCAGCTTCATTCGTCCTCCAACTTTAGTTTACAGTCCACCGCCGACCGTTCACTGCTTGACCACGGACACGCTGTCTTCTCCGTCCACCTCTTTGATTTTCACGTTCACCCTGTCTTCTCTGGCAGTGGGGATGTTCTTTCCCACATAATCGGCTCTGATGGGCAGCTCCCGGTGACCCCGGTCCACCAGCACCGCCAGATGTATGTGTCGGGGCCGGCCGAAATCTATGATCTGGTCCAAAGCCGCTCTCACCGTTCGGCCGGTGTACAACACGTCGTCCACCAGGACGATGGCCTTGTCCTTCACGCCGAACATGATCTCGGTCTTCTGCACCACCGGCTGCTCCAATTTGGTCTGAACGTCGTCCCGATACAGCGTGATGTCCATCAGGCCCAGCGGAACCGCCACCCCCTCGATCTTCTCGATCAGCTTGGCGATTCTCTCCGCCAGATACGCTCCCCGGTTCTGTATTCCGATGATCGCCATGTTCTCCGCGCCCTTGTTCTTCTCCACGATCTCGTGAGCGATCCGGGTCAGGGCTCTCTCGATGGTTTTGGCGTCCATGATCAGAGTGCTCTTGGGCTTTTTGGGCAATTGACTCCTCCCGGGTGAAAAGCAAGACAAAAAAACACCCTCCCCCTGAAATCAAGAGGGAGGGTTGGTATTGGCAACTGGCGTTATTCTCATCTTACCTTTTCTAGTTTCACGGAACTAGATTAAAAGGCTTCTAATCCGGCTTCAATTTACCATTCGATCTCCGATTGTCAAGGTTTTTTTGAGGGATTTTTGGGTCCGTCGGCGGTAGCGACTCGACAGGAGAATTCCTCGATTCCCCGGTCCTCAACCGGAGAGTGAAAACGAATTGCGCTGATTGGCCAGTCACCTGTGTCGGGTCGAAGGTGAAAGGGCCAAGAGAAGAATGCAGGGGCTCGCTTCTGCAATCTGGAACGGCTGCTATTAGTGGTTGACAGGCTGCCCGAGACGACGTATAATACTATCGGCCAGTCAGGCAGATCGAGAGGTTAGAAGCTCAGAGAAATGGGTGGCAAAGACAAATCCAAAAGGAAGAAAACGTCTTCCGGCGGCCAGGGTCAGCGCAGGAAGTTCAGTCTGAGCAAGATTCCCTGGGCGTTGGTTAAGATCTACGTCTACTTCGGGCTGGGCTTGGTATTCTTCTTCGCCTTGTTTGCCCAGGATTTCTTCTTCGAAAGTGTGATGGAGCCTTTCACCGCATTTGTGGCCTTCTGCTCCTCCCAAATCCTGAACGTCTTTGGCTCCTGGACGTCCGTTTCGGGAACTCATCTTTCCTCCAGCGATTACGGAATCAACGTGGTCTATGGATGCAACGGAGCCTTCGCCACAGCCATCCTGCTCTCCGGGATTATCGCCTATCCCTCCCGAATCAGGCAGAAACTGATGGGTGTGCTCATCGGAATACCCGCGATCTTTGTCATAAATCAACTCAGGGTGATTTCGCTATTCCTCCTGGGAAGAAGCTACCCTGACGTTTTCGAAGAGGCACACGTGTATGTCTGGCAGCCGATCATCATCATCTTCGCCATCCTGGTCTGGGATTTTTGGGCGAGGAATTTTGTCAGGAAGGATAAAGTCCACCAGAAAGCTGTTTCTGATTAGGCTGGTTCTCTTTTTCCTCTTGTTCTACGTCCTCTGGTACCTGCTTTCCCCGGCCTACAATCACGTCCTGGCCGTGCCGTCCACGGCTTTGCTTAGGCTCAGCGAGATCGGCGGCGAACATATCACCCATTCGATGGAGGCACAAGCGGGATACATCCTGGTTCATCACGCGGCCTCGGTCAACAATCCAAACCTGGCGGTCAGAGTCAACAGCAGGGTGCTGCACTTCGACATGGTGCTGCTCTTCGCCCTGATCTGGGCGGTCCCGCACATCGACTGGAAAAAGAGAATGAAGATCTTTCTTCTGGGCTTTGCCATCCTGTTCGGTCTGCACCTGCTCAAAATCCTGGTCTTTGTCAAACGAGAGTATTCCCAGAATATCAAGGTGGACGGCGTGCCCTACTGGTCTCCTTTCCAAGCAAAGGCCTATTACTACATCGGCGATTTCATCATCCTGGTCGGCAATCAGATTTTTCCCATACTCATCTGGAGCCTTCTTTTCGTCAAATTCTGGTGGGGCAAACGACCCATATTCGGCTCCCACTGATGGGGCGAACGCCGGGTGGATAGGTTGACAGTGCCCCAATCCCAGGTGACACGCAGAAAGGGGCTTGACAGGTAGCCAGTGATCGCATATTCTTCGTTTACTGAACGGTAGGTAAGATAATGCGCAAAACGCACACCAAGCAAGAAATAGCCAAGACGGCCCTGAGGCTCTTTCTGCAAAACGGCTATGAAAGGACCTCTCTGAACCAGATCGCGTCTCAGGTGGGTATCACCAAGCCGGCCATCTATCACCACTTCAAGAACAAGGATGAGCTGTTTCATGAGGTGCTGTCGTTGTTCTTCCGGGAGATGGGCCAATGGAGCAAGGCGCGGTTTGAGACCTGCAGGAACGTGAAGGATTTGCTGAAGACCTTCTTTCAAATGCTGACCGGTTTCAAGGAGACGGCGGATAGGCTTCTGGGAAAACAGAAAGGGAAGACCCAATACAGCTTCCTGGAGGTCTTTCTCTCGGCCAGCAAGAAGGACCCGTCCATACGTCGCAGGATGGAGGAGGGATTCATTCGAACCCGCTCGTTTCTAAAGGAAGAGCTGCTCAAGGCTCAAACGAAAGGGGAGATTCGAAAAGACATGGATTGCGAAACCTTAGCCTTCATGATTCACGCCCTGATTGAGGGAACCGGCCTGATCGGCTACATTGACCAATCCGTGAATAGAGAATCGATGGGAAAGAGGATGTTTGACAATACGTGGAAGATGGTGAGCGGATGAGGTGGCCTTTTTTTGTTCGACCCACGCTTACCTACCGGTAAGTAAAATAAGGAGGATCGGATGCAGAACGGAAAAGGTAGATCTCTGGTGAGATTGCCTTTTGCTTTGATAATGGGATTGGCCATCTCGGCGGTGACTCTGGCGGTGCCCCGGCTTCTGGGAGCGACGCAAACCGGTCCCGTGTGGCCGGGCGCCTTTGTGACGCACAGCTGCATGTGGACATTGTCGCTTCTGGCGATCCTACTGCTGAACCGCGGCAGCCTGACCAGCTACGGGTTCACCAAAGGCAGCTTTCGCCTCGGCGGTAAGATATTCCTGTGGGTCATCCCCACCGCAGTCTTATCCGTTCTGGGTTTCGTCGCCACACGCATGGGGGCTCCTGCCAAGCCGGGACTGGGATTCTCTCCTCTTCAAAGCATTGTCTTCGTCTGGATTTATGCCAGCACAGCCGAAGAGATCTTCACCCGGGGATTGCTTCAGAGTTACCTCTCTCCTTTGATGGGGTATGGCATCAATCTGTCCAAGAAGCTGCGCTTGAGCCTGCCCGTTCTTTTCAGCGGGTTGTACTTTGGGTTGATGCACGTCGTGGCCATGCACAAGATGGGGCCGCCGGTTATAGTCCTCACGGCTCTGTTGGGGCTGGTCGCCGGATACCACCGCGAGAAGACCGGAAGCCTGATCCCGGCCATCATCATTCACGCTCTGTTCAACGTGGGCGGAATGCTGCCCATGTGGCTCTTGTCTTGGTTGCTATAGTCGGAGAAGCTTGAGGTTGCCGGTTGACAGCGCCCGGAATGTTCTTACCTTGTCATTGCTGACTAGAGGCGCGTGGTGATTCCACTGTATTGCCGCTGGCGAAACCTGAGAAGCGCCTCACACGTATCTCTGTTTTCGAAACTAACGGAGTTTCAGCAACACACCAGCAAGGGATTGAGTTGTCAAACAGCAAACCTACAGATGATCTGATCGTGCTAGCGGATGCACCACCCATCCCCGGGCTTTCCTTCCGCCGGTTCCGCGGCGAGAAGGATTATCCGGCCATGGTTGCCGTGGTGGCAGGTTCCAATCAAGCCGATCAACTGGATCACACAGACACGGTGGAAAACGTTGCCGCCACGTACCGGCATCTGGTCAACTGTGATCCACAGAAGGACATGCTTCTTGTCGAGATGAACGGCAATTTGATCGGATTTGGCCGCGTGTGGTGGGTTCTCAAATCGGATGGCCTGCGGGCCTACATGCATTTCGCAGTACTTTTGCCGGAATGGCGGGGAAAGGGCATCCGCCGCGCCATGCTGCGGCATAACGAGCGCCGGATGCAAGAGATTGCCACCGCCGATCCTTACGAGGGACAATGCGTGATTGAGACGTGGGCTGCCGAGACGGAAACTGACTGGAACTCACTATTGGTCGGCGAAGGTTACAAGCCGGTGCGCTACGGGTTCGAGATGGTGCGTCCCAATCTGGACAACATTCCCGACCTTCCGTTGCCCGAGGGGATAGAGGTGCGTCCCGCCCTGCCCGAGCACTACCGCAGAATTTGGGATGCCCAAGCCGAGGCCTTTCAGGATCACTGGGGCGCCACCGAGTGGCGGGACGAATGGTTCGAGATGTGGCAGGAGCGACCGGTTTTTAATCCCCGATTGTGGCAAGTGGCCTGGGATGGGGATGAAATTGCCGGAATGATCTTGAACTTCATCGACCAGGACGAGAACAGAGAGCATCATCGGAAGAGAGGCTACACCGAGAACATCAGCGTGCGCCGGCCCTGGCGCAGAAGAGGCCTGGCCCGCGCACTGCTTGCCCGAAGCCTGAAGGTGTTAAAAGACTATGGGATGACCGAGGCGGCTCTGGGCGTGGATGCCGAGAACATCAGCGGAGCGTTGGGATTGTACGAGAGCATGGGATTTCGTACGATCAGGAAACAGACCACTTACCACAAACCTCTAGAGTAGGTTGTGCTAATGAAGATTTCGGAAGTGCTCCGGTGGGCTTCACTCGTGTCTTGATTTGCGCAATGGAGACTACCTTGTAGGTCTGCTCTGCAGAGATTCGACCAGTTGTCCCTCGTCCAACGCGGGTTCTTCGATCTTCACCCCTCTTGCGGCCAGTCTTCCGCAAAACTCGGTCGCTTGAGGAAGGTCTAGTCCAACGGATTTGAGTTTGCCTGCGTCTCCGAACAGTTCCCTTTTTTCACAGTAGGCCAGCAGCTGGCCCTGATCCAACAAAATGATCCTTTTCGCGGTCTGGGCGATCAAATCCATGTTATGCGAAATCAAAACTATGGTGACGCCTGCGGAGTTCAATTTCTGCAAAAGGCTCTTGATTTCTTTGGTGCTCCTGATGTCCAGTCCGCAGGTAGGTTCGTCCAAAACGAGGGTCTGAGGCTTCAGAGCCAGTATTCCGGCTATGGCAACCTTTCTTTGCTCTCCGCCGCTCAAATGAAAAGGAGAGCGAGAAGCGAACTGCTCAAAATCCAGCCCCACGCTGCGCATGGACTCTCTGACTCTTTGGTTTATCTCACTCTCCGAGAGACCCAGGTTCTTGGGGCCAAAGGCCACATCGTCGTAAACTGTCTCCTCGAACAACTGCAACTCCGGAAACTGAAACACCAATCCCACCTTCTGCCTGATTCTCTTCAGGTCGATTCCCTTTTCCCTGGTGTTTTCTCCGTCGACTAAGACCTCACCCGAATTGGGAAGCAAAAGCCCGTTCAAATGCTGAGCCAGGGTGCTTTTGCCCGAGCCGGTCGGCCCGATTAAGCCGACGAACTCGCCCTTTTTGATCTCCAGACTGATCGAGTCCAAAGCCCTTCTCTGGGTAGGCAAACCCTGGTCATACAAAAAGGTCACTTTGTCGAGCATGATCTGGGAAGCACGACTGCCGTCCACCGTCGACCGTCCACCGATACCGCTGTCCGTGGTCCGTGGTCGGTGGTCCGTAGCCGCAAAGCTACGGTCGGTGGTCGGTGGTCCATAGTCTGCAGCCGAACTCTTGCTGCCGGGCCTGCCCTCCTTTATGTTCTGGGCGATGTCGTCCACCAGTCCGTCCATGGTCAGGGACTCGCTCAAATCGCTCCAACCTCTCCGCCTCAAGGCAGAAGATATCCGCATGGGAAAGGGAACTCCCAGCCCGATGTCGTTTAGTCGATCTTCCTGCCTAAACACCTCCAAGGGAGAGCCGTCGAGGGCTATCTTGCCTTGATCCATCACCAACACCCGTTCTGCAATCGCGGCTTCCTCCGGAAACTGCGTGACGTGGATCACGGTAACTTCCCTCTCGTCACCCAGCATCCTGATCAGCGAAGTCACTTCATTTCTGCCCAAGGGATCCAAAAGCGAGGTGGGTTCGTCCAGCACCAAATACTTGGGTTGCATGGATAGAACCGCAGCCAGGGCCACTTTCTGCTTCTCCCCGCCGGAGAGTTTGTGCGGCGGGTGATTCCGGTACTGCTCAAGATTGAAATACTTGAGCGCCCTTTGCACCCGGGTTTTCATTTCTTCATGAGGGAGAGCAAGATTCTCTAAGCCGAAGGCAATCTCCCTCTCCACCGAGGTGGAGATTATCTGGTTGTCGGGATTCTGAAAGACCATTCCCACCCTCTGTCTGACGGACCTGTGAGTGGCTTTGTCCTTGGTGTCCAGTCCGTCCACCAGCACGCGTCCTGCGTGGGGCACAAGCAGAGCGTTAAGAAGCTTGATGAGGGTGGTTTTTCCGGAGCCGTTGGAGCCCAAGATGGCAACGGATTGCCTTTCTCTCAGCTTAAGGCTGATCCGGTCCAGTGCCAGTATGGATCGCTTCTCGCCTTCACCCAGGGGCGAGCTTTCGGTTAGTGCGTAGCTGTAACTTACACGGTCAATTTCTATCACGTGAACGAATATAGAACCGGCGCAAACCTTTGTCAAACGAATATGC
>CAZPRG010000051.1:0-14072 GCA_964588675.1 uncultured Ignavibacteria bacterium
AAGGTCAGGTTCTTAAGCGAGGTGGACAAGGAATCCAAGCTGGTGGTGATCTGGTTGAGCTTCTCGGAGGCGGAGCTGAAATTGTCCACCGCGTTTCCCAGCTTGTCCTTGTTGTCCGCCACCATGCTCTTCAGCTCCGACGAGGTGTAGGACAGATCCGCCATGGTTTGGTCGAATCGCTCCCGGTTCCGGTCCAGCAGATCGTTGGTCTTCTGAGTGACCTCCCTCAGATTGTCGATGGTCTTAAGCATGGACTCCCGGGAGGACTTGGTTCCCACCACCTGGTCTAAACTCTGGGCCACCCTTCTGACCATCTCGATCATCTCCCCCATCCGGCCCATCACCTCCGGAATGCCGGTGTCGTAGTAGCCGTGGATGGGCTGCGACAGATCCAGAAGCGTGTCGGAGTGTCCGGTTTGAGCGGCCACGAATCTTTCTCCCATCAGACCCACATTCATCACCGTGAACCGGGCGTCTTTTTTCAGAACCACGTCCGTGGTGAGATTCAAGGCGACCAGCACGTCTCCCTGGAAAAGCTCGATTTTCTCCACCTTGCCCTTGGGCACGCCGGAGACGGATACCGCGTCGCCCACCTCCAAAGCTCCCACGTTGGGGAAGATCACCGAGTAGTGGTAGCGGGTCTGATCGAACCGGATCCCCTTGACCCAGATCAATCCCAGAACCAAGACGACGCATGCCGCCAGCACCACCAAACCCACCCTCAGTTCCACGCTCCTGCTATTCACTTTCCTCTCTTTTCTTCGGGTTTCCGGGCGTCAAACGCCCAGCTTGCCGAACAACGCTGCCAGATCGTGCTTCTCCGCCAGAGGCACGTCCCGGCACTCGCACTCCACCCCCGCCGACATGACGGTCTTGAAGGCCGCAATCTCCTCCGGCGACATAGACAGGTAGGAGAGAATCTTCTTCCGGCCGGTCTTGGAGTGCATTCCTCCCACGTTCACCGATTTGATCTTCACTCCCCGCTTCAGAAGAGCCAGGACGTCGAAAGGGGAATCCACCAGAACCATGGTTCTTTCCGGCTCAAACCGGCCTGATGTAATCCCTAGGGCCGCCTGGTCCACGCTGAGGATCACCGGCTTTATCTCCGGCGGAACGCAGGCTAAGTAGAGCTCCCTCTCCCACTTGTTGGACGCCACCTGGTCGTTGGCCAGCACAATCTGATCGAGTTTCAGGCTGTTGCCCCAGCCCACCACCACCTGCCCGTGAATCAATCTCTCGTCCACTCGATATAGTAAGATCGGCATCAACTTTCGATTCTTATGCCCGCCTCGCCCTCCTTCTTGAGCAGCGGGACCAGCTCGTCCACGGGAAGCGAATCTCTAAGGCTGAAGAACTTGACCAACATGGGCAGGTTCACCCCGGTGATCACGGCCATCTTTTTTTGTGGGCCGCCGGAGTCGAAGGCCACCTTCTTGGCGGTCTGCCAGCAGCTGGTTCCGAACATGTCCACGAAGATCACCACCCCGTCGTCACAGCTTTGGTCGATGGAGCACTGCCTTAAAGCCGAAAGCAGCTCCTCTTTGCCCAGTCCCACGTTGGAGATGACCGTCAGCCCGTTTTGCCGGCCCATTATGCCCTCCAACGTGGCCTTCAGCCCCGAGCCAAGGTCTCCATGGGTCAGGAGTATGCAGCCGACCATCCAAATTCCTCTTTCGATCGTGACCTGCGGTCCAATCCGGCCCGGTTCCCGTCAGGGAAGGGACCGAACCGGAGGTCGCGTTCCGGGAGACTATTCGAAGTCGCTCTCCAGGAAGTCGCCCACCACTTTCCTGCGGTAGATCTCGTCGGAGAGCCTGCGGGAGAACTCCTTGGCGCTGTCGTGTCCGTAGACTTTGAGCATGTAATTCATGGCTATCACCTCGGAGATGACGGTGATGTCCTTGCCGGGGGATACGGGTATGGTCACCACCGGAATCTCCACCCCCAAGAGGGTGATGTAGGTGTCTTCTATGCCCAGCCTTTCGAACTCCGATCGATCGTCCCAGTGCACCAGATTGACCTGTACCTCTATGCGTTTTTGCAGTCGGATGGCCCGGATGCCGAAGAGCTTCTCGATGTCTATGATGCCCATGCCCCGGACCTCCATGTGATGCCGCAGCAGCTCGTCGCTGGTTCCCACCAGAACCTGGGGCGCCCGGCGCATGATTTTCACCACGTCGTCCGCCACCAGCCGGTGACCCCTCTCCACCAGGTCCAGGGCGCATTCGCTTTTGCCCACGCCGCTTTTTCCGGTATATAAAAGCCCCACGCCGTAGACGTCCACCAGGGTGCCGTGGATGGTGGTATGGGGGGAGAAGACATTGTCCAAATAAACGCTCAACCGGTTGATGAACTCCACCGTGGACAGCCGGGTGGAGAACACCGGCACGCCCTTGCGGTCGGCCGCCTCCAGAAGCTCGGATGGCGGCGTTAGGCCCTTGGTGATTATCATGCAGGGCAGGTCGAAGTGAAAGATGTTGTCCACGGCCTTCTTCCTACCCTGATGGTCCTGGGAGGAGAGGAAGGTCATCTCCGTTTCTCCCAGAACCTGGGTGCGCTGGTTGGCGAATCTCTCCACGTAGCCGGCCAGGGCCAGCCCGGGCCGGTGAATCTCGCTGCCGGGTATGCGCCTTTTTAGGCCGTCCTGGCTGCTCAGCAGGGTGAGTTCCAGAGCCTTCTGCTTCTCGTTATAGAGTTTTTCTACGGTTATGTCATCCACAGAAATAGGTTCCTTTCGTCGGGCAAAAATCTCCCGCCGGCCTTTAGGCCTCCTCCATCTCCTCGTCGTCTCCGCGCGCCGGGGCTTCCCTTTCCAACTGGGAGGTTTTCCGGGCCTTCTTCACCTTCTTGTCTTGGAGCTTGCCCTTATATCGCTTGAGCTGCCCCTCCATCTTGTCGATGACTTTTTCCACCGAATCGTACATGTCAAAGGACTTATGCTTGCTGGTCAGAACGGTGCCGTAAACCTGGAGCTTCAACTCCGCAGTCATTCTCGATTTTTCCGTTTCCAGAATCAGGTGGGAGTCGATGATGTGATCGAAATACCTGGCCAACCTCTGGATGTGTTTTTCTGCGAAGCCCCTCAAATCGTCAGTCATGTCGAAATGACGAGCAGTGGTTCTGATCTGCATGTCAGGCTCCTTTCAGCTATCGGATGCTTGATTGAGAGTCCTGGGTTGAAAAAAACGGGAGGCTTGGGGTTTCCCCCGGATCACATTTTCCATCCGTCCTTTGAATTGCGGAGTTTTTCTCTGAAACCGAGGCATGCATGAAAACAAACCCGCCTGCCGGAATGGCGGAAGGCCGTCGGTGGCCTAAGCTTCGTCGCCATGCGGCTTGCGGTAGGTTGACTTGAGGCCTGAGCTTGGCTGGGATCTTTCCCCTCCTTAGGAATGCCCCTGGCCGGCGATGAGAGTGCGTGGAGAGACTCCCATGTCTTTTGGTCGAGATCATCGTCAGGCCGGGTCGGCCGACGGGGCCTCCACCGTGTGCTCCTCGGGTGTTTTGGTCTGGGTCTTGACCATTCTCTTGCGAAAGCGGGCCGGCTGGATCCTGAGTTCCTCGCGGTATTTGCTCACCGTGCGACGGGCTATGGTCAGGTGCTCCTTTTTTAAAAGCCCGTAGATTTGCTGGTCGGACAAGGGAGCCGCGGGGTCCTCGTCCCGGATGTATCCGAGGATCAGCTGCTTCACGTTACGCTTCGACATATCCTCCCCGTTCTCCGTGGGGACGCCGGTGTTGAAGAAGTACTTGATCTCGAATACCCCGTGGGGGGTTTGAACATACTTGCCGTTGGACACGCGGGATATGGTGGCCACGTTCATTCCCACCCTCTCCGCTATGGCCTCCATGGTCAGCGGTCTAAGCTCGGCCGGACCGTGTTCAAAAAAGCCGTTCTGCTCCTCCACGATCTTCTGCATCACCCGGATCATGGTGTTGCGTCTCTGGTTTATGGCGTTGAGAAGCCAGCGCGCCTTTTCCAGCTTCTCCTCCAGATAGTTCTTGGTCTCCGGGGATGGAAAGGATCCTTTCCTCATCAGCGCCCGATAGGCGTGATTGATTCTCAGCCGGGGGACGTTCTTGTCGTTGTGGAGGACCACGAACTGATCCCCGATCTTCTCCACGATCAGATCCGGCACCACCGGAGTGGCCCCCCGGGTGAAGCTGCCCATAGCCGGAGTGGGGTTTAAGGTCTTGATGAAATCCATGGCCGCCTGGACCTCCTCGAAGCCCACTCCCAGGGTTTTGGAAAGCTGGGTGTAGCTTTTCTTCTCCAGCTCGCTTAGATGATCCCTCACTATGCGATAGGCCAGGCTGCCTTCAAAACGCTTCTCCTTAAGCTGGATCAAGAGGGATTCCCTCAAATCCCGCGCTCCCACACCCGGCGGATCGAAGGTCTGAATGAGCGACAGTATCCGGGAAACGCTCTCCACCGGCTGGTCCAGGGCGCTGGCGATCTCCTCCACCGAGCAGACCAGATAGCCGTTCTCGTCGATGTTCCCGATGATGTACTCGCCGGTCCCGGTATCCTCCTTGCTCAGCCGGCTCAGGTGAAGTTGATCTTCCAGGTGCTCCCACAGTGTCTTTTCGGAGGTGGGAGTTCTCTCCAATCTCTCCTCACCGTGCTCCCTCTCGTGACGGACATAGTACTCTCCCTCGTCGCGGAGATAATCCTCCCAGTCTATTTTGTCCGAATCGGGCTCACTCGCCTCCTGCTCCGATTCCTCGGAAGGGGCGGTCAGCTCATCCTGCTCCTCGGTCGCCTCGGCCTCCTCCAGAAGCGGATTGGTGGAAAGCTCCTGCCTCACCAAGTGCTCCAGCTTGAGGATGGGCATTTGGAGAAGCTTAAGCGACTGAATGAGTTGCGGTGCCAGAGTTTGTCTGAGTCTGATTTCTATGCCCAGCTTCATGCCAGCCTCGATAGATTCCCGAACCGTCGGTTCAGGCCTTACGTTTCAAAGTCGTATATGGGTAGATGACTCTGCCGGTGGTTGAGCCTCGTCTGCCCATATATAAAGATAATCACCGGGTGCGGTTTTTCAAAGCCCTTTTTACATGTATCGGGACACCCACTCCCTCAGTTTAACCTGAACTTCTCACCCAGGTAGATTTTCCTGGCCTCCGGATCGGAGGCCAAAAAATCGGCGGTTCCCGTCTTGAGTATTTCTCCTTCACACATTATGTAGGCCCGGTCGGTGATGGAGAGGGTCTCACGCACATTATGATCGGTTATCAGAATGCCCAGCTTCTTCTCCTTAAGCCGGCGGATGATCTTCTGTATGTCCTCCACGGCTATGGGGTCGATTCCGGAAAAGGGTTCGTCCAGGAGCATGAACTTGGGCTGAGTGGCCAAGGCCCGGGTGATCTCCACCCTTCTTCTCTCGCCTCCGGAAAGCGTGTAGGCTTTGCTTTTGGCCAGATGCGAGATGTCCAGCTCTTCCAGGAGGGCCTTTAGTCTCTTCTCCCTTTCCCCCCGGGCGATTTTCTGCATCTCGAGAATCGCCATCACGTTTTGCTCCACACTTAATTTACGAAATATGGAGGGCTCCTGAGAGAGGTAGCCGATTCCCCGGCGCGCCCGTTCGTACATGGGGAGGGGAGTTATGTCTTTATCATCCAGAAGGATCTTGCCGGCCTGAGGCTTGATGAAGCCGATGATCATGTAGAAGGTGGTGGTCTTGCCCGCCCCATTGGGTCCCAGAAGTCCCACGATCTCTCCCTGCTTGACCTGGATGGAGACGTCGTTCACCACCCGTCTTCTCTTGTAGGTTTTTACCAGGTTTTCCGACCTTAAGGTGAAACCGTCGTCGCTCACTGGGCTCCTCTGCGAATGCCGGGAAGAACTCCGGTTTTGGATTTCATCGAGCTCACAAGCTGTCTTTGAGGTCTTCCTCCGGCACCTCTTCTATCTGGGCCTGCACCTTCTTTTTGATGACGAAGTGCTTCAGCTGCTCGTCGGCCTCCAGGCCGATTCCGGTTATCACGTCCTTCCCCTTGGTGATGGTGACGAAATCGTCGGTGACGATCTTGTTGGTCTCCGGGTTCCACCTCAGGCTCTCGGTGGTCAGCTTCACCCCCTCCGGAGTGGTGACCACCACGTTTCCCCGGGCCTCGAACTTCCGCTTCTTCTCCTGGATCAAACCGCTGTCCGCCACCAGAACGGAGGTGCGATTTCCGGTCTGGTCATAAAAGTCCACGTGGACTTTGGTGGCTTTCTTCAAGTCGAGCCTCTCGTATACGGCCACCACCTGGGCATGAATGGCCGCCGAGCGAATGCCCTTCTCGCTGAAGATGATGGTCGAATTCTCGATTATCTGATCCGGCATGTCCACCGGCGTCCGGGGCGCGCTGGATTCGTCCCGGGAGCAGGCCGAGACCAAGATCATCAGGCAGATTACTATCCAAACCGCTCGATATCTGTACATGTTTCTCTCCGTTCGAAGATACGAAAAAGCGCCGGTGGGAGTCAAGTGATTTCGCAGCAGAGGGTCGATTACACCTGCCCGGCATTTCGATAGAATGTCCTTGACTCACGGAGGCCTCTGTGCTACTATTGTGTCGTCAAATCCAAGCCCCTACAACCCTGAGGATAGTGCCTCCATCATCCGTTAAGAGGGAGAGATGAAGCCCAAAGTCGTGATCGAGATTCGCGGGGGGACGCTTGCGGCTGTTTATACGAGTAGTCCCGAAGTCGAGGCGCATGTCGTCGATTGGGACGACAACCAAGGGCAAATAAAGAGCGGCCGCAGTCGAATTCAGCTAACCTCAATGAATGCAATGCCGGAAGAAACCAAACAGAGGATCGACAAATAAAGCAGACGCGCGGCAGTTCGTTCAGGTGGTCATCGGGTCCCATGATCCGACGAGGTGCGGTCGAGTTGGCAGGCACAGGAAGCTTCTGCGCAACGGAAGAGGTGATTCACTTCACTTTCCCTTGTATTCCCTCCCATCAAGGGAGGGAAGTACCGCTTCCTTCCCCAGCTTGAGGTCGCCGGGATTGAATCCCGGTGACTGACCATGATAGACCCGGCCCGACGAGCGGGCCGGGCCACCCTGCCATCAAGGGAGGAAGAACGTATTCTGCGCGCAGGCTAAAGCCTGCGGCTACATTCCCCTCCTCCGGAAGTCTGTAGATCGGGTATGGCCGACAAGCTCATGCGATGTTCGTTGTCCGAAAGTCCTGACAGACATTTCGGACCTACGTCACAAATTCCCGATGTAACTGAGCAAGTGAACCGAAGAGAGAGGATCAAATGAAGCCAACCACCAAAGAGGACGTGTTTGACTTTCTGTGGTCGTATACCACCCCGCTGGCAGTGGGGGCGGCCATGGAGATGGGGCTTTTCTGGCTGCTCGCCGAACAGCCGTTGGATGCCCCCGGCGTCGCGAGAGCATTGAAAGTCCCCCAAAACAGGTGTAACTTTTGGCTCCAGCTTCTGGAACACTCCGGGTTTTTGGAGAAGACTTCCCGTGGTTATGCACCATCATCCACGGCACGAGCGGCCATTCTGGACTCATACAGTCAGGAATCCTGGGCGTTTTCCACGCGGGAAGCGCGAGAGCGACTCCCGGCTGTTCACGATCTGGCTCTGCAAATGAGTAAGGCTGGCTCAGCCTGGGAAGCTCAAGGATTGATCCCGCCGGATTATCTTGCCCGGATGATCGAGAGCCCCCAGAGGGCAAGGGAATTCACCCAGATGCTGTACGAGCTCCACCAGGAGTTTGCGGAGGAGTTGACCAATGCCCTGGACATGTCCGGAGTTGAAAGGTTGATGGATCTGGGCGGCGGTTCGGGCGTGGTATCGTTGGCCCTGCTGGGTAAATATCCCAACCTGACCTGTATGGTCGTCGACATCGAGAACGTTTGTGCAGCCGGGCGCGAGATTGCGGCGAAGCATCCTGCGGGCGATCGGATCACCTATCATGCCGCCGATTTTTTCAACGACGACCTACCCGCCGGGTTCGATATGGTTCTGCAATGCGACGTGGGCAACTATCGCCAATCGGTGTTCAGCAAGGTGCACGCCGCTTTGAACGGCAGGGGACGATTGGCAATTGTGGACCTGTTTGCTCCGGCAGAAGGTATGGCGCCGATGGCCCGTCTGCACTGGGCGTTTTTAGGCTCGCTGGAAAAGTCGGATTCCAACTTCCGCACCGCAAGCCAGGTTAAAGCCCAACTGACGCAAGCCGGATTTCAGTCCTTGTCCGAAAAAGCTTTGTCCCACGATTGGACCCTTATCGAGGCCCGCAAGTAGTCGACTCCCGGACCCCTGGCAGGTGCACGAGATTTCTGTGCGACGGAAAGAGGGATTCCTTTCACCTTCCCTTGTATTCCTTCCCATCAAGGTATGAACCAGATGATTCATACCAGGGGAGGGACGCCTGGAGGTCGGATACGGCCGACAGGCCTATCCGACATCCGTTGTCCGAAAGTCCTCGCGGACATTTCGGACCTATTGAGCACTCCTTTGTATCCCCTCTCATCAAGCAAGGGAAAAAAGTATTTTGCGCGCAGGCTGAAAGCCTGCGGCTACATTTCTCTCCCGGTCCCTTCTCTTAGACCAAGAGATGCGCAGGCTAAAAGCCTGCGGCTACATTCCCCCCCACCAAGATGTCAAATCCGGTCCGACGAGCGGGCCGGGCCACCCGGCCTGCTCTGCTGCAACCTCTGCTTGACAATCGTATAAAGCATAGTATATTGGTAGAAGGTAGATCGTTTGAAAGGGAAAGAACCGCTATAGCCTCTTGTGCTCGTTTTTTGGCTGTTTCCATTCAGTTTTAGCTTGGCCCATGCCAGCGGCACGCGGTGTCTGTTGCGGGCAAGGCGGAAAACGGGTGAGCCGACACTCAGTCTGACGGCGAATCAGACGATATACCTTTCGAGCGAAGGAGTGAGAAGATGAGCGCGAGCAGAATGCTTCGGGTCTTGATCTTTTGTTCCCTTCTGTGTTTTGGCGTTTTTCCCCCCAATCTTTGCGGAGCAACAGACGTCAGGCGAGGTCTTGAAGCCTGGGACTTGCTGGCAGCGACCGATACAGCCGCAACCGGTGCGATCCTCCTAGACGATACTGCCGACGTGTACATCGCCTACTCCTATCCCCGTCCGGGAAGCAGGAATTTCCTGCTGACCATGTACCTCAACAACCCCGTGGCCATAGCCGGCTTCGATTTCGAGATCGTCATCGAACCGGCCGACTTGGCCGATTTCTCCACGGTGCAGTGGTACGTCGACAGCCTGGACACATGCCCCGATCCGGAGTTAACCTGCTGGGATTTTCACCTGATCAGGGAATGCCTGATTGAACCCGCTCCCTTAATCGGCAACTGGTCCATCCTGGAAGCGCACGGCGCTCCCGGCGACAGCAGTTCCTCCGCCTGCGACACCCTGTGGATGGTGGGAATTGCCTTCGCGGGAACGCCCATTCCTCCCCAGCCCGGCTACGTTCCGCTTGTGTCCTTCGGCATAGACGCCGGCTGCATATCCGATACGGTTGCGGACAGGACGGTGGTCTTCGATTTCACCGGACAGCTTTCCTCTCCTCTGGGAGAGTCGGTGCCTTTTCGAAGCCAGCCCGGCAAGGCGGACTTGCTGTGGGCCATCCCGGGAAACGCCAATGCCGACAGCCTGGTGGATTTGGGAGACATTGTCTTCCTGCTGAATTACCTGTACAAGAACGGGCCGGAGCCGTGCGCGATGGAGGCGGCCGATCCCAATGCCGATTGTGCTGTGGACCTGGGAGACGCAATCTACCTCATCAATTTCCTCTTCAAGGGAGGCCCCTCCCCCCAGTTCGGATGCGCGCATTGACACCGTTCATCAGCTCGGCTTGGACATAGAGGGGCCGAGTCCCCCGGCATTAGGAGCCCCCTTCTCCTTCGACTCACACAGAAAGAACCCTTTCACAGACTTCAAAACCCGTGACCCAGTCACGCCCCAACCGGTTGATTGTCAGTGGAACAGATTGTCCACACCCCAATTGCCGGGATGCGAGCTCCGTCGCATATTGGCAGCGGATTCCGGCGTTTAGTAGTGCATAACCTGAGATATACAGGGTAATATGTGTCTTCTTTAGTGCCAAGGAGGATTGCATTTTCCTGTTGACAGGGGGGATGGAAGAGATATATTTACTAATGTAAGCTGGGCAATCACCCAAAATCCCAATGACATCCAAGAAGCCGCTTCTTCTATTCCTGAGTCTGTCCGTCGAGGCGCAATAGGATAATGCGAAACCCTCGGCAGGAGGTGGAACCATGAGGCTCAATGTCCTTAAACTCTGCGTGTTTCTGGGCGTTCTTCTTCTTTGCGCCCAGAGCTGGGCTGTTTGCCCCGAGCAGCCGTTTGACGGCGGGGAATGCGATACTCTGCATGTGAACATTCATCCGCCGGACCAAGACCCCGCGGGCGACCCGCCATACTTCGTGCGGTTTCCCATTCGCGTGACTCACGACATCGCGGATCCCGCGATAGATTCTCTGACAACATTGACCATTCCCCTGTGTTGCACTCACAGTAACTCCGCTGTTTACTGCAGCCTTACGGATTGGTGGAATACGCCGGTCATCCAAGGCTACCTACCGGGATTTGAGCGGAGCATATTCCGTCCGTTGGACGGAGAGGACAACGTGCTCCAGTTGTTGTACGGCAGCGAAATGAATCCTCCCTTTGTCTTCTTGGACCTAGACGGCACATCCCATTTCTGGTTTGGCTTTGTGCCCACATCTACCTTCGACCAGAGGATCTACGACGGAAGCCGGATGCTCTTCGCTACCATGACCTTCAAGCTGGAAGATACCACCACCATATGCATCGACTCCTGTTTCTGGCCGCCTTCGGATCGCCTGGCGTTCGGAAATTCAGCGGCACAAACCTATATTCCCAGACACTACCTGCCGGTTTGCGAGCTGGTGGGCCCGCAGCCGCATCCGCCGACCTTCACTCACTGTCCCGAGAACGCCTCTCACCACGAGAACGGCCTGTTCAGCAGCACTGCCTGGGAGGCCGAAGATGCCGTGGACAATATTACTTCGGTTTCGGCAGATTTTGAGGGAAGCGGGGTGACCGACGTTTCCGTCTGGTATTATGGATTTCCGCCACCGCCTTTGGGCGGTTACATACGTTACCGGGTGGTGGATCACTGCGCCGCAGGCGGAACCATCACCATCACGGCTCGTGATGAGGCGGGATACGAAAGCTATTGTCAGTTCGACGTCGAACTGGGCAATGATCCGCCGGGCCTGTCGATGCCCGATACCCTGCTGGCCATTGCCGGCGCCACCCGGGCATTCCTGGTACCCGGATCGGACCCGAACGGCGATCCGGTGACAACCTCCTTCAACACATTGTGGTATCAGCCCGATTCCCTGAGGATTCCCACTTACTCGCCGTCCTACCAGGCGGGAAATCCGGGCTACTTCTTGTGGCCTGTGGCCGAGCCCGAGACCGGGACCTGGATCAGCTCGTTTTGGGCCACCGATGCCTGCGACAGCGAAGCCGATGCGCAGATGACCATAGTGGTGAATCCCCTGTATTGCGGGAATATGGTGGACGACGACATTCTGGAGCTCAGCGACGTGATCTTTCTGGCCAATTACCTCTTTAGGGCAGGACCTGCTCCCAATCCCGTCTGCAAAGCCGACATGAACTGCGACGGGGTTCCCGATCTAGGAGATTTCGTATACCTGATCAATTACCTCTATAGGTTCGGGAATGCGCCCTGCTCTCAGTGTTGCGGAAGCCGGTAATAGGCGATGTTGAAAAAGGGAAGGAGACATGGCGTGAAAAAGGTTGTTCTAATCATCGTGGGGATGGCGTTGCTTGCCTTGCCGAGCAGTCTGCCTTGGGCTCAGGACGCCGGGGTGCCGGATACCTTATACGTGGAAGTCTATCCCGGAGACCAGGTTGTTGATCTGCCGGGGCCCTGGTTCGTACGCTTTCCCATGTATGTGACCAATGATGTCGTCGATCCCAGAACCGACTCCATCGCGGGCTTCCTGATCCCGCTTTGTTACGATGTCAGCAGTCCCGGCACGGTGGATTATTGCAGCCTGAGCCTTTGGTGGAACAACACCAGCATCATATTCTATGCCCCGGAGGTTCAAGAGAATCGCAGTATCTTCCGTCACCTTCCTTCCATGCAGGACGTCCAGATCCACAACCAGATGTTGGATTTGAACGCCGACCTAATCGGGGGATGGGATTTTTTGTTGGTGGATTTGGTTGACCAGATTTCGCATTTCTGGTTTACCGCAGTGCCCACCGGCACCAAGGACCAGAGGTGGCCACCGGGCAGCAGGTCTTTGTTGGCTACCATGACGTTTAAGACGAATTTCTCTGATAGTCTTCAGCTATGCATAGACACCTGTTTCTGGCCACCGGCAACCCGTTTTGCTTTCTCCAACTCGAATGCTGAGACCTACATTCCCAGGAATTTCCTGGAGATATGCGAGACGATCAGTCCCTTCGGCCCGCCGCCCTCGGTGGAGTGTCCCGAAGACCAGCCCGTCAGCGAAAACGGAGAATATGGAGCCGCCGGCTTCTCTGCCCAATCGTACTCCAGAACCATCCAGAGCGTCGATGCGCAAGCCTCGGGCGATGGTCTGGGATCTGCCTGGGTACAGAATGTGGTGGGCTTGGAAACTTCGAACGTCCAGGGGGATGTGGTCTATCAGGTCACGAATCACTGCTTGACAGGCGGCACAATTACAGTGACCGCTTATGACGACGTGGGCCGAGAGACCAACTGCTCTTTTGAGGTGGTCTTCGGGAACGACCCACCTGATCTTGCCCTTCAGCCCACCCGGCGCGCGCTTGCCGGTTACACCATGAATCTATTGGTGCGTGCTCTTGATCCCAACCAGGATGAGGTTGTCACATGGTGGAACGGCATCTGGAACGAGACCGACCCCGGACGAAATCCGGCCCTTTATCCCATCTACCATACCGGGAATCCGGGTGAGCTGGTTTGGAATGTCACCGAGTCCGACACGGGAAGCTGGATTGCTTCATTCTCGGCGGCGGATGGCTGTGGGGCGGTCGACACGCAGGAAGTGAATATCCTGGTCGGAATTCCTTATTGCGGTGATCTGACCGGCGAGGGAGAGCTGGACGTTTCGGACATTGTTTTTCTTCTGAACTATCTCTTCAAAGGAGGAGACCCGCCGGTTCCCTTGTGTCGCGGCGATGCCAACTGCAATGGGGAGAGGGATGCCGGCGATGTGGTCCTGTTGCTGAATTTCCTGTTCAGGCTTGGCACCGCACCGTGCTTTGGGTGTTGTCCGGAGTGAGCCGAATGCGTTGAATTCTATTCCTACCGGATTGTCCAAGCGCTCCACTTTCGCAACATGAAAGGTGGGGCGCTTTTTTATTTGCTTGACAGGCGAAATTGCATATTTTGTAGCGCAAGAGATCAAGTCTGGAAGATTGCGGTTTGACTTGACGGTAAGTGACAGGACTTGGTTTCTCCTGAAGCAGGCATAGGAGGCGGTTTTGGAGAGCACCACCAAGATACTTTTCGATCTTCTGATAATCCTGGCGGCCGCCAAGATCATGGGGGAGTTGTTCGAACACCTAAAGCAGCCGGTGGTGATAGGGGAGATTCTGGCAGGGGTGATTTTGGGCCCGTATGTCTTTGGCCTGATCAACCCGGCTCACGTGGAAACCTTCCACGTCTACCAGATTCTGGCCGAAATCGGCGTGATCATCCTGCTTTTCACCATCGGCCTACACA
This sequence comes from uncultured Ignavibacteria bacterium, assembly GCA_964588675.1. Taxonomy (GTDB): domain Bacteria; phylum Zixibacteria; class MSB-5A5; order MSB-5A5; family SM1-73; genus SM23-73-3. The sequence continues at coordinate 13,728 of CAZPRG010000051.1, forward strand.
CCAAGCTGGATGAGATGCTGAGCGTGGGACGCACCTCGTCCATGGTGGCGGTTCTGGGGGTGATACTGCCCTTCTTCTTCGGCTACCTGTATACCCTGACCGCGGAACACAGCACGGTGGAAGCCATGTTCATCGGAGCAGCCATGGTGGCCACGTCGGTGGGCATCACCGCCCGGGTTTTCGCGGATCTGAAGATATTGGATTCCCAGGTGGCCAAGGTGATACTGGGGGCGGCCGTGATCGACGACATCCTGGGGCTTTTGGTTCTGGGAGTGGTCACCGGGGTGGGTCGCGGCGCCATCTCCTATCTTAAGATCACCCTGCTCACCCTGGAGGCGGCCGGTT
>CAZPRG010000052.1:0-4327 GCA_964588675.1 uncultured Ignavibacteria bacterium
ACCCTCCGGGAAAGGCCAGGATCTGGTAGTCGGCGAGCCGGGACTTGTCGGCGATGAGGTCGTTGACGTGCACGCGCTCGGCCAGCGCGCCGGCGAGATCGAAGGCGAACTGCGTCTCGCGATCGCAGTTGATCCCGTATCCCGTCAGCACGAGTGCTCTCGGTCTTGCTCCCATCACATCACCAGTCCAGCGTCTTGCTGTACGCGGCCTTGAGCCTCGCCACGGCCACGTCCACCACCTTGCCTCCCTCGAGGCCCCTCAGCGTGATGTTCGGTCCGTCCGAGACCTGTCCCAGGAGCTGGAGCGGCACGGAGGCGCCCATCTCGACCTCGAAGGCGTCCTTCTTGTCCGGAGCCACGGTGACGACGAAGCGTCCCTGCGACTCGGAGAACAGGATCGCGTCGGCCCTCGCAACGCCGAACGCACCCGCCTGGCTCAGGTCCTCCACGATCCCCAGCCCGCCAGCCATGGCCGTGCGCGCGAGCGCCCCGCCGAGGCCTCCGCGGCCACAGCTCGCCGCCGATGCAATGAGCCCCCCGCGGATCGCGCGGTGCATGCTCCGGTAGATCTCGAGAAAGGCCTGTGCGTTCACGGCCGGCAGCGCTCCGACGGGTCCCGGGCTCGTGGCCCACCGCCCCGTCATCAAGCCCAGGTACTCGCTGCCTCCCAGCTCGTCGCGCGTCACGCCGACCACGTACACGTAGTCGCCGGGCTTCATGGCCTGCACGTCGACGCAGGCCGTGACGTCGTGCACCTTCGCGATGGAGGAGATCAGGAGCGTGGGCGGCACCGAGATCTTCAGGGGCTCTGCGTCGGGACCGTAGCCCTTGAAGTCGTTGAACATGGAGTCCTTGCCCGAGATGAAGGGCGCCCCGTACGCGGTGGCGAAGTCGTAGCAGGCCCGGGCGGCGCGCTTGAGCTGTCCCAGCCGCTCGGGCTCGTCGGACGAGCACCAGCAGAAGTTGTCGATCAGCGCCACCTCGTCCGGATCCGCCCCCACGGCCACCACGCCGCGGATGGCCGTGTCGATGCAGGCCGCGGCCATGCCGTATGTGTCGATGTCGCCGTACCAGGGAAGGATGCCGCACGCGAGCGCCAGCCCCTCGTTCGATCCGAGCACGGGCCTGATGACCGCCGCGTCGTTGTGCACGTCCAGGCCGACGCCCGTCAGCGGCTTGATGACGCTCCCGCCCTGCACCTCGTGGTCGTACTGCCTGACCACGTACTCGCGGCTGCACATGTTCAGCCGGCCCACGAGCAGCTCGAGGGTCTCTCCCATGTCCGCCGGCTCGTCGAAGTCGACCTCCCGGCCCTCGGGCGGCGTCCACGAGGAGGTCAGGTGCATGCGCGGCAGCCCCTCGTGCAGGAAGGTGAGGTCCACGTCCATGGCGCTGCGACCTGCGAGCTTGACCACGCAGCGGCCCGACCTGGTGAAGCGGCCCACGACCGTGGCCTCCACGTCCCGGCTGCGCATGAGCTCGAGGAACTCGTCCAGCTTCGCGGGCGGCACCGCGTACGTCATCCGCTCCTGGCTCTCGCTGATCCACACGGCGTAGGGCGCCAGGCCGGAGTACTTGACCGGGACCTGGTCGAGGCTCACCTCGCAGCCGCCGCTCTCGAGCGCCATCTCGCCGCAGGAGCACGAGATGCCTCCCGCGCCGCAGTCCGTGACGCTCGAGTAGAGCTTGCGGTCCCTGGCCTCGAGCTGGGCGTCCCCCAGCTTCTTCTGCGTGATGGGGTCGCCGATCTGCACCGCGCCCATGGGGCTGCCCGCGTGCAGGCCCTCGGAGGAGAACGTGGCGCCGTGGATGCCGTCCTTGCCCACGCGTCCGCCCGCCATGACGATGAGGTCGCCGGGCCGCGCCTTCTTCTCGTACGACCTGAGGCCTCCGATGTACGCGGGCATCAGACCCACCGTGCCCACGAAGACGAGAGGCTTTCCCATGTACCTCTCGTCGAACACGATGAACCCCAGCGGCGTGGGGATGCCGGACTTGTTGCCCCCGTCCTCGACACCCTTGCGCACGCCCTCGAAGATCACCTTGGGGTGCAGGATCGGCGTCATGCCCTCGGGGTCGCGCGACGGCAGCGGCTCGTCGTGGAACGGGTTGCCGAAGCAGAACCCGTACATGTTCATCACGAGATGCGATCCCTTGCCCGTGCCGAGGGGGTCGCGGTTCACGCCCACGATGCCCGTGATCGCGCCAAGGCCGTCGGTGCCAGTACCGCCAATGCCAGCATGCAGGACAGAACGAGTTTCAGTGACCGCGCCATAACAGGTTCTCCTTGTGTTTGCCAGAGATTGCTACTGGCTATATCACCAGCCGGCTGCCGGGTCAAGTCCGACGGCATGTTCTTGAGTCGTTCGGCGACCACACTGTACGACGTGTGAATCGGCTAAATGCTTCGAGAAAATCGCTGCCGTGGGGGTGCCCACGGCCACCGCCAGATGCATGGGGCCGGTGCTGTTGGAAATCACCGCGTCCGACCTTTCCAGAATGGCCGCCAGTTGCCTCAAATCGGTTCTTCCGGTCAGATCAAGGGCCTCATGTTTCATGCGGCCTGCTATCGACCCGATCAACTCCTTTTCCTTTGCCGCGCCGGTGAAGATTATCTTCGCATCCAGCTCTTCCGTTAACCTATCCGCCACCCGGGCGAATTTCCCGGCCGGCAGATTCAAAGAGGAATCTCCGCTGCCCGGGTGTATCAGCACCACCGTATCGTCCGGCGTGATCCCCAAATGGCCGAACGTGCGGGAAGCGAACTGCCTCTCCTGAACAGTCAGATAGACTCTGGGCGCTATCCTCTGAGATTCGATGCCCAGCGGACGCAGAAGATCCAGGTTGTATTCCGCCTCGTGTCGCAAATTCACTTTCCGGTGTTGATATACTTTCCGGTTTAGCAGCATTTGATACAAACGGTAACCGGTCCCGATCCTGTACTTTATGCCTGCCAAATACAAAGCCAAAGCCAATCGAAAAGTCGGCCGGAGTAGTATGGCCACCTGGAATTTCCCCTTTCTGATCTGTCTCACCAGATCGGCAAATTCTCCCAGGCCTCCTCCTTTTTGCTCATGGTCGTCTATTATCACATCGTCAACCTGGGGATTGTTTTTGAGCACGTCCGCCGCATAAGAGGAAACCACCACGCTCAGATGCGACTCGGGGAACTTGGCTTTGACCGCCTGGAAAACCGGAGTGGACAGAATCAGATCCCCGATGCGATCGGTTCGCACCACCAGGAAATTCTCTTTTCCCGTGACCTTGATTCGTCTCATTCTATTGCAGCCAAAAGACTTTCTGCCCCCACACTAAGATATACGCTGGCTTGCCGTCCGCCAGATATACTCTTTTGGGAAGCTCAGGTGCCGGTGCGTTTCTTCGGGCCCCCCGACTTGCCCAGGTGCCAAAGCTTAACGTATTTGGAGAAAACGTGGAATGCCGATGCCAGGGCCAAGATCAAACCGTGAATTCCGTCCAGGAAGCCTGCTTTCACCAGATACATCTTGACGAATACCACCGGCGGTCTCAGCGTTATGTCCCGAAGTCTGGATTTGCCTCCGGCATCGAAAAGCCCAACCGCATCCAGCGAGGTGTATCGATTCAGCTTGGCCAGATAGTGATCGAAATCCGGATCGGTATGGTGAAGAAGATCGTTTTTCAAACGCCCGATCCTTCCGCGCACTTGGACCTCCTCGTGAACCATGCTCAGCGTGAACCGACCGCTGTCCTTCCTGAAAAGCCTGAGCACCAAATCCGGATACCACCCTCCGTGTCGGATCCATCTGCCCAGAAAGTTCGATCTGCGTGGGATGAGGTATCCATCCGCAGGGTCCGTGGAATCAACCATCCGCCTGATCTCCCCCTTCAGTTCGTCCGAAACCTCCTCGTCTGCGTCCACTGAGAGTATCCACTCTTCCCGGGCCTGAGTCCTGGCGAACTCCTTGGTCGGACCGAAGCCCTCCCATTTGAGATCGAAGATCCGGTCGGTGAACTCGGAGGCGATTTTCTTGGTATCATCGGTACTTCCCGAGTCCACCACCACGATCTCGTCCGCCCAGCTGACGCTATCCAGGCACCTTCTGATATTCGTCGCCTCGTCGCGGGTGATGATGATGCAGGAGATGCGGCTCAAGTTACCCCCTTGGGGGCTGTGCGATTCAAGATCACCGTCGATCCGAGTATGAACATGAGCAGCATGTTCACCTCCGCATCGGTATAGTAGCATTGAAACAGGCTGGCGACGAGAAAACCCGTAATAGCAGCCATTCCAGCTATCTGTGCCGCTCGCACGAAAGTCCGCTTCTCCCCTCTTCTTACCGACCTG
>CAZPRG010000052.1:4337-14055 GCA_964588675.1 uncultured Ignavibacteria bacterium
CAAACCCAGGATGCCGGAATTCACGGCCACGTTAAGGAAATCGTTATGAGGATGGCAAGTGGTATCATAGAATCCTTCCACTTTGTACCGGTCGAACAGCCGGTTGAAGTTGCCCAGGCCTATTCCCCAAATGGGCTTGTCCTTTATCATGTTGATAGAGGTCAGCCATAGTCTAATCCTGGTAGACTCCGGCTTATCTTTGGAGATGCTTATCTCCTTGATTCGATCCCAACTGGTAGGCTCAATCACATAAACCAGAAGGCACAGCAAGACCAGCCCCACCAGCAGAAGAACGGCGAACTTCCGGCCCCTGAGAAGGCCCAAGGTGAGAACACCGGATACCGCCCCCAGCCAAGCGCTGCGCGCATAGCTGAAAACCAAGGCCAATCCTATTATTATCGGGGACACGAAATCGATCACCCTGGCCCAACCCCATCGTCGGCCACCCAGAAGAAAAACCCAAGACAACAGGAAGACCAGCATGTAGTATCCGCCGAAGGTAAGATGATGATCGAAAAGTCCCAGGCTCAAAAACACGCTGCCTCTCGGCTCCAGGGTTCTGCCGCGGTAGAGGTCCAGTCCCGTGTAGTGCTGCCAAATCGCATAGAGCGCCACCAGTGTCGATACCGAGACGAGGATGCCGAAGAGCTTCTTGACCTTCTCCTCTCCCTGCACATTGTTCACCATCAGGAAGAAGACCAGAAGAAGCCATTCCTCCCCCAATGCCCTGAAGCTCTGAGCACGATATGGAGAGAAGGCTACGGAGATCGCCTGAGTCAATACATAGGCCAAAATGGGAAGATCAAGCGGCGTATGGTTCCATTTCACCCTGCCCGACAATACGATCTTGGCCAGCCAGGCGAAAAGCCCGACCCCCACGGCAGTCTGGGCGCCGGCTATAGACCAGGGCGAGAAATATGCGAACCCGCAGATCGCTATCCAAGCGATCTTCTCGGCTATCTTACTGGTGCTATCTCTTGACATACGGTAATCTGTGCGGACTAAAAATGACTAAGCAGGCTTTTGTAGACCTCTTCCGTTTTCCGGGCAAAGTGATCCAGGGTGAACTCCTCCAGCACCAGATCGCGACTCTTCTGCCCGAACCGCAGTCTCTTCGGTTCATCCTGCAATAGATCGATCAGAGACCCGGCCATTTGCTCTGGGTTCTGCGGTTCCACCACCAGTCCGTTGACTCCATGGTGCACGACTTCCGGTATGGCGTTGACTTTGGTTCCCACCACCGGCTTACCCATAGACATATACTCCAATGCTACACGGCAGATGGTTTCGGAGCCTATGGACGAGACCACCCCTACATCAAAAAGTGCAATGATCTCTCTGATGTCTCCGACTTTGCCCAAGAAACGAAAATTCTTGTGGATGGCCATATCGCGAGCACGCTTTTTCAACTGCATTGCGCTTATCTGAGCGTCCTCTCCGCATATTAGGAAAATCGTACGGGGAAATCGCTTTAGCACCTGGCGCGCAGATTCCATCAAATACCGATGTCCCTTTACCGGCGAGAGTCTTCCTACCACGCCTACGACCGAACTTTCCTGAGGTATCTCCAGTCGCGCCTTCAGTGACAGATCGACCTCCCTGGGTGAGAAAAACTCGTGATCCACCCCCACCGGAATGCTGATCACCTTCTCTTGCCTCATCTGCAGGCTGTCGATATAGCTTCGCCTCAGAGCCTGGCAAGTGGTGATGATTCTATCCGTGAGTTTGTGGTTAAGCCATCGATTGAGCCGATTAGGGCTGGGAGACCTTGCGTCTCCCCGGGTGCGCACCACGGGAACGCCTCTTCTCAGAAAACGCTTGGCCAAAGCCGCCGCCACATGGCCCTCACCGCGGTGGGCGTTTATAATGTCGATCTTCTCGCCCCGGACCAGATCCACGATCCTCTTCAGGTTGTACGCGATCATCCACGGGCTGGTGCGGCTCAGATAGAGGTCCCGGCTGATGGTCAGACCCAATTCTTTTGCCTTGACTAACGGTGGACTATGGGGATCGCCGGCCAGGATCACTTTGTGGCCTCTTCCGGTTAGGGCGCATGATAAGGTGACCGCATAGTAGGCGCAGGCGTTGTACCACCTTACGTTAATCAACTGCAAGACGTTCAATCTTTTGGACGAGTCCTTTCTCTCCGCTTTCCTTGAGGTCGGCCAGAAGGTCGCGGAAGACCTTCTGCACGTCTTTCACCGCTATCCGGTCTAAACACTCCAGCTCGGAGCACTTGTATCTGGCCTTGTGGCAGTCGGGACAATCCACCCGGGCCTTGAGGAATTTGTGTCGGGAAGGTTCCGGGTGGGTCCAGCTCCGGGGGTCTTCCACGCTGTAGATCGTTATGGTGGGTCTTCCTACCGCCGCAGCGATATGCTTGGTGCCATTGTCGTTGCCGATGTGAAGATCGCACCGCTCCAGGACGGCGCCCAGTTGGAGCAGATCGCGCGTTTCCCGACAGATCAGTGGAGCCCGGCTCATCAGAGCCTTCACCCTCTCCACGGTTTCCTTTTCGCCCGGCCCCCAGACCAAAATCACCTTTGCGTCGAATTCGGATATCAGCCAATCCGCCAACTGGGCATATCTCTCCAGGGGCCAGAGCCGAAAGTGCCGCCGACTGGTGGGCGACAGGGAGATGCAAAGATCGTCTTGACCCAACTGATTCTGGTCGAAGAACTCCTGCGCGAACGACCTGGCTTGGTGGGAAAGAAAGAAATCCAAACGCACATTCCTGCTATGTATGCCCACGCATTCGAGCATCTCCAGCTTGTAGGCAGCCGAGTATCTTCCGAAGGCGCTGTTCTTGACGGCCAGGTTATAGAACAATCTTCGTCGGGCCGTGTCGTAGCCCAACCTCCGTCTCGCCCCCGAGAGGAAGGATAGATAGGCGGTTCGTGGATTCCCCAGAAAATCGATCGTTAAGTCGAAGCTCCTTCTCCTGAGCCGTCTAACGGTTTTGATCCAGTAGACCGGATTCCGATATCTGCCTCTGTCCAGGATAAGAAGTTCATCGAGATAAGGATTCAGCTTCAGGATATCGGAGCTTTCCTTCTCCACCAGGAATGCCATGTAACTCTGGGGGTATTTCTCCCGCAGAGCTCTCACCGCAGGCGTGCACATGAGCACGTCTCCGATTCTTCGAAGCTGTATCGCCAGTATCCTGCGGGGAATGGTCACGGCTTTCCGAGGCTTGAACATTGGGAAGGTCACAGCCGACCGCCAACGCGGCCGAACCATCGCTTATTCTCTGGCGAATTCCAGCGGTCGCACCCGGTTATGATGACAGCCCGGGTGGCGCCGCTTCGGCGGCTGCCGGCGAATCGGTCCGGAGGCGGGTGGCCTATCGTTCTCCACTTGCGCCGCCTTCCCAAATCAACACACAGGGGTGGGAACCCTTCCCACCCCGATTGGCCTGACATTTGTCTGCAGAGTGAACCAGTCGGACTGCCCTATTTTCTCAGCTTGCCCTCCACCCTCTGGAGACTCTGGCCGACGAAGTCAGCCTCTTTCTTCGCGCCCGCTTGCTGGAAAAGTGAAAGGGCCCGTTGGTAATACTGCTTGGCTTTCGCCAGGTCGCCTCCCTGCTCCAAGGCCGATCCCAGGTTGGTGAAATCGCCAGCCTGGCCCATCATGTTCCCGGTGGTGCTGTCGATGCCCAGAGCACTCTGGTAATATTCAACGGCTTTGGGCACATCTTTCTTCTCCTGGTAGATCAGACCCAGGTTTACCAGCACGCTGGCTTCTTCGCTCTTGTCTCCCGCTTCACGGAACAGCGAGAGAGCCTTATCGAACAGGGCCAGGGCGCTGTCCGGCATGCCCCGTGCATGATACGTCAAAGCCAGATTGTTCATCTGCGCCGCCTGGGCCACGGACGATGTTCCCTCGGAGGGCATCTCCAGGGACTTGCGATGGTAATAAGATGCGCTGTCTACCTCCCCCAGGGTCTGGTATATGAATCCTATATTGGCCAGAGTGCTTCTTTGCCCGGGGGTTTCCTTTAGTCTTCTAAATACTCCCAGCAGGTCGAAATATGCCCCAAGCGCTCCCTTGGGTTCCTCGGCCAACTGATAAGCCAAAGCCAGATTCGAGTACACCAGCACCAGGGAACTGTCGTCTTGGGTGTTTTTGCAGACCCTCTCTGCCTGGTAATAGTAGTTGATGGCTGCGGTGTACTCCTTCAGATAGGCCTCGCAATTGCCCATAAGCACGAAAAAGGGAAGCCTTTCCTGATCCGACAGATTGAGGTCCAGGGCCTGCTGGAAAACGTCCAATGCGTCGGCATATTCCCCCTTCTTTCTGGATTCCTGCCCCTGGTCCAGGTAATACCGAAGTTGAGGTTTGTCCGTGTCCACCAGCACGCCCAGGTAATCCTGCAACTGCGCCAGAAGTTGGGTCTCCCTGGTCTCCTGCGGCGTCTGGACCTGGCCGGTCTCGCTTTCCCGGCCCTGATCTTCGGTCTTCTTCTCCTTGCTGCACCGAACGTTGGCGGCCACCAAGACCACGACCATTACCGCGAGAAGCAGACTCTCTTTGACCGCAAGACGGCTTAATCTGCAGCCTCCTGCACCCATAACCACCCTGACCGTGCCCGCCAGCAAAATTAGACATATGAAGCTCCAAAGAAGAGCGGACCACATATTCGTCTCCTTGTGAACGTGTGTCGTCCTGCCTAGAGAATCCCCGGTGTCCGCCGGAGCAAGGCCGATCATGGAGTCTCGCCCACCGGCATACCCTGCTCACTTCCAATGAAGATAAATCGCACCCCCCTTTTGTCAAGGGAAAACTAAGCCGTCCTAAGAGGCGCCGTCCGGCGGTCGACAGCCGGTCATAAGTTCAAAACAACTTCTCCGGCCCTCCGTATACACAAGTAGATTGATTCCAGGTACAAGCAAAGGAGAGATCATGCCGGCGGTGCTGACCAAAAGCAAGCAAAAGGACAAGAAGCGGGAGAAGAAATCTGCTGTCTCGGTCGCCAGAGAGTATCTCGAATCCCTGGTGATCGCCCTGGTTTTCGCCCTGGTGGTGAAATGTTCGGTGGTGGAGGCCTACAAGATTCCTTCCGGTTCGATGGAGGATACCCTGTTGGTAGGAGATTTCCTTCTGGCCAACAAGTTCATCTACGGGTCCAAGGTCCCTCTCTTGCCGGTCCATTTGCCGGCCATCAGAGAGCCCAAGCCCGGCGATATCGTCATCTTCAAGTACCCCCGCGATCCCAGCGTGAACTACATAAAAAGATGCGTGGCCACCGAAGGCCAGACAGTGGAAATACGAGACAAGGTGCTCTACGTGGACGGAAAAAGGTTCCCCGACCCGACTCTGGTGAAGTACACCGATCATAATCCCAATTCCCCGCCCCGGGATGTGCGGGATAATTTCGGGCCCTACAAGGTGCCTGCGGGCCATCTCTTCATGATGGGCGATAACCGTGACAACAGCGCGGATTCGCGTTACTGGGGCCCTCTGCCCCGGGAGCTGGTGTTGGGCAAGGCCATGATCATCCATTGGTCCTGGGCCGACGATTCCAAAGCGCCCCTGGTCACCGCACGTCATCCCCTGTCCATACTGGAGAATCTGGGATACAACATCATACACTTCCCCAGCCGGGTGAGATGGAATCGTCTGTTAACCGTTCTGAAATAGTCGGAAGGACAACTGCAAGGCAGCGACCAGGGATTCCGGAGCCACCCTTAAGCTCCGGAATTCCTTTTTATGTCTGGCGGTCAACCCGCTTCGAGGCGCCGTCTGGAAAGCCCGGCTTCATTTTGCTTGACTCTCGATCCGCCGGGTGATATTTTCTCCTGAAGCGTTCTGCTGCCAACAATTGATCAACTGATGGGACCCATGATCTCATTGGAAGCCAAGAACCTGGGGAAATGGTTCGGCCACAGGAAGGTGTTTGAGGGAATCCGATTCCGCCTGGAGGGCAGAGGATCCCTGGTAATCAGCGGCAAAAACGGATCCGGGAAAACAACCCTGCTTAAGGTTCTCTCCGGAGTGCTGAGGGCAACCACGGGTCAGGCCATCATAAGCGACGACGGAAAGGAACTGTCGCCCGGGCAGCGTCGAAATCTGTTGGGGCTGGTGATGCCCGATCTGGAGCTGTACGGCGAGTTGACCGCTTTCGAGAATTTGCTTTTCCTCTCTCGCATGCGAGGCTCCCGTCTGGGAAAAAAGACCATCCGGGAGAGAATAGACCGGGTGGGGTTGGAAGGTCGGGGCGACGATCTGGTGTCCTCTTTCTCATCGGGCATGAAACAGAGATTGAAGTACGCATTCGCCCTGCTGAACCAGCCCCGGATCCTGTTTCTGGATGAGCCAGCCGCCTACCTGGACGAGGAGGGAGCATCACTGGTGCGTCAGATCATCGATTTTCACAGAGAAAACAGCATTGTGGTAATAGCTACCAACGAGCAGTCGGATTTGAGATATGCAGATCAGAACGTCCACCTGGGCGACTAAGTCGGCCTGGCTGTTGGCCAAGGAACTGAAGTCAGAGTTTCGGACCCGCTTCGCGCTGAACGCCGTTTTCATGTTCGCCCTCACCACCCTTGCGGTGACCAGTTTTTCCATCGGGGCTTTCGCTCTGGCTCCTCCCGTGGTTTCGTCGCTTTTGTGGCTGGTGATATTCTTCTCTTCCTCGTCGGGTCTTGCCCAGATTTTCGTAAAGGAGGAGGAGGCCAGGACTGCGAATCTGCTCAGGCTGGTGGCTGCGCCGGACACGGTTTTTCTGGGAAAGCTGCTGTTCAACTTGGCTCTCCTTTCAATGCTGGAGCTGATTGTGGTGCCCCTGTTCATAGTCTGGATGAACGTATCCCTTCTCAATCTGTGGCTTTTCCTCTGCACATTGCTGCTGGGAACCCTGGGACTGGTTTGCGCCACCACCATCATAGCAGCCATCGTATCCAAGGCGCGCGCCAAAGGATCGCTGTTCGCCGTATTGTCGTTTCCCATCCTGCTTCCGCTCCTGATTGCATCCATCGACGGCACCAGGCTGTCCATGGAGGGACGGGATTTTGCGGCAGGTTGGCAGGATCTTAGGCTGCTGGTCTCGTACCTGGTGGTGATGTTCGTGGCGTCGTTTCTGCTTTTCGATTCGGTGTGGAGCGAATGAACAAAGCCGAGAGGTGCACCCACTTATGTTTTGGAAGACGGTACTCTTGATCTGGATGAGCGCGGTGATCGCCGCAGCGTTTCTTTTGCCTGCGCCGCAGTCTCAGTTAGGCCCGGCATCTCGTATCTTCTTTTTTCACGTCCCGGTGGCCTGGGTGGCGGTGCTGGCTTTTCTCCTGTCTTTCGTTTTCAGCATCATGTATCTGAAGACAAAAAAGCCCGGCTACGATGCCAAAGCCTCGACCGCCTCTCGCCTGGGATTCTTGTTCGTCATCCTGGCCACCATCTCCGGCTCGGTATTCGCCAAGTCAACCTGGGGATCGTTCTGGAATTGGGATCCCCGGGAAACCTCCATCTTCATTCTGCTTTTGATCTACGGCGCCTATTTCGCCCTGAGGTCAGCCGTGGAGTCGGAGGAAAGAAGGGCTGCCCTCTCCAGCGCTTATGCCATCATGGCCTTCGTGGCCGTCCCCTTTCTGGTTTTCGTGGTACCCAGGGTCTACCAGTCACTGCACCCCACCAGTTCCGTAATAAACGTGAGGCTCCAGATGCAGATGCCCCCAGCCATCCTGATCACCTTTCTGGCTTCACTTTTGGGATTCACCTTTCTTTTTCTTTGGATGTTCACGCTGGAGCGGAGGATAAGCATCCTCGCCGCCCGACAAAAGGAGGATTGAATTTGTCTTCTAATCTGACAGCCATGATCGTCACGCTGATCATCTGGATCGGCGTCTTCCTATATCTTCTCAGGCTGGATCGGAAAGTCAGTCGACTCGAAAAGAGCTCGAAGCGCGCCTGAGGCAGCGTCCTCCAAGCGTGAACTTGCTCCGACCAACCCTGTTTTTCTTCCCTCTTGTAGGACTTCGAATATGAGTGAAACGCCGCGCAAGTTTCTTCATTACCTTTCCCCTCCCCGGATCGTGGTATTCTTTGGTTTGATTTTCCTTTGGTCCATGCTTTTCCTGACTTTTTTCCGCGTGGCATTTCTGGCAAAACACGCTGCGCTATCGACGAGCATTCCAACTTCCACCCTGCTCACCTCGTTTGCCATCGGCGCGCGCTTCGATGCCGTGGTTCTAAGCTACATACTGATCCCGCTTTTCATCCTGAGCTTCTTGCCTTACCTCAGTATCGATCGCCTCCAGGCCAGTCGAGCCGTGATCACCGGCATCTTCGTGACCTGTATGGGCATCGTCTTTTTCCTCAGCCTGGCAGATATCGAGTATTTCGGGGAGATGGGCACCCGACTGAGCCATTGGGCGCTGGAGTATCTGGACCAACCGACAATGGTATGGTACACCATGAAATCGGGCTATCCTCTCACCTTCTATCTATTGCTCTGGGGAGCCATCACTATCGTCTTCGCTCTCTTGGTGATAACAACCGGCAGGAAACTGCTCGGCAAGAGACGCCGGGAGAATCTGGGGTCTCGCATGGGATACTTCATACTGTGTTTAGCTCTTTTGTTTTTGGGAGCGCGGGGACGATGGGAGCTGGCGCCCATCGACTGGGGCCTGGCTTATTTCAGCCCGCACGGCTTTGCCAATCAATTGGCGTTAAACGGGGTCTACACTTTGGGCAAGTCCTACTGGGACAATCACCTCGAGACACGCCAGCAGGCTGCTCAGCGTTTTCACTTCTACCCTTTTCCGGAAGCCCTGTCCACAGTTCAAGACCAGCTGGTGATGCCCGAGGAGAAGCTCACCGATTCCCTCGGCTCGTTGGCTCGTTGGTATTATCCCGAATCCTCAGATCCCGACAAACCGGCCTTCAACGTGGTCATCATTCTGTTGGAAAGCTGGCTGGCAAAGTATGTTGGTGCCCTGGGTGGACCGCCTGGCGTGACCCCCAGCTTCGACAGCCTGGCTCAGAACGGGATTCTGTTCGAGAGATTCTACGCCACAGGCACGCGTACCAACCGGGGATTGGTATCCAACTTTTGCTCGTTTCCTTCGCCGCCCGGCCGGACGATCATGAAGCAGTTCTCCGCCGCAAGTCCCTTCCTCTCCATATCCAGCGTCCTGATGGAACGAGGCTACCGTTCCGTTCTGATCTATGGCGGCGACCTGCAGTTCGACAATATGGAGGGCTTCTTCAGGAATCAGGGGGTGGAGAGGTTCATCGGAGAATCCGACTTTCCGGTTGAGGCCAGGCTGGGCAAATGGGGCGTGCCCGATCATACGGTCCTCCGGAGAGCCAACCGGGAATTCGCTCAATTCGGCAAGGAGCCTTTCATTGGAATTGTAGTGACGTTGAGCAATCACGAGCCATTCCTCCTCCCCTCACCGGATTTCGAGATCTTCTCCAAGGGAATTCCTCATTATGACTATATGAACGCCTTCCATTATTCCGATTGGTCTCTGGGCTGCTTTTTCGAGCAGGCGAGCAAGGAGCCGTATTTTGACAATACCTTATTCGTGTTGGTCGCGGATCACGGGAAGCTCATGGAGAGCCAGAGCGACTTCCCCCTGGACAGGTTCCACATCGCCTGCCTAGTTTACGGCCCAAAGATCATCGGCTCGGAACCCCGACAAATATCCATCGTGGCCAGCCAAACCGACCTGGTGCCGACTATCCTGGGAATTCTGGGAAAACCGACTTTGCA
>CAZPRG010000053.1:0-14044 GCA_964588675.1 uncultured Ignavibacteria bacterium
CTGCCGGCTATGATGGGCGAGGACATGAGGGGCTTGTCCACGTCGTGCTTCCACAAGAGCCTGTTCGGAAGAGGCACGTCGGAGGCCACGTAGGCGGTATTCTGCGGGTTCCCCCGGAAGCAGTTCCAGGATGGCAGATTAAAAGAAGCCGAGTCCTTGTACCTGAAAGCGCCGGAACAGGAAACCGTGAGGGCTATCGCCAGCACCAAAAGGAGTTTTCTTCTCATCAGAAGTTCCATCCGAAGAAGAAATCGAAATCGGTCTTGCGGTTTATGGTCTTAAAATCGGTGGTCCGGGAAAAGTCGAACCGCAGCACCATCACGTAACCCAGGCTGATCCTGGCCCCGATTCCCATGCTGCCGTAAAGCTGGTCGAAATGATCCTCCCAGGCATTCCCCGCGTCGAAGAACAAAGCTCCCCGGATGGCGTGGAAGGCTATCTTGCCGAAGGGGAAGCCGATGGAGAGATTGTCGATGAGAGGATACCGGAGCTCGTTGTTGATCAGTATCACCCGTTTTCCATAGAAGGCCGTCCGATCATAGCCCCGGAGGGACCAGCTTCCGCCCAGATAAAGCCTTTGCGGTTCCTTGCCGGTGGAGGAGAACCCCATGAATCTGAACGCGAAGCAGCTGTTCTTCCTGATGCGGATGTACTTTCTGAAATCGACTAACGCCATCCGGTTGTAGGCCTCTCCGTTATTGACGTTGGTGGTGAATCCCAGGGTGAGGTTCAGCCGGGTCCCGTCGATGGGGCCCACGTAGTCCCAGATGCTGGTATCCAGAATCCAGGAGAGATAGCCCGTGGAGAGAAGCGCCTTGCGGGCGCGGGTCTGAACGAACACGTCCCTTTCGGACTGGCGCAGAAAGAAGCTGGTCTCCACCCGTTTGAACTTGGACAGAGGGTAGCTGGCCAGGACCAGCCCGCCATATTGCTTTTCGGTGTAGAAGCCGTAGAAGTCGTCGTAGTATTCGTCCTTGAGATGATACAATCCGTAGCCGTAATTCAGTCGGTGAGCCCGGTTGATGTAAGTCATTCCGAAATTGAAGCTGGAGAAGACATCGTCGCTGGAGGTGGCGCTGTTGCCCAGCAGGAGGAAATACTGATGGTTCCCCAGCATGTCGGTGAAGGCGGCTTGAAATCCCCCCACGGTTCCGTATACCGCGTCATAGGATATCACCGACTGGGCGATGTCGAAGGAGAAACGACTCTTGTATTTGGCGGAACCGGCCTGACGCTCCCCCTGCAGTTTGTCCGGCTTCCACCCGGATTCGGCCGTAAGGACGGAAAGCTGCGTTGGCTGCTGGGAAACAGCATAGGTGGTCTTTACGCTGTCCAAACTCATTTCGTGCACCTGAAAGCCATATCCCTGGTAGGCGGTGAAGAAGACGGTACGGCCGTCCGGAGAGAAACAGGGATCGAAGGCACCGGTCAAAAAGGATGACAGCCTGGTGATCCGGCCGGAAGCTTCCGGCGGCTCAAACGACAGCAGATAGAGGTCATACGAGCCATCCCGGTCGGAGGAGAAGATCAACCGGCTCCCGTCCGGGGACCAGTCCGGCGCCAGATCCCGATGTCTTCCCGCGGTCAGAGGCGTTATCTGCTTCTCCGGAAGAGTTAGAAGGAAAAGATTTAAGAAGCCTTGCCGGCCCGAGGCCCCGCGATCGGACACGAAAGCTATGTGGTCTCCGTCCGGAGACCAGCTGGGATCTTTGTCCTGGTACAGATCGTCGGTCAGTCTCTCCAGCGACTTGCTTTTCAGGTCATAAACGTAGAGGTCCGAGTAGCCGTCCTTGCTCACCCCGGCGAAGGCGATTCTAAAGCCATCCGGCGACCAGGTGGGAGAGGAGAGCTCGATCAAGTCGGCGAACTTCCTGGTGTGGGTGATTTTCCTCCGATCTATGTCGTAGACGTAGAGCACGTCCTTTTCCTGGCTCTTGGAGGTGAAGGCGATCCGGCCGTCTTTGGATACCTCGATTTTGCTTTCCAGCAGGTGGAGGGATTCGAACCGGGGCGACCGCTCTCCCTTGATTAGGGTGACCAGCTCGTGATTTTGCCCCTGCGCAGGCATCATGCACAAAGACGAGTATCCCAGCCGATTGGATTTGAAAACCACCCATTCCTTCCCGGATAGATCCACAGGCTCGGGCATGATGTTTATCCCATGGAAGGTCAATTGCTGGGAGGCCTGGGCAGGTAGGTCTCGGTCTTGAATCTCTGGAAAGTACCTTTTCTTCAGCGAGTATTCCCACTTGTCCCATACGTCGCTGAGCGGATGGTTGAAGGCCAACTCAAAGACCTCCCGGAAGTTCTTTCCTTTCCAGTAGTTTTCGAACAGCAGGCTGATTTTGTCGTCTCCGTATTCCGTTTCCAGGTGAGAACAGAACCCCTCGCCGATCTTGTACATCAGGTAGGTGCCGTAAATCCGGTAGATGTCGTCCAAGCCGATGAATCTGCCGGAGATGACCAGGTCCTTAAGCATCATGTCCGCCTCGCTGTTCCATTCCCTGGACCAGTGCTCGGCCAAGCCCTCCTCGAACCACAAAGGCAATCCGGTGTAACTGTGTCTCCGGTGAGCCTTCATCACGTAGGCGATCTTGTGCATAACGAAGGTGTGGACCATCTCGTGCCGGATCACCCGGGCGAACTCGGCGTAGGAGCCATCGAAGGGAATGACCATCCGCCCCTTCATGTATTCGGTGAAACCGGCCACGCCCTCCGGCAGAAGGGAAGGTATCACGTTGGTTTGGGCGAAGTAGTTGGGAGAGCTGTAAACGATCAGCGGGATCTTTTTCTCTATACGGTGATTGAACTTGTTCTCCAAAAAGAAATAGCTTTCCTCGGCGCAGGAAGCCGCGATCTCGGCCACCTCTTGCTCCTCGGCGTGGAAGTAGATCTCGAAATGAGAGGTGGTCAGGACCCTCCAGTCGAAATCGGTATATTGCACCTTGTTTTTGCCGAAGTAGTACTGTCCGTGGACGGATGCCGAGAACAAGAGCAGAAAGGCGATTATCAAACAGAATCTTCTCATGTATTCCAAGATATGAGATCCCAAAAGAATGTCAACTCCTCAGGATCGGAGTTCGCTTTGCATTGCCGCGAGGCAGAGCGGGCGGCAACACGTACACGTCGGTCTGGGCGATCTTTAAAATGTTGCGGTTCAGCGAAACAAGGCTCCGGGCTCGCCTTGAATCCGTGCGGGAAACGGACGGGCATTGAAACTCAAAATCGGGACTTCCCCATCCCCTTGGAAAGTGGCAGGGACCATCGCGGGGGTTCCCCGGTCATCGGGTCATGATGTCGTCTTCTCCTTCGCGCTGCCGGCGCTCTGGCTGGTTTTGCTGCTCAGGGCCTTCAGCGCCCGATTCGCCGCCTCCGTCACCTTGTCTTTCACCAGAAGGCTTCTGAGCCCTCTCCTTCTATCTTTTACGAATCTTTGGAGGTCACCTGTTAGCCCCGGCGGCCCGGTTTTGCCCAAAGCGCTTAAAGCAGCCACCAGGATTTCGTCCCTGAGTTTGGCGGACAAGCGGGAAATGGAGCTTTCCTTCTCCCCCAAAAGGTTCAACAAAAACTCGGAAGATTTCTCCCCTCCGATCTTGCCGATGGCGGCAATGGTGCTCACCCGATCCTCCGACTGGCGCTGGAAATGCTGCTTCAGAGGCTCCAGAGAGCTCTCGTCACCCAGCGAGGTTAGGGAGGCGATCACCTGCCGGCGCACTTCATCCTCCCGGTCATCCAGCAGGCTAATCAGGATCCCAACCGACTCCGGCTTGGCGATCTTCTCCAGCGCTTTGACCGTTTCCAGCCGGACCCTGACATCCGGGTCCTGGCCCAACTTCCCCAGAAGCTCCATGCTTTTTGGCTGGGGTATGTTCCCCAGCACGTAGATTGCGTTCCGGATTTTGTACCAGCAGTCATTCACCAAGAGGCCGTTCTCCGGCTGGCGAACGAAATTGCCCGGATCGGACAGCAGGTCGGAGAAGGCCGGCACCGAACTGGTTCCCAGCCGGCTTAGGACCCTAAGGGCGCTCATGCGGGCGGCCCGGTCGTCCGAGGTGAAAACGTTCAACAGGCTCCTGGCCACCCGGTCTCTGTCCAGACCTTCCAGAAGCTCCTCCACGGTCTTTAAGTCCTGAAAAGGCACGCCCTCCCTTAGCTCCGAGATGAGGGCGGAAAGGATCGTGTCGCTGCTGGCCTGGCCGATGAAATCTTTCGCCACCTTTCTGGCTTCTTCGGGGAAGTCCGCTTGCGGACTTAATCTGATGCGGTGCTCGGCCAGTATTTGATTGGCCTCCCTGAACTTGTGCTTGGCGATCAGCCCCGAGAAGGCAGTTCGCAGAAGCCGGGAGCAGATTTCGAAGGTGTTGGCCGACACCAGCTCATCGGTTATCCTCTGGTACAGCCGTTCCTTGAGAAACGCGAACTCGAAGTCCATCTTGTTCTGGATGAAGTAATTCAGCGTCCTCTCCAGCGTGGAAACCACCAGGCCTTTGGTCTGGGCGTTGTCGGATTCGATCTGGGTAAGGAGCTTGTCTATGGCGTAGGATTTGATCTCTGCGTCGTCAGAGCTGATCACCCGCTGCCACAGGAAGGTGAACCTCTCCGAATCCACCCCTTCGGCCCCGAGCAACTCCACCATCCTCATCAACTCGTCCAAAACCTCCTGACTCTTCAGCCATCTTTCGTCGAACAGGTAATCCAGATGCTCCGTTTTGACGATTCCCTTGTCCGCCAGCATCTTCTTGATCTGAGGCAAGAGCTTGTCCTTTTCCCTGTTCTGGAGCAGTTGATTCACCATCTCCGCCATCTGGTCGAGCTCCGGTCCGAAGTCCTGCTCATCCGCGGTGCGGTTCTTCATGCTCTGCTCCAAATTGGCGGCCAGCAGAGACAGAAGCTCGTCGTCCGAAAGACTCTGCAGGTGCTGCTCGAGTTTCTCTTTTAAGTCGCCTGAGCCGGCAGCACTGCCGGACCCTTCTCCGCTTCCCCGGCCGTTCCCCCCCTCGGTTCCCGGGCCGGACCCGCCTCCGGTTCCCTCCCCAACTCCGCCGCTGCCCGCTTCGCGTCCGGGCTTGCTCAAAAGCATCTCCCGAAGCAGATCGGGGTCGTCCTTGAGCATCTGGGTGATTTGAGACTTCAGATCGGCACCTTCCACCACGTCGGATTTCACCACCACCTCGTCCTCCTCCACCAGCTCGTACCGGAGCTGATCCACTTTTATGGAGTGGATCTGATTCTGCTTGATGTACTCGGGAAGGCTCGAGGTCTGCGTGCTTTTGCCCAGAGGTTTGACGAAGAAGCCCAGGAACTTGCTCAGGTCCTCTTTGCTCAGGCTTTTGGCGATGCTCACGCTGTCGATGTCCTGGTTTTGGAACTCCTCTAAGAATCTCTTGAGCAGGTCGGCGCCGTCTATATTTTTGCCGTTGACTACGATTCTATCCTCCACCCGGCTGATGATGAAATGCCCGTCGCTTTTCAGGACCTCCTGCATAACCGAAAACGGCTTCTCCAAGGCCTGCATGGAAGCCGGATGCCCGGGCGGGTACATCTCCAGCCTGCGAATGGCGCCGTTCAGCTGCTTCAAAACCACGCCGTAATCTGGTTTGGTGGCAACGGGCATAATAGGTTCCTGCTGGTTTACCGAATAGAGTCTTCTCTTTCGGGACGGAGCCCGACGAAGCGTATGGGCGCAACACCCCCCTAAGCTCTATAATCGACACGATTTGGGGCGGTCTTAGAAGAAAAAAAACACACGCCCACCCCTCGCGGAATCAGCCTTCCTCGCCGGTCGTCCAACCGGGACAAAAAGAGGAGGTCACTTACCGGAAAAACTTCTCACGATAGCTTAAGCCTCTCGTAGATAAGATAATAGAACGGGCACCATCAGGGGTGGTTGTCTTCTGGAAGATGAGGGCAGCCTGAGATCACACCCTTGGAACCTGATCTGGGTAATGCCAGCGTAGGGAAACGAAAAGCCTTTCGCCGCGGTCGTTCCAGATCAGGACTGCGGCTTTTTTCTTGAAAGGAGGCTATATGTCCGAAAATCAGTTGCCCGATTTGGGAAAGATCTCTCCGGAGATATTCGACGAGTTGATTTACCCCAACCTGGGAGCCAAGTCCGAGCGGGTACTGGTCGGGCCAAGGCACGGCGTGGATATCGGCGTGGTGGACTTGGGCAACGGCCAGGTTATGGTGACCACCACCGATCCGGTTTTCATAGTTCCGGAATACGGCTTCGAGCGAGCGGCCTGGTTCGCCATCCATATCTTAGCTTCGGACGCGGTCACGTCGGGCCTGCCGCCCACCTTTCTTTCCATCGACCTGAATCTGCCTTTGAGCATGACCAAGAAACAGCTTTCCACAGTTTGGCGGGTGATCAGCGACGAGTGCCGGAGAATGGGGATGGCCGTGATCAGCGGGCATACGGCCAGGTATCACGGATGCGACTATCCCATGGTGGGAGGCGCCACGGTGATCTGCATCGGCGATGAGTCCAAATACGTTTCTCCGGAAATGGCCCGGGTGGGGGATAAGGTGATCATCACCAAGGGGGCGGCCATCGAGGCTGCGGGCATATTCGCCGTGGCTTTCCAGGGCAGGATCAAGAGGTTGTTCGGTGAGGACTTCAGCCGGAGGGCGGAGAAGATATTCTGGCAGATGTCCGTGGTGGAGGATGCCCTGACCGCGGTAGAAGTGGGAACCCGGGATGACGGCGTTACCGCCATGCACGACGCCACCGAATGCGGAGTTTGGGGCGGATTGTATGAGATCGCCAAGGCCTCGCATGTCGGGATGCGAATCGAAAAAGAGAAAATCATCGTCTCGAACGAGGTGGATAAAATCTGCTCGGCATTCGGCATGCACCCCTATAGCTCCATCTCCGAGGGAACCCTGATTATCACCTGCAAAGAGAAGAAAGCCGAGTTGGTGATACAGAGGCTGCGGGAAAAGAGTATCGCTTCGTCCATCGTAGGTGACGTGATCCCGGAAGAAAAGGGCATATTGCTGGTCGAAGCCGGCCGGGAGAGACACCTGGAGCATCCGAGGGTTGATCCTTTCTGGGCGGCTTTTGACAAGGCGCTGAAGGGCAGCTAAAGAACTTCTTTCCTCTCCCCCCCGGGGAGACGAAGACCCGTCCGGGAGGACAAAAGGTGAGGGGTCGCTGGCAGCGTCTACCCCAAAAAAGAAAGCTTTGTCCGCCCGCCCTCAAGATGGCGAACAAAGCCTCAGGGGAGTTAGAAGTGAAGAAAGGGAATGACGATCGTTATATACTTCAAAATCCGTGCCAATGATTCTGGGCCAGGTCGGCAATCCCCTCAGAAAGGTAACGCTTTGTCTATGTTGATCTTAGTCAAAGCGGGACAAGCGCGCGGAAACGGACACAGACTGCGACCGCAGTCCTCTGCGTCGTGTTTTCAGGCCCAAACTCGGCCCGTATTCGGAATTCCTTGATAAACAAGCTCTTACTGTGACCGCAGGCGGCTACGGCTAGTCAGTCGCCTGAGACTAACGACACTTTGCAGGAGTCGCGGGATTTCAATCGTTCTGTCAGGTCTTGCCCGCCGCAGGTGGGTGTGACCTGACAGCTCACATTATACCCAATCCCTCCAGACCGGAATCGGCCCCTGCTTATCAGAAGCATAATTTCGAGCGCTGGACCACTGCCAATCCTCTGCATTCTGCACCAAGCCGCTCTTGACTGGGTTGTGGTGAATGTAATTCAACTTCTGACGAAGCACCTTCTCACTGTAAATGACCACTCTATCGTATCTGGGCTTCCACACGGTGGACATCTTTACTTTCAGGTCTCTGATAACTTTCTGGGCGATGAACTTCTTGAAGTCGCGCATGAAGTCAGACAGCTTCGATCCTGGGATGAAAAGAACCAGATGGATGTGGGCGGGCATCAGAACGTAGCCTGTAATTGAGGCGTCATACTTCTTCGCACAAAACGCCAGAGATTCAGCCAGGGCAGGGTAAAACCCTTCTATGTTGCCTAAGGGGGTCCAGTCTCTGAAGGTGGTCGTGACGAAGAAGCAAGTTCCATGTTTTTGCTGGGGGAAGCGTAAGCCCATGATCCTATGAAGTGTGTGTCAGGTCACACCCTTCGGGCTGCGCCCGCAGGGCAAGACCTGACACAACACGAACAATCTGATGCAACGGGAGTGTGATGAAACGACCTTAATCAGTTTGCTTTATGCCA
The DNA here is from genome assembly GCA_964588675.1 of uncultured Ignavibacteria bacterium. Classification (GTDB taxonomy): domain Bacteria; phylum Zixibacteria; class MSB-5A5; order MSB-5A5; family SM1-73; genus SM23-73-3. Next base: position 8,198 of record CAZPRG010000053.1, read on the forward strand.
TTTCGTCACCTGGATTCCGTCTCGGTCAGATTCGCAATAAACATAGATGTTTCCTTCCCCGTCCAGGAATTCACCCCGGCCCCACGGGGGCAGGTACGGTTTATCGCATCTATACCCAAACGCGGAAATCAGAGTACCTTTGGGGTTGTATTTTCTGACAATGGTAAGGCCTTGCCCACGATCATATCTAGTGGTGTACACGTTAAGATTTTTATCACAGCCGAAAAACGAACCTGTGATCGACCTGTATGTCACTATCGTGTCTCCGACGAAGCCAATCAAATGTAGGCCGCCGGGGCCGTTCGTGAAACATCCCTTGTCCAAAGCCGCTGAGTTCGACCCCAGAAACCCTTGTTTTCTTAACGTGTTTTCTTGCTCGTCCGGCGAGAAAGCACCAGCCCCGCTCCCGATCTGACAGATTCCTCCCCAGGTCGTGTCCCTGATGGTTTCTGCAACCCTGTCCACTTTCATGTGCCGATAGGAAAACGCACCGAAGACTCTCCCTAATTCGTCGCAGTACACTGCGGCTAAGTTGCCGCTCTCCGTCTCATCAGGACCTATTCGCCTATCGTACACCGGAAGCTGATAAGTCTGCAACAGCTTTCCGTTCTGATCGTACTTGTGAATACCTCCCCCGCTTCCCACGAACATGTTGTTCTGCTTATCCACACACATGATTTCACCACTGATAGGAACGACAGAGACGAATTCCCCATTCGGCCTAAACTTTTGAATTCTCTTGTTCAGCTGATCGTTGATATAAATATCCCCATTTGGAGCAACGGTAAAACCGCTGGGCGTCAGTGGGGGGCCTTCTCCTGTGACGTGCATCCCAAACTCACCCGGCGGAGATTCCTCTCCGCCGCCGTACTCGTAGAGGCATCTCTCAGCCCATGGCGCCTGGATTATTACTTCGGAGACGTAAGTCTCCTTTTCGGGAACCGCCGGTGACACTGAACCCTGTTGTTGACTCATGCCAGAAGGCGGGCAAAGTCCAATTAAGAGCAGAAATAAAGCGATCCTGATCCTGCTTGGCTTGAGGTAGGATTTCATGTGTGACCCCTTTACTATGAAACCGATCTTTCACTTGAAGCTTTCCCCTGTATTATAACATAATCAGTGTCTGTGTCAACGCAGAATGTTCACTTCTTTGAGGAAAGCTACCCTTAATCGTTCTGTCGGGTCATGCCCGCCACAGATGGTTCTGACCTAACACAACAGAGCAACGCCGTATGCCGGTTTGTTAAGCGTTCTTCTCACTCAGGCAAACCTAGGAATCTGTCGGGCAGCCCTATGGGCAGCCCGACCTACTCACTACTCACTGCCCACCAGGAATCTTTCGGGCAGGCGTATGGGCAGCCCGACCTACTCGTCAACCGGCGTTGGACCTGGATTTCCATAGCAGTATAGGCAGTTGTGATAGCAGGAAAACCACTGTCCTATGTCCAGGGATTTGGTGCAATGGCAGGCGTCTCTCTGAGAGGGGTCTTTTGCCAGGGAGCAGCGCTCTTGGCTGGGATGAAGCCCCATCAAGGTCTCTCCGTCAATGCAGCCCCTGGTGGTCAATTCGGGTTGGACACAGGTGGAAAGTTCCACTCCTAACTTGGTGGCCAGCGGCATCATCTGGCCCCGAATGGAACCGATTACATCTTTCAGGGGATGCCGGACAATTTCGAATCCATTCCGAGCCAGTCTCTTTTCTACCTTCTGATAGACGGTGACGTATGATGTGATAATCCTCTTGATCCCCAAGTTGTGGGCGCAATTCAATACTTGCTCAAACAGCCCCACGTCGATATTGCAGATGCGCTCTTTTCCCTGATGGATGACGTCTATCAATGGATCGTATCGAATCGCCAACCTCTCCGGCATCCCGATCAACCGGATTATCTCAGGTAACCGCTCGAATACCTGGTCGGTTTTGGGTGCACCGGGTTCCAGAGCTGTCCCGCCCAAGCCGGTGATGGTCAGAAGAACGTAAACCTGGTCCAGCCCTTTGAGGATCTTGCGCAGCCCGGAATGAAGCAACATGTTTTGTGGGTTCTTGGTCCATATAACCAGGGTGTGTATGTTGTCAGCGCCGATCTCCAACAGCCTTTGCACCATGTAGTCCGGGTAGAAGGCCGCCAGATCCACTCGTCGGCTGGCGGAAATGACCTTCCTGTATGCACGTCTTTCGGTCATCTGTTTTGTGGCTTTTGATGGCTGAATGATTCTCACACCGGGCAGGGCTGAATGCCCTGCCCTATGTGGGTACGATGATAAGACCCTCCACGCTCATAAGCGCGGGAATTCACCCGGCGCTCTGGTTGGGCAGGGCTACATGCCCTGCCCTATGGGGATGCGATGATAAGACTCTCTACCCTCATAGGCGCGGGAATTGATCCCGCGTTCTGGATCGGCAGGGCTGAATGCCCTGCCCTATGGGGTATGGTGATGCGTTCCTCATCTTCATAGGCGCGGGAATTCATCCCGCGCCGGACGTGTGTCCGCCGTCAAAGCGCCCATTAGTCGAAGATAATGACGGAAAGACTCCAAAGTCAACACCGCAACGTCAACAACGACCAAAACCCGGCTTAAGCCGGGTTCTGGTCCACCCCTGTCCCCCCGCCCACCGGATCTCCGTCGATCCTCCTCTGATTCGCCTGCGAAGGTCTCATGGCCGTACTCACCACACCGGTTTTGAACCCACAAAGAGTCAAATGAAGCAAACCGTTGCTTCGAATAGAAGCTATGAATCCACGTGCCGGGCAGATGGCGAATTTGCTTGACAATGGGGCGCGAGAGGACTATTTTTCCGAGGCGGTTAGCACTCGCGTGGAAAGAGTGCCAAGTCGAATGCTAATTCGTTGTAAGAAATACTGTTATGGGGTAGAGCATGGCCTTCGATAATCTGACTGAAAGGGAACGAGAGGTTCTTCAGTCGCTGATCAACCATTACGTCGCCACGGCTGAACCGGTGGGCTCCCGAGCCATAACCCACAGGTTCCGGCTGGGCATCAGTCCGGCCACCGTCAGGAACACCATGCAGGACCTGGAGGAGATGGGGTTGATCTCCCAACCGCACACCTCGGCCGGAAGGATTCCCACCGACAGGGGATACCGGGTTTACGTGGACAGCATGATGGGCAGAGAAGCTCTCACTCTTTCCGAAGAGGACCAGATCAGAAGGGAGATCTGTGCCGACTACGCCGCTGTGGAGAACATCCTGGACCAGACTGCCCGGGTGCTGGCAACGGTCTCCAGACAACTGGGCGTCACCATCGCTCCCCGTTTCGATCAGGGAGTGCTCACCCGGATAAACCTGATTCCGGTGGCGGAACAGAAGATTCTGGTGGTGCTGGCGGTCAGGCACGGTCTGGTCAGATCCATCCTGCTGGAGGCCGAGTCCGCCATCGACATCGATCGGATCGAAAGAAGCGTGGCCGTGCTCAACGAGAGATTGGCCGGATTGACTCTGGGCGAAATCGCAGAATCCATCGGCGAGCGCTTAAAAGAAGCTTCGGAAGCCGATCCCAGGCTGATAAAGCTGTTTCTGGATTCGGCCGACAATCTCTTGAGCCTGACCGAGCCGGAGCAAATGCACGTGGGCGGCACCACCAACATAGTGGATCAGCCGGAGTTCAAGGACCGGGAGAAGCTGCGGGGTTTGATCGAGGTGCTGGAAGAAAAGAAACTCCTGGCAGAGCTGATCTCCGCCAAGGGAATCAAAGAGGGAATCACCATCACCATCGGCAAGGAAATCGAAAGAGGCGAGATGCAATCGTGCAGCCTGGTGACCTCACCCTACAAAGCGGGCAAGGTCAGCGGCACCATCGGCGTCATCGGCCCTACCAGAATGAGATACTCCAAGCTGGTTTCCATGGTGGAGTATGCAGCCAGACTTTTGGGAGATGCTCTTTCCAGGTAGGGAAAGCGAAATTCCACGGTCCAAAAGGAGGGATGATCCAAGTTGAGCAAAGCCAAGCACGAAAAGGAAGAGATGAAACAGCAGGAGAAGCAGGAGCCACTGCCCGAAGTTGCGGAGAAGCAAAAGGTAGAGCAGGCCCAGCCGAAAACCGAGGTTGAGTCTCTGAGAGATCAGCTTGCAGAAAGCGAGGGGAAAGCCAAACAGTCGGAAGATCGACTTCTAAGGCTGGCGGCAGAGTATGATAACTATAGAAAACGTACGGCCAGGGAGTTCGAGTACCTCTGCCAGAATGCCAATGAGAACCTGATCTCGAAGCTTCTGGACACGCTGGATAATTTCGAGCGAGCTTTGGATTCTGCGAAAAACTCCGGCGATTACGAAAGCTTCCGCAAGGGCGTGGAGCTGATTTATACCCATCTCAAGGAGCTTCTGGAAAAGGAGGGCCTCAAGCCCATCGAGGCCGTGTGCAAGCCGTTCGATCCCAACTACCACGAAGCGGTGACCCAGTGTGAGAGCGAGGAGCACGAAGAGGGCATCGTAGCGGATGAGATGTGTAAAGGGTATATGCTGAATGAAAAATTGTTGAGACCTTCCAAGGTGGTGGTTTCGAAGGGGAAACCGAAAGAGAAGAAGGAAGAGTAAATAGCCAAAAGCGCAGCAGCGAACACCATTCTGTGACTGCGATAGCGTCACGGACAAGGTGTCCGGGATGATCTCAGGATGAAGGAAGATTAAGAAGCGATGGACGTAAACTATGTTCTAGTAGTCCTGACAGTAGTATTAGTGATACTGAATATCATACTGTTGTCTGTCACAATTGCCTATTTGCGGCACACAAAACAGATGACAACCATCATGGCTCTAGAATTCGAGATGCGGATTTCTCCAATTCTAGTCGTTGATTCGGTGAGCTCGACCAACGGGCCAGAAAAGAGATCATACCAGCCCATTATCACCAACAAGGGATCACTACCCATTAAGGTCAAAGCAGCTGTTATGGAATGGTGGCGAAAGGAACGGCCTTCCGAGATACACAAGAAAGAGAAAATCGTAGACAGAATGCTGGGAGTGGGTGAATCGACGCGATATGGTGAATGTGAGATAACAATTAAAGAAGCTGATATGAGGGATCATAATTCTGAAGACCAGAGGCATTCAGATTTGAATGGACTTCTTCGGTTATTTCAAGGGAAGCTCTACTGCACATATGTTGACGTGAACGCAAAGGAACAGAGAACGAGAGATCTTCGTTTTTGGGAGACAATGTAACTCACATAGTTCATGAATGTCCGAGGGAGGTAGGAACAGATGCCAAAAGTTATCGGAATAGACCTGGGAACGACTAATTCGTGCGTGGCAGTGATGGAGGCGGGCGAGCCGAGGGTCATACCCAATCCGGAGGGGATGAGAACCACGCCATCGGTGGTGGCGTTCACCAAAACCGGCGAAAGGCTGGTCGGGCAGGTGGCCAAAAGGCAGGCCATAACCAATCCGGAGAATACCGTTTTCTCCATCAAGCGCTTCATGGGTAGAAAGCACCATGAGGTTCAGGAAGAAGAAAAAATCGTCCCCTACAAGATAGTGGAGGCCCCCAACGGCGACGTGCGGGTGAAGATTGAGGACAAGGAATACTCTCCTCCCGAAATCTCCGCCATGATCCTGCAATCTATGAAACACACGGCGGAAGAGTACCTGGGCGAAAAGGTGACCCAGGCTGTGATCACCGTTCCCGCCTACTTCAACGACCCACAGAGACAGGCCACCAAGGATGCGGGTCGAATCGCCGGACTGGAGGTCCTGCGGATCATCAACGAGCCCACGGCGGCGTCGCTGGCCTATGGCTTGGAGAAGAAAAAAGACGAGAAGATAGCGGTTTTTGACTTGGGCGGCGGCACGTTCGACATATCCATACTCGAATTGGGAGAAGGAGTCTTCGA
>CAZPRG010000054.1:0-13944 GCA_964588675.1 uncultured Ignavibacteria bacterium
GGCCTGGGTCAGGTATCCTTTCAGCTCCTCCTTCTCCATGTCTCCCAGGACGGTCCCCGTGCTCAAATCCTCCAGGGTTTCGACCCGGGGAACCTGCCGGTTGTCCTCCTCCTTGTAAATCAACTCGTCCAGGGACAGCACGGTGGTGGAGGCCACGTCATCCATGGCCGAGAATAACTCTTGGGTGGAGATGTTCAGGGACCTGGCCAGTTCCACTTCGGAAGGCCGTCGGCCCAATTGGTTCTCCAGCTTGCTGGTGGTCCTGTCGATGGCCCGCGACTTGGCCCTGGTGGAGCGGGGCACCCAATCCAGAGAGCGAAGCTCGTCTAGGATGGCTCCCCGAATTCGGGGGACCGCGTAGGTCTCGAATTTCACGCCTCTGGCGGGATCGAAGTTGCTGAGGGCCTCGATCAGGCCTATCACTCCGGTATTGACCAGGTCGTTCAATTCAACCGATTTGGGGAATCCCATGGCCATCCGCCCGGCCACGTTCTTCACCAGAGGCAGGTATTCCTCCAGGAGTTTCTGCCTGACTTCCGGGTCGCTGTCTTCCTTGAACCTCACCCACTCTTTCTGGACTGCCATTCGCTTTACCTCGCTTCCAGAAGGTTTAATCCTCTCGGATGTGCACCTTGTCTGCGTGAGCCCCGGTTTTGGCACAAATGGCGAGAAGCGCGCACAGAATGGGGTATCGTTCATCATATCGTCGCCGATTTCCCCGTTCTTTAGTTTCGGTGGGCAACTCGCGGGAAGGTCCTTGAGAGTCCCGTCGGCGTGCCGAACCGAAAGTTCCTTCGCCGGACTCTGTGGTAGATCGCTCGGTCGATGTGATGTGAGCTTGCGTCAACTGAGGCTGACGTGATTGCGAAGCGGTATACAATGACAAGTGCATCTCCGATTCTCTCAGTTCCGTTTGCTTTTGCGAACCATTTCCTCCATACAGGCTTGAAACATTTTGCAAACTTTGTGCCGAGCCATTCAGATGCCCGTTTGTCGGACAGTAACCCTTTAGCCTATCAGGCCTTATGCGTCTTGATGCTAACCACTGGAGGGAATGGTCACGCAGTGATTCCGGAAAGAACTTCCCAAATCCGAAGGAAATAAATTCCCACTCATCGACGCGGCTTGACCACGGTCTTACCTGACGGAAGGATGATCTGCGGATTGACGGAGTGGAGGTGAGATCGCAAGATGCGTCTGATTCAAACGCGATTCTTGTTCTGTGCGGACAGCCACGAGGGCTGTCCTTACAATGTGGCGGCTGCGGTAGGAGAGGCGATTTGCGAATCACTATCTCTCGAATGCGCGGGAGAGCGGACAGTCGCGAGGGTTGTCCCTATAAAGAAGTCGCTCGCCGGCGGACCGGATGATGACCGGGAGAAAGACCCGCAAGAAAGATGAAAACTTCGGGGGCTGTTAAGGCAGGCACAAAAAAAGCGCCGGAAGTGAGCTCCGGCGCTCCGTGGCCAAGGTTTGATCTTATTCTCTACCGCGCTCTAACTGCTCGCCTTCCGGCGCGCACGTTTCGGGGAATCCGGTGCCGGGAAGGTCGAATTCTCTCTCTCCGGTTCCAGGTATTCCTTATCCCAAATGGCATCTGTGAGCTTCGCCACTCTCTCCCCGTACTGACACAGCCCTTCTACAAAGGCCCCGGACTCCAGAGCCTCCGCCGCCTCCGGGTTGATGGGCTTGGCGTTGTGCTCCTTTACGATCTGGTAAAAACGTCGATGGTGATCCCGTATGGGACAGGGGGTTATCTCGTTTTGCACCAGATGCGGAGGCTGCATGTAACCATACTGGCTTTGCCATTCACGCACCGCCTTCATGAAAGGGATTTCCAGAACTTCGTTCAAATCCCCGCCCTCGGCATATACGTCCCTTATGTTGTGCGTGGAGTAAGGAGTGAAGACGCAAGGCATCACGTTGCCATTCCAGTCTATGTAAAAATAGCCTCCCTCCCTGCCGGCACACAAGCAGCCATCGCTGATGGACCCGGAGTTCCAGAAGTCGGCGATGAACATGTGCCGTTCCCGAATGAGCTCTTGCTCCCTTAAGTACATCTTCAGCCTCTGTTCCGGGGTGATGAGAAGATCCAGCGTGAACTGGCAGCCGATGGGCATGTACTGGAATATCCACGCGTAGATGACCCCCTGCTGATTGTAGTAGAAATCCAAAAACTCATCCGAGAGCAGAAGCTCGGCGTTGTTTTTGGTGGCGGTCAAGGACATGCCGAACGGTACCCCCTTCTCCCTCAGATCTTCCATGGCCCGGAGAATTCTCCGGTAGACCCCCTTGCCTCTTCTCTTGTCCGTTTCCTCTTCGAAACCCTCCACCGATATGGCCGGCGTCACGTTCCCCAGCTTGGCCAATCTCTCCACCACCGTCTTGTCTATCAGGGTCCCGTTGGTGAACACCAGGAAGTAGTTGTCCTCGTGCCTTTCAGCCAAATCCAGAATGCCCTTCCCCTGGCTTTTCCACATGAACGGCTCTCCCCCGGAGATGACGGTAAAAAAGGAGGCCCACAGGTTGGTTTTCTCGGTCACAATCCGATCCACCAGGTCGAATTCCAGCTTCTTCTTGGATTCCGACAGGTCTCCTGCGTAACACCGGTCGCAATGGAGGTTGCAAGCGGCTCCCGGGCTGATGGTCAAAAAGCCCGGCGGCTCCGCGCCATGCTCATCCCTGAACCTCGCCAGCTGGTCTTTCCCGCCCAAAAATATGTTGCCCAAGAGGACCTTCAGCAGACCTTTCCTGACCCGCGGGGATATGTTCTTTCTCCTGAGAGCCTTATCCACGCCGTGCAGCAGGTTTCTGGTCATAGCCCACTTGTCCACCTGAACCTGGCGAGGGCGGTTGAGCGGGTTCATCTCAACGAAGAGCTCGTGGATTCTCTTGTCGGCCTTCTTAAGTATCATTCCTCGGATGGCGTCATTAGCCATGGCGGAGTCGAGCAGGCTGCTGAAAGTGGCTAAGATTACCGCCTTCCTTGTTTGATTCAAATGCATCTTATCCCCTCCGGTGTTTTTCTCGACGTTCCGGAGCCGGAACGGCGTAGGACTTTTCCTCGTCTGCCCGCTCCGCGCAAAAACCTTTTCGACAAAAACCCAGCCTCTGCGACTCCTCGAAATCTCCGTTGAGTTGTACTCTTAAATTAGCCAACGAATTTGGCAATGTCAAGGGAAAAAACCGGAAGTTGTTGCAAGCTGAGAGGAAGAGTCGGCGCAGGTCGATCACTGGGCAGCGAGTCTGTGTTTCTTGGGGCCAAGCGGCCCTTGGCGGGCGGCCGGAATCCAGGATGGCCATATCGCCACGGGACAAAAACAAAGGGCGACCCTTGCGGCCGCCCTGGACTTGCTTCTTCTTGGATTCGATTGCTTCTACTGCCGGCTCAACTTCTGATCCGACTGCGGCACCGGGTTCATGCCGTGCATCTCGTCGGTCACTATGGTGGGAGTGACGAAGATGACCAAATCACGGCTGGTCACCTCTTTTCGGGTGTACCGGAAAAGGTAGCCCAAAACCGGTATGTCCTTGAGTATGGGCAGGCCCACGTGATTCTTCGTCTCCAGTTGGGTGGTGAGCCCCCCTATCACCGCCGTCTGTCCGTTTTCCACCACCACGTTGGTTTCGGCGTTGTTGGTGTTGATGATCACCCCGTTGGCGTCGAAGGTGTACGAGCTGCGCTCGGGGTTGAGTTTCAACAGTATCCGGTTCTCCGAGGTGATGTGCGGTATGACCCGCAGGATGGTTCCCACCTCTTCGAAGGTAATCACCACGTTGCCGGACTCGTCGAACTGCTTGATGGGGATTCTCTGGCCCATCTGGATATAGGCCTCGCTGTTGTCCACCGTGGTTATTTCGGGATGAGCAATGATCTTCCCCTTGTTGCTGGTTACCAGAGCGGAGATGGTGCCCTCGATATCGAAATCCCCCTGAACCGTGGCGAAGGTATAATTGGCCGCGGGATCGCTCACCAGGTTGGTGGCCTGGGAGAATTGGGCTTCGCTTTTGTCGCCGTCCAGCAGCTGAGCGCTTTTCCTGGAGATCATGGACCAGTTAAGTCCCAACTCCGTCAGGGCGCCGGACTCCACCTCCAAAAGCTGCGCCGAGATCTTGACCTGATTGGTTTCCTTGTCCAGCGTCTCGGCCAGCGATTTCACCTTCTCTATGAAATCCGGCGTGTCGCGGATGACCAGTGAATTGGTGCGGTCGTCCGTGTCGATGGTTCCTCTGCTGGAGATGACCGAGCGCATCGATTTTATCATGTCTTTGGCCGTGCCGTATTTGACCGGTATTACCGCGGTCTCCAGCGGAACCATCTGCGACTGGTCCAGCCGGTGCTTCTCTATGGCCGCCTGTTCCTTCAGGAACTCGTCGGTGGGAAGAACCCGAATGTAGCCCTTCTCCTCGATTCCTGCCAGGCTGTAAGTCTGCAGCAGGATGTCCAGCGCCTGACGCCAGGTCACCTCCTGCAGGCTCAGGGTTACCGAAGCCTTGACCGTAGGACCGGCTACGATGTTGACCCCGCCGTAATCAGCCAGGAAGCTCAGAACCGAATTCATATCTGCATTCTGCAGATTCAGCGCGGTGATGATCTTGCCGTGTTTTGCCGACCCGGCAGCTTGAGCCGGGCACTTTCCGGCGTCACCCAGCGCCAGAAGCAGCATCCCCGCGACAAGGCAAGCGAACACAAGTGCTTCGCCTTTCCCGCGCCACCCGTCTTTCAGTCGGACCATCCTCATGAGTGACCTCTCCTTTGCTATTCCGGGTTTAGCTCCAAAACCATGGTACGATATCCACCGTACTCTTCCACTTGGAAGGTGGCTTTGTCGTCTTCCACGCTTATCACGTATCCGTTTCTGATTCTGTCTCCGGCCATCAGTATGTATCCCCAGCCCATCTCATCTTCCAGCAGGGCTCTGTTCCCCGCCTCATCCTGCAGGATTCCCACCAGTTTCAGGTTGTCGAATAGAGGTAGGGGTGCCGCTCCGAAGGTCATATCCCTCTTCTCGGTCAGCGGCACGAACGGGTCTTTTTTGGTTCCCGGATGGTAAGTCACTACCTTCCTTTGGGGCGAGAGCTCCAGCTCTACGCGGGCCCCTTCCTGGGCCACCATCAGGCTCTCCGGAGCCAAATGCGTCTCTTTGGCTACCACCGACTCCGGACCCAGGATCTTTCCGATTCCTTCGACTATCGTGCCGGCCGGCTTGGCGGCAACCTCCGTCGGCTCCTCCTGGGACTTGGCGCTCCCCCCTGGCTGCGAAGCCCGGGCTACCGCCAACTCCTCCGGATAGGGACCCAAGGGAGTGGGAGACCGGTTGATGCGCCTCCTTCTGGGGGTTCGCTGGGCCAGTGTCTGCCCGGAATGGGAGGATGAAGCCGCTCGGGTTTCGACCTCTTCGGCCTTCTCCGATGAAGTCGGACCCGAAACCAGCCTCTCCGCACTTCGGGCCGATTCCACCTTGTTGTCGGTGCCTTGGTCCGCCGGACTCTGCCGTTCCGTCGTGGGACCCAAAGGCAGCGGCGATTTGGTGATCTCGGTTCTCATGGCTGCGGACCCAGCTGCGCCTTGACCTGCGTCCGCCGTGACAGTGGTAGCTTTTCCACGCGCGGAACCAACTGCCTTGGCGGTTTGTGTTTCCGGCTTGGAAGAAACAGCCGGCCGGAAGAGAGCCGTTTGGTGCCCGGAGGCGACCATGTTCTCCCCGGTGTCTGCGTAGCTTAAAGTTCTGGGCCAGGCCGGTTTTTCCCATGCGGGTCCGGACCAAGCCGTCTTCTGGGCCGGCACGGTCGGAGCCTGGTTTCTCACCATGGCGCCTGGCGTGCCTTTTCCCGCAGCCGCCGTCCACATGGGGAAGTCCGGATCCTGCGCCGTAAGCAGCGCGATGGTGGCCTTCCTCTTATCCGTGGTCTCCAGCACCTTATAGACTGCCGGGCCCTTCAAGTCCAGGACCACCCTGACGATTCTCTCCGGGACCGCTTGATACTGGCTGGTGCGGATCCTCTGGATCGTGCCCCCGGGAAGTCCCTGCTCGAAGTTGTTCTGCGGAAGAGCAAAAAGAGCGTCCTGGCAGTCGATGATCACCCGATAGGGCTTGCCGTCCTTGGCCGGCTCAGTGGAATGCACCATCTCCCAGGGTTGGTCCGCATAAAAGGTAACCTTGGTGAATTTGCCCGCCCTCTCCAGGCTGATGTTCTCTATCCGGCAGCTGGCCTGAGCCGAGGTCAACCCGCCCCACAATATCCAGGGCAGCAGAGCTGCCAGAATGCCAAAGACCGGTCCGGATGTTCGGTTTATTTTCATGAATCACCCTTCTCAGAATTCCAGCTTTTTCAGTTTCTCTTCTTCCCTGACGTAATAGGTGGTCAGTTTCAACGAAGCGGTGATGCTGTTGCCTTCCTCTCCCCGCGACTGCTCTTCCTGCGGCAGGGCGGTTATGCTCACATCGACCACGTCCGCCAGGAAGGGAAAGTTGGCCACGCTGCTTAGGAAGTCGCCCAGGTCGTGATAGGACCCGGCCATCTGCACGCCGAAGGAGCTCGAGTTATAAAACCCCATGGGCACCATCGGTTGGGGGATGATCTCGATGATCCCGATCTGGTGGCTGGCCGCCGCCGAATGCATCTGGGTCAAAAGCAGCGGAATCTGCCTTTCCTCCGGCAGCAGACGCTCCACCCGGCGATATCGCTCCAGAAGCCTTCCGTACTCCTCCTTAAGGCTTTCGAAGCTCTTGGATTTCATCTCCACGCTCTTGAGATCGGAGAGGAGAAGCTCGTACTGAACCTGCTTCTGCCTTATCATCGTGGTGGTTTTGGTGTACACCCGGTTGTACCAGAAGTACAGCGCCAGGAAAACCGCCAGCGCTCCCAGCAGGTATTTTTGGGTTTTTGGATCCCTTAAGTCCATCTATTCCCCCTCTGCCGCCAGGCTCACTTTCGAGAGGCCGGAGTCTGCCCCCTGCGATGCCAGATCGGTCGCCGCGGTGTCCGTCTGGGGGCTTTCCAGTTCCGGCGCGTAGTAGAGATCGCCTGTCAGTTGAAAAGAAAAGGCTTTGTGCTGCTTGATCTCCGCCCTTTTCACGTATTCCAAATCCATGTTCTTGAAGTACCGTGACCCCATCAGTTGAATCATAAAGGAGGCCAGGCTGTTCAGCGAATAGCTGTAGCCTTCTACGGTCACTTTGTCGATGACAGGTCCCGGTGAGGCGGATCCGGTGCTGTCCGCCGACGTATCGACCGCCGCTGCCCGCGGTTCCTCCTTGAGCAGCGAAAGCCACAAGTAGTCGGGGACCCTTCGACTCAAGTCCTCCATGATCCGGACCCAAACCGTTCGGTTCTTGTCCAGAGACTCGATGGCCGACATCCTCTGCAGAAGCTTATCCTTGACGTCGATTAGGGCATCCACCAGCTCTATGTTCCGCTTGTACTGGTCCACTTTTCTCTGGGCCTCAGCGATCTGTTTGTCTAGCGACTTCAGTTTCATGCTTTGAACCACGCTGGCCGCCACCACCAGAACCACCACCACCCCAAACACGCCGGCGATTAAAGCCAGGTTCTTGTCGAACGTCAGCCCTCTTCGCTTTCTTTTCAGCTCCGCCGGGAGCAGATTGATTTCTATCCGGGTCATTCTACTTCGCCTTTCTCGTGGCTAATCCGACAGCCACCGCCAGAAGTGGTGCTATTCTGTCAGGCTGTATGTTCTTGAAGATATCGGGATCGTATTCGATGTTTCTCAGCGGGTTGGCCACTTCTATGGGAACGTTCAGTTTGGACTGAATGAACTCCGGCAGGAAAGGAATAAGAGCCCCACCGCCCGACAGAACGATCCAGTCCACCTGCGGAACCTGAGCCGTCGATCTGAAGTAGGAAAAGGCCACCTCCAGGCCGGAAATCAGTTCCTCCGAAGCGGTGATGACCGTGGCCTTGAGCATGTCCTGGTCCAAGGAAGTTCCCATCTCTCCCTTGATGGCCTTGTTTGCCAGTTCCTGGTTGATGCGAAATTCCTTCATTATGGCATTGTAAATCAATCTCCCGCCGTTGGCCAGATCTCGGGTGGAATGGAAGACGCCGTTTTTCAGGAAGGTGACGCTGGTGGTGTCGAATCCGATATCCATCAGGGCGGTCACCTTTTCCGGATCGATCTCGTAGTTGGCGTCGTATGCGTTCAGGATGGCGAAAGCGTCCGTATCCACTATCACCGGCCTCAATCCCGCGTCGGTGACCAGCTCCACGTAGGAGCTGAGGAATTCGTTTCTGGCCGCCACCAGAAGAACGTCCATCTTCTTGGTTTCCTCGTTCAGATTGACCACGTGATAGTCCATGGTCACGTCCTCGACGTCAAACGGGCTCCTCTGTTCCGCCTCGAACAGGATGGCCTGCTCCGCCTCTCCCCCGGTCTTCTGATCCATGGTGATCTTGTCCGTGATCACCCCGTGACCGGAAATGGAAATGGCCACTTCCTTCAGCCGGGGATCGCACTGCTCCACCAGACTCTGGAGATTAAAGATCACGCTCTCCTTGTCCTTGATCTCCTCGTCCACCACCGCCTCCAGCGGAAGCTCCCTCATCCCCAGCGAGGTCAGCGCGTAACTGCCGGATCTCTCCTCCAACTTCACCAGCTTGATGGAAGAGGCGCCGATATCCAGACCGGCTATGGTTCGTGCTCGTTTTCCGAAGAACATTTTGGTCTCTTTTTTTTGATTTTCATCTAGCTAAGGGATAACCCCGAACTCACACTAATTGTGTTGTCGGCCGAAATTCCAAAAACCTTAAGCTACCGCAAAAAAATTTGACCGGGCGCCCGCATATCCCCCTGGCAAATCGCCGAGCAAGCCTTCGCCTGTCTTCTTCTGAACTCATACTTACAATCGACACGGGGCCGGGAAGACTTGATTTCTTTTTTGTCGAGGTCTTCACGCGAAGCTGCCGGTGCTGGTGCCGTCGCAGGAAGGCAGTGAGAACCGGTCAGCCTTCGTGTCGGACCGCCGGGAATCGGAAGAACATCCTCGCCTGTCGTCAGGGAACCGTACCTTGGCTTCGACGCAGGGAGCTTCCGATTGAGAACCGGGGCGGTCGAAAAGAGGAATATCGCATTTTGATTGTCCTGCGCTTTCCCAGAACTAAAATCCGTTTCCCGTCCGGTCGAGGCCGGAGATCGACGACGGCTTCGTTCAAACCATGCCGGTGTGATCGTGTCCGGAGTGACTGTCTTTCTGTTTTGGGGAAACGCAAGTAAGGAAGAAAGCGGTCTCAAAAAGGACGTGTTGATGCAGCAGGTGATAGAGTATGGAAGCAAAGCGGCCTGCCGGGGTGCAGATTGCGAACCCTAAGCTTCCCTGCCGTAGTTTGATCCCACCTGTCAGTCGGTCTGGCTTGTCTCGAACTGCCCCGGCTCGTAGGACAGCTTCACCCTCCCGGTCGCCGCCAGCACGTTGACCTTTGCCCGGTGAACGTCGGTGGCATCGCTGACGATGACGTCACCGGACACATTGGCGCTGCCGTCGGGTTTGAAGATGATGGTGCTGGGGTCGAACGAGGTGTAATACAGCAATGCCTCCCGTCCCCAATTGATGGTCTTGAGCACCGAGTCGCCGGAGTCGTACTGGTACAGGCCGGGGTTGACCACGTCTTTGAACAAGACGTATCCGTTCTGCTCGTAATCGAAGTGAATCCCGAACTGTGTCCGTTGCGACACGGCATCCGATCTGACCAATCGGATGTCCGAGACCACGTCCCGGCTCTTGCCCTTGAATTTCAGTCTTTGAATGGTATCTCCGAATCGTGGCGCGGCCATGGTCACGATTACCCCGAGTACCACGGCGGCAATGACCAGCTCCAGAAGGGTGGTTCCCTTGCAATCGTTCCTGGGCATGCTTTTCTCCTTTTGGTTTCCTGCTTACCGGGACTTCTCCGCTATTCGCCCAACTTTGGTCAAGCAAACCCTTTGCCAATTCGTCACTTTTGCCCTTGGGTACCCGGTTTCCGCAATCTGCTGGCACTCAGGAGACTAGCTCCGGCCGTCCCCCAGTTAATCGCGCAAGGTCACGGTCAGGTCCGCCTTGAAGTCGGCAAACGTTGAGCCGAATCGACAGGTTATGGGAAAAATCCCATACTGACGGGCTGCCGCGCTTTGTACCTGAAGGCCTGTTTCACCCTGGTGCCCCTCAGGAGTTGGGCATTTCCCGATCTCATCCGGACTCCCGGCGGGACGCTTCTCCATTCGGGGACGTCCACCGTTTCCGCCAAAAGCAATTGACAACGTCTGATTTTTACGTACATTATAGGAAGAACGGATGGGGACCGGTTCAACGAAGGCTTCCGTAATTCTTCCGGGTCGAAACCCGCGGCTGTTTTGCTGAGGTTGCCAAACCAAGGAGTGATAATCATGTTAAAGTCTTCTTTCCTCAAGTGGTCCATCCCATTGTCTTGTGTTATATGTTTGTTCTGTGTTATGCCGAGCGGAGCTTATGCCCAATCCTCCGATCCGCCGACTCTGATTTATCCCAAAGATAGTCCGGTGGTCTCGCAGAGTCTCAGACAACAGATCTCGACGCTCACCGCACAGGAAACGGTCAAGGTCTGGGTGTTCTTCACGGACAAAGGCGTACACGACATGCAGAGCTACCGTTCCGCCCTGGGTGAGGCGGAACAATCGTTAACCGCCCGCTCCGCCTGGAGAAGGTCGAAGACCATGAAGCCTGCGCTGGTGGATTTTCACGATCTTCCGGTAAGCCAGGCTTACATCGATGCGGTGATCGGTTCGGGGGCCAAGTTCCGGCACCGAAGCCGGTGGTTGAATGCGGCCAGCTTTGAGGTTCTCGCTGGCCGGGTGGAAGAGATTTCCCGGCTGGACTTCATTCGATCAATTCGGCCCATTGCCACCGGGATCAGGAAACCCATCCGGGTGACCCCACCTCCGGAAGGACCTCTTCAGGACAAGGGTTCCTTCGATCTGAGCTACGGGGCCTCGTATGCCCAGCTTCAACAGTTGAACATCCCGACCCTCCACAATATGGGATACTATGGCCAGGGCGTGATAGTCTGCATGCTGGACACCGGCTTTCGCAAGGATCACCAGGCGTTTCAACTGGCCTACTCGGAAGGCCGGGTCCTGGCCGAGTGGGATTTCATCAATAACGATGGCAACACCCAGAACGAACCCGGCGATCCCTCCTCCCAACATAATCACGGCACGTGCACCTGGTCCGCTTTAGGGGGGGCCGCATCGGGTAATCTCTATGGACCTGCTTACGGCGCGTATTTCATCCTGGCCAAAACGGAGGACACCTCCCAGGAGCAGCCTATCGAGGAAGACTATTGGGTGGCGGGGATAGAGTGGGCTGATAGCATCGGAGCCGACGTGGTTTCCAGCTCCCTGTGTTACATCGACTGGTACACCTATGCCGACCTGGATGGCAACACCGCAGTGACCACCGTGGCAGCCGACATTGCAGCTTGGCATGGTATCGTGGTGTGCAACGCCATGGCCAACTCCGGACCCGCATCTGGAACCTTGAATGCCCCGGCGGACGCCGACAGCATAATCTCCTGCGGCGCCGTGTACTCCGACGGATCAATCGCCTCCTTCAGCTCCCGAGGCCCGACCTATGACGGCAGAATCAAACCGGAGGTCTGCGCCCGGGGAGTCTCTACCAGCTGCGCCGATCCTTACAATACCACCGGGTATACCACTGCCAACGGGACTTCTCTTTCCACGCCCTTAATCGGCGGCGCGGCGGCGGTGATCCTCTCGGCTCATCCGGAATGGACTCCCATGCAGGTGAGGGAGGCCATGATGGTAAACGGAGATCACGCCTCCTCGCCTGATAACAACTACGGGTGGGGCGTGCCGGACATACTGGCGGCCGTCGAGTATTCCTTCTATATGACCGGAGACGTGACCGGTGACGAACGGATTACGGTCTCCGATGCGATCTATCTGTTGAATTACCTGTATCGCTCCGGGCCGGCTCCCTCTCCCCTGTTTTTGGGAGATACTGATTGCGACGATACGGTGGACGCCGCCGACGTGATTCTGTTGCTGAACTATCTGTACAAGGGAGGCCCGGAACCCTGCTCCCACTGAGGGTCACGCTCTCGCCTTTTCTGCAGCCTCTGGCATTCCCATGCCCACGAGTCTTGATTGCCTCCATCCAACCGGCTCCAGGGAGACAGTTGTGCTGAGCGGCCTTGCGAGAGAACCCAGCCTGCCTGCGCCACGGCGCGCCGGGCAAGGCTCCCGGATCGCTGTTCGAATTCTGAACAGCAGCCCCTTGATCTCTTCTGGCACCCCCAGGTTGATTGGCTCACAAACTGCTTGACAACGGAACTTGGGCGTCGTAACTTTCTTTCCAGAGGCTCTTTCTGGTTGACCACTCCAGCCGGTGGTCTGCTGTTTGGGGTCCCCATTCTCAGGAACCAATACAGTCGATTCTTATAGTGGGAATTCCGACCTGCTGTTGCTGGAGTTTCTTTCCAAGACCGGAAAGATCCTGGGTCTTAGGGACCGATCCGGTTTCTGGACTGGGGGTTCGCTGGGGATGATCTTGAAATGAGGAATGCCCGTTAGCATATTTCTCCAAGGGAGGTGGCCATGCGGTTGAAGATTAGAAAACTGCTCAAAGGGGGCTCTTACTCCGTCTCCTTCGAGACCTTGGGATTCAACTCGGCGGAGGCCGCGCAAATCAGAAGATGCGGCATGCCGGCCATCGATTTGACCGACATGGGCCTGGGAACCCGTCGGCTGGACCGGATGGACCTTCTTGTCCAATGCGCCAGCGCGCAAGAGGCGGAGCTGACCATTTTGAGAATCGAGGAGAGGGCCAGGCAGAGGATGAGGGACTTTCTGGCTGAACCGGTGAGCTCCTATCTGGACCGGAGCGTTGCGGCTCGAAGATGGCGGACGGTCTCCACGCTGGGCATGGCTTTGGCGGTGGTGTTCCTGCTCTTCACTGCTTACCGGGGAGTGATCTCCTCCCAGCAGACCACCGAGGAGAAGAGACCGATCTCCACTGCCGCTTTGTCGCAGACTGCCGGGGAGTCTTCTACGGCCGTGGTACAGGCGACTTCACCAGATACCAGCCGGCCCCAGGTTCAGGCCAGTCCTGCGGTCCCGGCTCCAACTTTCACCCAGGGAGAATCGCAAACATCTGGTTATAGCATGACTACCGAACCGCATACGCCCGGCTTCACCTTGTCGGTGATTCCCGAGATCTTAACGCCGTACTCGACCTGGGGCACACAGGAGGCGAAAGCAACGGATCAGCCGACTTTACAAAGCTTCAAACTGACTCTGACGTCCTCCAGCGGATTGGAAGGGCCGATTACCGTGGCCGTGCTTCACGCACCATCTTCCATTCAGGCCAGCTTGTATCCGTCCACGGTGGACTATCTACCGGGCAGCTCAACGCTGACCATCTCCATCCCGCCCAACACCCCTCCCCAGTCCTATCCGGAGATCACGGTGTTGGCTCGAGCACAGGGACCCGACGGCCAACTGATCACCCGCCGGAAGAAGGTGAGGCTGGCCATCCTGCAGAGTTCATCCTATTCCGGACCGCTGTGGCACGTGTCGGTTCAGGGAAGCGACCAGGCCGGGGACGGCAGCGATGGCTCGCCTTTTCGCAGCATTCAAAGGGGGGTAGACTCTACCCGACCCGGCGACACCGTGCTGGTGGAACCCGGAATGTACTTGGAGAACCTGGATCTGACGGACAAGGAGGAGCTGCTCTTGGCCAGCCATTATGTTTTTGATCAGGACCCATCGACGGTAAGCTCCACCATCATCCAGGCTCGAAATCCGGGATGGGTGATCACCCTGGGCCGGAGCAATGATGTGACCGTCTGCGGCTTCACCATCCAGAAAGGCAAGGGCCAGGACGGTGTCTTGGGGGGCGGCATATACTGCTATAACTCGCACGTGGATATTATGAACAACGTGATAAA
>CAZPRG010000055.1:0-13918 GCA_964588675.1 uncultured Ignavibacteria bacterium
ACGATTTCACCAGCTACGACATTCACATTCATTTTCCCTCCGGGTCCATACCCAAAGACGGGCCGTCGGCCGGGGTCACCGTCTCGCTGGTGATAGCCTCGGTGATGAGCGACCGGCCCATAAGAAACGACGTAGCCATGACCGGCGAGATCTCTCTTCGGGGTCGGGTCATTCCCGTGGCCGGCGTAAGGGAGAAGGCGTCCGCGGCGCATCGGGTGGGCATTCACACCGTGATCCTTCCCAAGGGCAACGAGAAAAACCTGATGGAGCTGCCGGAGAAGATAAAACAGGAGACGGAATTCATCTTCGTGGAGAGAATCGAAGAGGTTTTCAAGCACGCGCTTATGGAGCAGGACGAAACCCAGCGGGGCATAGAGGACATCCTAAGGAGAGAGATAGGTAAGATCGCCCAGGCCGAAAAGAAGAAGGCCAACAAGAGCAAAGCAGCGAAAAGAAAGGCCGCCAAGACCGCCAGGAGGCGTTAGACGGAGACTCTCCTTTCCGGTCCGGACGGCTCGATCCTGCTGCCGTTTATTCAAGAACAAGAAGCGGGGTGGCGATAATCATAAGGTAGACCCGACTGGATGGGGAGGAGACTTGACCGCCGCCGATAGAATCCTGGTAGTGGACGACGAGCTGTTCGTCAGGGAGCTGCTGCTCGAATTCTTAAGCAGCCAGGGTTACGACGTGGCTTTGGCCGATTGCGGGGAGAAGGCCCTGGAACTGGCCCAGGTTCAGCCGCCCAACGTGGCATTGGTGGATCTCAAGATGCCGGGGATGGATGGAATCCGGACCTTGAAGGAAATGAGGAAGGTGGCGCCGGAAGCCCTGGGCATAATCATGACCGGATACCCCACCATAGAAAGCTCCATCGAAGCTCTGCGGCACGGAGCGCATGACTATGTCATAAAGCCGTTCAAACTGAACGATCTGAAGTTCTCCATCGAGAAGGCGCTGGGTGAGCAGAAGCTAAAGGTGGAGATTGGTCAGTTGAGAGGTAAGGTCAAGCGACTGGAGGCGGAGCTGAGAGAACTCTCAAGTCCGCGCGACAGGACTTGAGAAAGCCCCCTTGGTTGCTTTGTTCAGCATCTGTAAAACCGACCCGACCACAAACCGGTTTCACTCCGACACGGGATGGTCAACACCCGTGAATGCTCTGCGCAACTCATCCCCCGACGAACCTCCTCCGACCAGTCATACTGCTTTCCCTATAACCGGAGCCAAGGCGTGAATCTTCCCGAGCAATATCGAAAGCTGTCCGACTTGTTTGACGAGGTTCTGAGCCTCTCCAACATGATCCTGTTCGAGTTGGAGAGAGGAGCAGACGACAAGAAGCTGGAAGTCCTGGCAGAGCGAAAGGACCAGGCCGGCAGGAGAATAGAAAAGCTCACACGGGAGATAAGCTCGGCCGGGTCGGAGACAGATAGAGAATCCAATCTGAGAACGCTGGCCGAGGTCAAACCCCTCCTTAAGCAGATCGAGAAGCAGACCAGCCTTCTGGAGGCCATAGAAGCCAGAATACAGAGACTGGTCAAGGAAAAAGGGCAAAACTGAGACCCGCCTCTTGCCCGGAATCACTGACGTCTCGATATTCCCGCCCATCTCTGTCCACCAGCAATCACGTTTTCCCTTCGAAAAGCTAACGTTCTAACACCTTTACAAGGAGAAAACCGGCTCTTGCCGCCGAAAAAAGGCTTGCCATAAGGCGGCACACGTCTTAAATTTAGTCATTGCACCAGCGTGTAGGGGTTCCTCTGAGAACGTTGGGTAGACCCTTCGATTCGGAACGACGCGATGAAAGAAAGACGAAAGCCGGAAATTCATCAGGGCACCAAGGAAGATGCGACAGGTGTTGACCCCGGTTTTCATCTGATCGCCCAGCAGCTAAATGCCGCCTATCAGGATTTGCACGACAGGGTCGAGGATATGAACCGGCAACTCGGGCAGACCAATCTGGAGCTAAGGCAAGCCCTGGCGGAAAAGGACCGGATGTCCAACTATCTGGCGGGCATTCTCGAAAGCCTGAGCCAGGGGGTGGTGGCGGTCGACTTACGCGGCCGCATAGCGGCATTCAACCTGGCTGCGGAGAAGATTCTGGGAGTAAAGGAAAAGGATGCCGTGGGAAAACCCTATGCAGAAGTGTTCGGTCGAGAAACCCATGAGAAATTCGGCCTGCCCCATCTGCTGAAGACCGGGCAAACATGCTCGGGCGGAGAAAAGCAGATCGAGAAAGAAGGCGGCGAGAAGATCACGGTGAGTTTTTCCAACGCGCTTTTGAAGGACACCCAGGGAGAGGTCCTTGGCGCCATGGAGGTCTTTTCTCCGAAGGTCGAGTCGAAAGAGCCGGCTGGCGACATGGCTCACGTGAAGACCCTGGCCGCCGTCGGCGAGATGGCTGCGGTGGTGGCGCATGAGATAAAGAACCCCTTGGGGGGAATACGCGGATTCGCCGAGCTTCTGGACAGGGACTTGGAAGAGGGAGACCCGCGCAAAAAGTCTGTGGCAAAGATCATACAGGGAGTGGAGGCTTTAAGCAAGATACTGGCCAAGCTGTTGGATCAGGTCAAGCCGGTGGAGCTTGATCTCAAGAAGGTGGAGATGGTCGGCTTCACCGAGGAGGCGCTCAAGTTCTTCGCCATGGATTCGGCCAACCAAAGGCCCAATATCCGCATGGTGAAAAACTATCCCCAGGAGCAGCTTCACTGCAATCTGGATGCCGAGCAATTCAGGCAGACCCTTTTGAATCTATTCCACAACGCGGTTCAGGCCATGCCGGATGGCGGCGAAATGAAAATCGAACTCAGTCGCGGAAGGGGGCTTCCCGGTTGCCCTTCCGAGGCAAACGAGGAAACAGCGGTTTTGGAGATATCGGATACCGGAATCGGAATGAGCAGCGAAATACAGAAGAAAATCTTCACTCCGTTTTTCACCACCAAACACGGAGGCACAGGTTTGGGGCTGTTCACCGTAAAGAAGATAGTGGAAGCACATTCAGGGGAGATCCGGCTCGAAAGCCGACCGGGAAAGGGCACCACAGTCAGACTGACTTTGCCCACGCCGAAGTAGCCACCCGGCAGACCGATCCTTTTACGAAACTTAACATGTCCGAAATCGAAAAGACCAATCGAAGTGCGGCGCTCGTGGGAAGCAGAGTTCTGGTGGTAGACGATGATCCCCTCCTGCGGGATTTCTTGATGGAAACCCTGATCCGCACCGGCTGCACGGTGGGTTTGGCAGTTACCGGGGAGGAGGCTTTGGACAGGATGAGGGCGGAGGATTACGACATAATCCTCTCCGACGTTCGCATGCCCAACATGGACGGCATGGAGCTGCTCAAGGCCGCCAGGGGCTCTCTGCCGGATGCCGAGGTGGTGATGATGACCGCTTACGGCACCGTCCAGAATGCCGTGGAGGCCATGAAGCTGGGAGCGTTCGACTACGTGCTCAAACCTTTCTCCATAGACGAAATCGAATTGGTCGTCAAAAGAGCCCTGGAGCACAAAAGCCTGGTGAACCAGAACCGGCTGCTTAGGACGGAGGTCACCTCGAAATACAGTTTCGACAACATCATGGGTAAAAGCCCGCAGATGCAACAGATCTTCGAACTGGTGCAGACCGTGGCCGGCCGAAAAGCCACCGTGCTCATCACCGGCGAATCCGGCACCGGAAAGGAGCTGATCGCCAAGGCCATTCATTACAACAGCCTCCGGCGGGAGGGGCCCTTTATCCGCATCAACTGCGCCGCGCTTCCCGAAGGTTTGGTGGAAAGCGAGCTATTCGGTCATGAAAAAGGCTCCTTCACCGGCGCTGTCAGGCAGTCCCGCGGCCGGTTCGAGCTGGCCGACGGAGGCACCCTGCTTCTGGATGAAATCAGCGAAATCTCCCTTCATCTCCAGGGCAAACTGCTGCGCGTGCTCCAGGAACGGGAGTTCGAAAGGGTGGGATCGGGAATTCCCATCCAAGTGGACGTGAGGATCATCGCCACGTCCAACCGCGACTTGAAAAAGCGCATCAAAGACGGACAGTTCAGGGAGGATCTGTTCTACCGGCTGAACGTGGTGCCCATTCACATCGCCCCTTTGAGGGAAAGGAAAGAGGATATTCCTTCCCTGGCAGAACACTTCCTCAAGAAATACAACCGGGAGAACAACTGCCACATACAAGGCATCTCGCCCAAGGTGTTCGAGTCGTTCATGGAGTATCGCTGGCCGGGAAACGTGCGGGAGCTTGAAAACTACATTGAGAGGGCGGTGGTAACCGCCAAGAGCAGAACCCTCACTCCTAGAGACTTTCCCAAAGAGCTGAGTTTCGGCAGAATCGACATGCCCACGGAAGAGATCAAAGTGGGCAGCACGGTCCACGATGCCGAGCGCAAGTTGATACTCAGGACCCTCAAAGCCCAAAACGGAAACCGCACCAAAACGGCTGAAATCCTTGGAATCTCCACCCGGACGCTGCGTAACAAGTTGCAGGAATACGGGGTGAAAGACGCGGCGAACGACAAGGGTTGAGGCTGGCACTCGTAGGTTAGGAGCGACCGGCTCCTGACGCCTGTGGGGCGGCATGAAAATCAAATCGCTTCCAAAGCTGATAACTGAAGTTGCAAGGGAGGAGAGGAACCTCACGAGGTTCAAAGAAATCCCTTGCAAGGATATGGACCTGGACTGTTTTGCACTTGACGGGAAGGTTCCTTTTGGAAGCTACAAAAGATGCTATGAGTATGCACCGGAGTTGGGAAGGTGCATATTCTGCGAGTGGCAAAAGGAAGGATCGCACGGAGAGCAGTAGCGGTTCAGGAGTCTCCTGCTCCTGAGGCAGTAACTTTCAGTGCCCGCCACGTCCCCTGACCTGGCGGAAGATGCCGAACAGACTTGTCGGACCGGTGGTCCACAGCCTTGCTGTGGGATCGTACCAAGTCAAGCGCCCCGTCCTTATGCTGCCTCCAGGGGAAGGAGTTTTGAAATGATGCGATGCGTGAGACCCGGGCTTAACACCATGTCGCTCCCGTTCTCGAATGGAGGGGGTGGCTCCAACTCTCAGAAAGCAGATGTTGCGGCAGAAAAAGCCAAGATCGCGCAGGCTATTCATGACAACATAGAGTGGCCCTATCCGGAGAAGAACCGAGAGCGGCTGTACGCAACAATCGCCAAGGACTCTTCATTTTTCATCTTTCACCCCGATTCGAAATCCACCATCATTGGTTTCGATGCCTTCCAAGAGCTCGTCGAGAAGGTGTTCATGAAGCCTACCTTTAAGGCAACGGGCAGCGACATCAGAGATCTGAGGGTCAATCTGTCGAAATCCGGAGAAGTGGCCTGGTTTTCGGCCATCCTGGATGACTTCGGTGAATCCGACGGCAAACCTTACGCATGGATGAACACCAGGTGGACGGGCGTTCTGGAAAAGCGTGAGGGAAAATGGCTGATTGTTCAAATGCACTTCTCATTTGCCTCCGATGACAAAGGCAGCGACAACGAGAAATCACTGGAATAAACCAAAAACGGTCAAATCTCCGATCCAGACGGTGAAAAAGCCAGCGAAGCCTCTGTTTGCTATTAGGAAGAAGGGCAATGATGAGCAAGAAAGAGGATGTTCCTCTGTAGGGTCGGGAACCCGACAGACACAGGAGTCAGGATCGAATCATATAGGAGGTGTGTGATGAAGCTGAGACTGCCAGTGACAATCGCCTTGTGCATTGGGCTTCTTTGTGGCTCCGCGCACGCGCAGCAGCACCGGGACTTCGTAGGCGAAGCCCAGCAGGCGTATGACCGTGGAGACTATTTAGGTTCTGTCAGGTCTTGCCCGGCTTGCCGGGTGTGACCTGACAGACTCCCGTGCCTGCCAGGTCCCCTGACCTGGCGGGAAATGAGGAGGA
The DNA here is from genome assembly GCA_964588675.1 of uncultured Ignavibacteria bacterium. Lineage (GTDB taxonomy): Bacteria > Zixibacteria > MSB-5A5 > MSB-5A5 > SM1-73 > SM23-73-3. Next base: position 5,876 of record CAZPRG010000055.1, read on the forward strand.
GTTCTTCTGTCGGTTCGGGGGACCCGACAGGCACACGAATATGATAAACCCGGCCTGACGAGCAGGCTGGGCCACCCGTTACACCAAAAGGCGGGCTGAAATAGAGGCAGAATCCCAAGGAGGTTTGAAATGAGTTCGGCTGATGATGTGAGGCAACACTGCAAGACGAACTACATTGATCCCGCAAGAGATAGATGTGAGAAGACAGTGGCAATAAAGTCGGGCGATGTTCACAAAGACATGGGTTTCACAAACAGATATCCGCTTGTTTGCGGAGCGATAGGCGCTCGTGTTTTTGAGGAGCTGTGCAATGTCCGTAGGATATCGATTGAAGGACCTATAAACGGAACGACCACTGTTTTCACGTTTGAACTTCTCTAGCGAGCTCGACTCAGAATGAGCACATCGCGCAGCCTGCTGCATTTGTAGGGGTTCGATTTATCGAACCCGCGGGTCGCATGAATGCGACCCCTACAGAGCACACCGAAAATTCTGGTGCGCGCCAGGTCCCCTGACCTGGCGAGAAATCGAAGGATGTTCCTCTGTCGGGTCGGGGACCCGACAGGCACAGGTCATTCGTCACCGTGGGATGACCACCCCAAGCAGGCCTGTCTGGTGGGAACGGTCGAATCGAAACTAAACTGTGTAGGAGGTGTGTGATGAAGCTGAGACTGTCAGTGACAATCGTCTTGTGCATCGGGCTTCTTTGTTGTTCCGCGTTTGCGCAGCAAGACCGGGACTTCATAGGCGAAGCCCAACAGGCTTATGACCGTGGAGACTATTCCACGTGCGCCCAGCTTTATTCCCAGGTCTTAGAGAATGGAACTGAGGACGCCAGCCTGTTGTACAACGCCGCATGCTGTTACGCATTGAGCGGCAGTCAGGACACGGCGTTTCAGTTGCTGGATAGGGCGATAGAAGCTGGGTTTTGGAACGCGGGTCATATGAGCCGGGACGAAGACCTTACTTCGCTTCACTCCGACCCACGTTGGGCCGTCACCATGAAGAAAGCGAAGAGTGCCCAGGAGGCGCACAAAAAGGAGTTGTCCACTCCGCTGAAGTTCGACCAGAGTCCGTCGCAGTCCGACTCCGTCCTCTTTAAGTTCAGCAGCGTGGATGACCCTTATCTGGTCAAGCTGCGGAACGATTACGAGCTGAGCGAGCTGGTGGCCAAAGATACCAACGATTACGACAAAGTCCGAACCGTGTCCAGATGGGTGCGCAGCCAGTGGGAGCACAACGGCCAGAACCAGCCAACCAAGGAAGACCCCATCACCATATTGCAGGAGGCTGCCCAGGGAAAGCAGTTCAGGTGCGTCGAGTACTCGGAGGTGCTGTGCGGCGCTCTGAACGCGCTGGGGATTCCGGCCCGGGTGCTGGCGCTGAAGACGCGGGATGTCGAAACCCGGCCTTCGGGCGCCGGTCATGTGGTGACCGAGGCGTACCTTCGTGATCTGAACAAGTGGATTATGGTGGACGGGCAGTGGGACGTCATACCGGTGCTGGATCAAACACCGCTCAATGCGGTCGAATTGCAGAGGGTGCTGGCAGAGGGAAAAGCGGGCTTGACGGTCGACGGCTTCTCGGGCACCGAGGCGGATACCTACTTTCCCTGGATACAGGAATATCTGTTCTATTTCGACACGCCACTGGATAACCGCTATGGTCTGGACACGGAGCCGGGCTCTGTAATGCTCGTGCCCTTGGGGGCCAAGAACCCTGTGGTGTTCCAGCAGAAATATCCGATCACCAGCATGTTCTACACGAATTCCATCAATGACTTCTACCCACACCCGGAGATGGAGACCAAATAGGCGGCCGTAGGCCTGCTGCCGGCGGCTAAAATCCAACCTCGCCGAACAGGTCTTGCCATCCAGGCAATATTGATTGACCAAGAATGATATTGACGATTCGGAACTGCGAAGTCGAAAGGTCGGACCTCACTTAACGGACAAGATGCGCTTTCGACAATTGATCCATCACCCGGTCGGCGACGGATTTCCTGAGTTGGTCGGGAGAGGATGGGTCGATCTCTTTGCTGGTCCCCGACCACACCAGCTTGGCCCCCTCCTGCGGCAGCAGTAAATCCGTTCGAACGCTGAAAACGGCTTGCGACTCGGTATAGGCCGGGTGGTAGACGTTCTCGTAATAGGTGACGTAAGTGTTCCACCTGTAATTGTATTCCGGGAAAGGTTCGACCGTCACGTAACCCTGCACATCCGTTTTGACCGTATCCCGATGAACCCTGGCGACCACCAGCACACCGTCAAAGCCCTCTTCCTTTGTCTTCTGCTCTACGGCCAAAGTGTCGGGAACCCGATCCGGGAAAAGCTGATATGACGGAATCGCCACCGTGCCGGAGCGGTCCTCGCCCAGCGCGGAAACGAAGGCGTCCTCCCACATGCGACGCCTGAGCTCATCCTTACGCATCGCAATCACCAGCACCTTCTTCAACGGCCCGGCCTGGTAGGAGGGATCCTTCCAAAGGTTGACCAGCTGGCTCGATCCACAGCCGCCCGCTATCATGGCTGAAGCTGCCACGGCCAGAATCACAATCACCTGAATCGGGAATAGGGCCTTAATGGACTTCACTTACCACCTCCTTAAGAATTTGCTTCGCTCGGCATATCCGCCCCCGTCTTCAGTCAACACGACTGCCCCATCTTACTGGGGGCCAACAGCAAAGTCAAGAGATTTCTTGCGCCCGGGATAAGTCGGAGAGACACATGACCCTCCGGCCGTTCAGACCGCCAGAAGTTGGGTTGTGGCGTGCGCGCTGCAAGAGTTTGCAGATTTTCGTCAACTCCCTATCCTTCCTGCCGATCATAGCATTGAGGATATTGCGGTCCGGGTGCGCCTCTGCCCAAGTGTCTGGGTGTCTCCCCTGGTGCACTTGAATAGACCGAAAACGCTTTTTTTAAATCCAGCGTCCCTTTTTTTGCCTATGCCTGAGCTTCAGAGCTTTCCTGACGGTCCTGGCTCATCGGATATCAGGGTGAGGAAGAGGATTCAAGAATCGGTCGATCTCCTCAAGAGGGTGATGGAGGATAAGATCGGTCGCCTCGCCCAGGCCAACAAGCGCCTAAAACAGAAGATCTTCGATCTATACACCGTCTTCGAACTTTCCCGAAAACTCAATTCGGTGCTCGATCTGGAAGCGTTGCTTGGCGAAGCGCTTTCCACCGTAGCCGATCAGCTGGGCATCGAGAAAATAGCCATCCTGCTGAAAAGGAGCCCCGACCACGACAAGCTCTCGTTGCTTGAGCTCACCGCGGATCGGAGCCGGTCGTCGGAAGGGATCTGTTTGGTGGAGGTTAGTCCCGACGGCGAGCTTTCGAAGCTGTTTCTCTGCGCCAGAGAGCCTCTGTTCCTGGAGGAAATACAGGCGCTGATCAAGAATGACAACTCTGAAAGACGGATTCTGGAAAGCCTAAGCTGCAGACTGTGCGTCCCGCTGATCAGCAGAGAGGACCTGGTGGGCCTGCTGATCCTGGGCCCCAAGAAACTGAATCCCCGGTTCGTGGACAACGACATCGAATTCATCTCGGTCCTGGCGGACCAGCTTACCGTGGCCATCGAAAACGCCATGCTCTACGAGAGTCAAAAAGAGATGTATTTGGAGCTCCAAAGAACACAGCAGAGACTTATTCGAAGCGAGAAACTGGCGGCTCTGGGCCGGCTGTCCGCATCTTTGGCCCACGAAATAAACAACCCTTTGGGCATAATCAAGAATTATCTGCTGATTGCATCCGATAATCTAAGCGAAGCCGACCCCAATCGACAAAACCTGAGTGCAGTTAAGGGGGAGGTTGACCGGATAGCCCGTATCGTCAAGAGTCTATTGGACTTCTCCCGACCGGAGCGAAGCAGAATGGAGCTGCTGGACGTGGCTTCGATCCTGGAGCGAACCGTTTCGCTGATACACAAGGAATCCGAGAGCAGAAACATCAGGATCGAAACGGAGCTGGCCAAAGACCTTTCACCGGTGCTGGGTTCCGAAGATCAGCTTCAGCAGGTGTTTCTCAATCTCCTGGTGAACGCGAAGGATTCCATGCCCCAAGGAGGGGAGATTCACGTCGCTGCGCGGAACACAGGGCAAGGAGTGCAGTTGGAATTCTCCGACACAGGCTGCGGGATACCCGAGGAGAACGCAGCTCGGATATTCGAGCCGTTTTTCACCACCAAGGAAAACGGTAAGGGTACCGGATTGGGTTTATGGATATGCTCGGGCATAATGGAGAGGCATGGCGGCGACATCCAGTTGACCAGAAAAGAAAAGGGGACCACCTTTATCCTTAATTTGCCCAGGGCCTCCAATTAGGGCCATGGGCTCATCCCGGACGATGAGGGAGACATGTCGATAGAGAGCACGAAGATATTGGTGGTGGATGATGAGAAAGGTATGTGCGAAAGCCTCCGTACCCTTCTGACCAACGCCGGATACGACGTAACCACCGCGGACCAGGGCGAGGAAGCCTTAAACAAGATACAAGACGGCAGGTTCGACTTGGTGCTCACCGACATAAGGATGCCGCGAGTGGATGGATTGGACATCCTGAAGGCCGTGAGAAACAAGGACGAAGAGGGTTTGGTCATCCTGATGACCGGGTATGCCTCACTGGAGTCGGCCGTCAGGGCTATCAGCCAGGGGGCGTATGATTACCTTATGAAACCCCTGGAGTTCTCCGATCTCAAGCTCACCATTCGAAGGGCGCTGGACAAGCGTAAGGCGGACCGGGAGAAAAACGAGCTGCTGGCGGAGCTGAAACGCAAGAACCAAGAGCTCAAGAAGCGGGTGGCGGAGCTGAACGCCCTGCATAAGGCGGGTACTTCCCTCAGCACTACCAAGAGCCTTAAGGTGCTGCTGGACAAGATAGTCTCGTTGGCCACCGAAGTGATGGAGGCACAGTCGGGATCCATCATGCTGATTAAGAGGCCCGGCAATGTTCTCACCATCGAAGCCGCCATAGGACTGGCCGAGGATATCGTCCACAAGACCAAGCTGGAGTTGGGCTCCAGCATCGCCGGCTATGTGGCCCAGACCCGAACTCCGCTGGTGGTGAAGGATATAGAGAAGGATTCGCGTTTCAGCCACTTCAGGAAGAAACACTACGCCACCAAATCGCTTTTATGTGTTCCTTTAAGGCTACAGGATAAGGTACTAGGTGTCATTAACTTGAGCGACAAGAAGGGCGGCGGGGCATTCACCCACGGTGACCTTAAACTGCTCACCACCTTCGCCTCTCAGGCGGCCATAGCCATAGATGACGCCGAGCAGTTCAGCGAGAACCGAAGAAAGATCGAAGAGCTGGAGGTGCTGTACGACATAGCAGGCAGGCTGTCGCTGGTGGAGGACTTCGAGGAGATATGCCGCCTGATCTTCGAGCGAGTCCGAAAGATCACTCCGGTGGAATTTGCCGTGTGGTTCAGTTGGAACGAGAAAGCCGGCGAGCTGGTGGCGGGTTTGTTCCAGGGCTGTCAGAATGGAAGACGACACATCGGCGTCTCCCTGGATAAAGACGAGATTCTGGACGGGGAGAAAGTTAATATCAAGATCAAAGCTGCCTTAAGCCGGCATCCGGATCTGGCTGAGCACGCTCACTCAACCACCTCCTTTCCCATCATCGCCGAGAGATGCGTTCACGGCGTACTCTCGGTGGGCAACTGCCAGAGCAAGCAGCTGACCGAGGAGGAGCGACGTTTGATCTCCATCATAGTCTCCCAGTCCGCCTCGGCCTATGAGAAACAGAAGTCCCTGATGAACGCCACTCGCCTGGTGACCATGGGTAATCTGGTTTCGGAGATCACGCACGACTTGAAGAAACCCTTGACCAATATCAAGGGAACGCTGCAATTGCTCCGGGGGAAATGGTCGAACACCAAGGACAAGGAGAAGTACTTCAACCTGGTGGAGGAGGAGATATTCCATTTGGACGGGCTGGTGAAGGAGATCGTCAGCTTCTCCAACCCCTACAAGTACGAGACGGAGAAAAAGGACATAGTCGTCATCCTGAGCCGGGCGCTGAAGCTGGTGGAAAGGGATTTGGCCGGCGGAAGCATCGTGCTCAAGAAGAACCTGGTGGAAGGTTACACGGTGATGGTGGACAAGAATCAGATCATGGAGGTGTTCCTCAACATAATCTTGAATGCCATCGAGGCCATGCCGCAGGGGGGAGAGCTTAAAGTGGAAAACAGCCTGCACCGGGTCCCACAAAACGGCTCGGAGTACATACGCGTAGCCATAACGGACACCGGATGCGGAATCGCCCCGGAGAACCTAAGTCGGCTTTTCGATCGCTACTTCACCACCAAGAAAGAGGGCACGGGATTGGGATTGGCGGTGGTGGATCGGGTGGTGAAAGCCCATGGAGGCTTGATCTCGGTGGAGAGCCAGTTGGGCAAAGGCACGACCTTCTTTGTGGACATTCCTTTGGCCTAAAGGTCGACTGTCCTTTAGACCCGGGAAATTGCATGCCAGGGAAAAGGGAACCAGTGGGCAGACACTGCTCCAAAAAGTCGAAATTCTGCCGATAATAGAAAGGCGACAAAGTCGGACTTTACGAGACCGGCTCTCAACACTGCAACCAAGGGAACATGGACAGAGACAAAGTCAAAATCCTGGTGATCGACGATGATCCCAAAGTCTCCTGGATCTTAAGCGAGGGTTTAGGAGAAGTATACGACATACTATCCGCCAAGGACGGTCTGGAAGGAATCCAGATGGTCTCCAAGGCCCAACCCAATCTGGTGCTTCTGGACATCAAGATGCCCGGAATGGAGGGTCTGGAGGTGCTGGAGAAGATCAAGTCGATGGAGCGGCCTACCGAGGTGATAATGCTCTCCGGACACGGGGAGACCAAAAACGTGGTGGAGTCCATAAAAAGGGGGGCTTCTGAATTCATCAACAAGCCCTTTGACGTCAAAGAGGTGGAGCTCCATATCCAGAGCGTGCTGGAGAAGAATCGTCTAAGACAGGAGCTGGATCATCTCAGGCAGGAACTGAAGGCCAAATCACAATACGAGAAGCTGATCGGCGACAGCCCGGGCATGCTTCAGATCAAGGCGGTGATCGAGCAGGTGGCCGACAGCGAGCTGACCGTGTTGATCCGGGGCGAGTCGGGCACCGGCAAGGAGATAGTAGCCAGGATGCTGCACACTCTCTCGGCCCGCAAAGGGGAGGCTTTTGTCAAGGTGAACTGCGCGGCCATTCCCCACGAGCTTTTGGAGGCCGAGCTTTTCGGCTACGAAAAAGGAGCTTTCACCGGCGCGCACAAGAGCAAGCCGGGAAGGTTCGAGATGGCACACAAAGGGACCATCTTCCTGGATGAAATCGGCGACATGCCCTTGGAGCTGCAATCCAAGCTGCTGCAAGTCCTGGAGCAATACGAATTCATGCGGGTGGGCGGAGTGAAAACCACCAAGGTGGACACCCGGATCGTCTGCGCCACCAACCGCGATCTGGAGAGAGCCATAAAGGAGGGGGTCATTCGGGAGGACCTGTACTACCGGCTTAATGAGGTGACCCTCAACCTGCCGCCGCTCAGAGAGCGGAGGGAGGACATACCGCTTTTGGTCGAGCACTTCCTGGAGAAGTATTACGGCTTGTATAAGAAAACCTACCGGCCGATATCATCGCCCACCATGGAACTCCTGCACGATTATGACTGGCCGGGAAACGTCCGGCAATTGGAAAACATAATGAAGCAAATCGTGGTCCGGGAGGAAGAAAACATAGCTCTGGAAACCATACGGCGCCAGTCGAATCAGACCTTTTCGCAGATTTCCCTCCCCAACTCAAACTTCGATGCAAGCGGACTTTCCCTGAAAAAGAGGGTGGGGGCGGCAGTGGCAGCCGAGGAGAAAACTCTTATCGGCCAGGCCCTGAACCAGACCAACTGGAACAGGCGAAAGGCCGCCCAACTTCTGGATATCAGCTACCGCTCGCTTCTTTATAAAATCAAAGAATACCAAATAGGCCAGTAGCGCTTCTTACCCCGTCGCAGTTTGTTAATCGGCTCTCTCAACACTCTTGGGCTTTGGTCA
>CAZPRG010000056.1:0-13897 GCA_964588675.1 uncultured Ignavibacteria bacterium
ATATGACTTGAGAATTCTTTTTCTCTTTTCGATCGGATGCAACCGGAGCCAGATGAAATCTGCCTTCCGGTCTATGTACAGACACAAGTTGAGAGGAGAGGACGTTTCCATTGCCCACCACTCTTCTGAGCTTGGTCAATATCGATCTTAAGGGATTCGATCCTTTTTTCTGGTAGAGGCTCAACTGCTCGGATGAAAGGGGAGAGGTTGCCTGAACGCTTAAATGGATTTCGCTCACCGGAGCGGGTAGGATGATCTTTTCCAATTCCAGTCGGAGTATATCAATGAACATTTTCGGGCTGCTGGTTCCTTCGGCCACTGATATTTGAATTGGAATATTGTTGTTATCCGCCGTGCTTAAAGTGACCAGAACTTTCTCGCAAGCTAAACCTTTCCCCGCAAGCTGGGAGAGCTTTTCTTCGAGAATGGAGTTGACGTAAAAGAGGATGCCTATCTGCGTGCCCAGAGGCGATTCCAATTCTCTGGTTTGCTTCTCTTTTTCATCCGATTCTGTCGGCTTGAGCGGACTGTCGTCTTTACCTCTTGCCAGCTTCAAAAGCCGGACGCCTTCCGAGCCGAATCTTTCCGCCACCTCCTGATCGGGCAATACGGCAAACTGCCCCATGGTCCTTATGCCCAGCCGGTAGAGCCTTTCGTATTGCTCCTGATCGATGGACAAAAGCTGGATGGGCCGTGATTGCAGGAATCTTCTCTCTTCGCCTGTAGGTATGATAGTATAAGAATCAACCGGACTGACCCAGGCTGCCGCCAGCGAGGTAAACTTATTGTCTGCGATTCCCACCCTAACCGGATAACCCTGCAGCTTCACGAAGGAAATGATCTTCTCGGCCAGATTCTTCTCCTGGGGATACTTTCTTTTTAATCCCGAAACGTCGAGATATGCGGCTTGGGGTTTTGCCTGCTCCACATGGGGGCTGAAGTTTCGGAGGCTTTTTATGAGCTGTCCGAATCTGAAATCTTCCTTTTTGTCGTCCTTGATCAGAACGGTAAGCTCCGGACAGATGTTCATCGCCTGAACCGTGGTCATGCCCGCTTCAACCCCCTCTTTGGCTGCGAGAGCATTTGCAATCAACACGGTCGATCTGTTGGTCGGATTGTCCGCCAAGGCCACAGGCTTTCCCGCAAGCTCCGGCTGATCTCTCAACAGCGTCAGGAGAGGGAAATCGGCAATCAACACACAGGCGATTCTTCTATTCATCGAAGACCAGCTCCACTTGTTCGCTTTCTTTTCCGAACAGGCTTTTTTCGCTACTGACCAATAGTTTTTGATTTCGTCTTTCAACCTTCAGGCTCAGCGCAAGCTGATTTCCCGGGATTTTCGTCGAACCCGGCTCTCGCAGGAGAATGCCGATCCCTTTTGCATATCTGATGCTTTTCCTCAAGCGCAAAAGAAGCGCCCGGGGAACCTGATCCGTGGTTCCTACCAAGTCAAAAGCAGCCACACAGATGCTTTCGTTCCTGAAAAGGATCTCAGCCGCTCTTAATCCCGCCTGGATGCTTCCGGGCTTTAGGACCACAATCCTCCCCAAATCGACTCCGCTTTTCCGGGCAGAGGGAGGATAGAAGGTTTGCGAGAAATCGACATAAGCAATTTGCCTTTCCTTTTCATTCAAGCCGGAAAGCATGCGAAAAAGCAGCGTGGTTTTGCCGGATGATTTCGCGCCGACGATTTCGATCAGATGACCCTGGGGTAATCCCCCTTGCAGAAGTTTCCGGTCGAGCAGATGGATGCCGGTGGCAAGCGGGATAAAGTCATCCCATTTGATCGCGCCGGGAGCATGTTTGTAACCGAGAAGCTCCTGCAGTTGTCGAACAATAGTATTGTTGGTTACAGAAGACAAGTCCATCGTCACCTGAAAGGTTATCAGCCCTGGAAAGCTTCATGCCCGATTTCAGTTATCGGCGTACCTGCACAAATGTGCAGCTCTATTATAATATACGCAAGGAACTGAAGGCGTCAATAGGCTTTTTGGGAAATCTGGCGGGGTCTGTAAGCGATTGATAATTGATGGCTTAGATGAACCCACCCCACCCCCTCTCTCAGCGAGAGAGGGTGGTAGGGGGTGAGTTATCGCGAAAGAATAAAAGTAGGCGCTACTTGGTTTCCAGCGTCATGGGGTCGCGCAGCGGCAGGATGGTGATGGGACCGAAGTCCGACATTCGCTCCTGGTGCTTGTCCGATCCTTCTTCCACCGCTTCCGGATCGCCCACCACCAGGAAGACCAGTTTGTCCGGATGCAGGTATTTCTGGGCCACGGCCAGAACGTCATCCGGCGTTACGGCCTGCATGTTCTGGGTGTAGTCTTGCCAGTAATCATCCGGCCGGCTGGTGTACTGGTCGTCGGCGAAGGTATTGACGATCATGTTCTTGTTGCTGAAGGGATTCACCAAGTTGCTGATGAAACCGGCCTTGGAATTCTCCACGATTTCCGAGTCACACTTTTCCGTGCGCATGTTCTTGATCTCGTCCACGATCAGCCTGGTGCCGAAGGCCGCAGTGGCATGTTTGGTCTGGAACCACGCTTGGAATGTGCCGGGATACAGGACCGGTCTTTCGAAGCGGCTGCCGGTGTTGTAAGCTAAGCCCTCGTCCGAGCGCACCCGCCGCGTGATCCGCGAGGTGAATCCGCCGCCGCCCAGAATGTCGTTCATCACGGTCAGGGCATACTGATCGGGCACGTCCCGCTTAACGCCCATATGTCCCAGGCGGATGCGCGACTGGTTGACGTCTTCCTTTTTGATCATGTACACGCCCGGCTGGGGATCGGGGATCTGATCCGGAACGGTCGGAAGATTCAACTGTTGATCGGGCCATCCGGCAAGCATGTTGTTCAACTTGGCCAGAACGTCCTTGGTCTTGAAATCCCCGGAAACGGCGAGGATGAAGTTCTTGGGAAAGAAGTACTTCTTATGGAAGGCGATCAGGTTCTCCCGGGTGATCGAATCGACCGATTTTTCCGTGCTGCGGTAGGGAGTGGTGCAAGGGTGGTCGCCGTACATCAAGAACTTCCACTCGCGGGCCTCGATGGGGGAGGTGGAAGAGTTACGCTGCTCCATCTCCGATAGAAGGTCCGCACGGTAGCGATCCAGCACCTGCTGATCGAAAACCGGCGTGCGCAGAATTTTTTTGAACAACTCCAATCCCTGGTCTGTGTCTTTCGACAGGCAAAAGAGAGTGGCCCGACCGCGCGAATCGTCGATGTTGACGGAAACCTCCGCGGCCAGCATGGCCAGCTTCTCGTCCAGCTCTTTTGCGGTCATCCCCTCCACGCCGCCGTTGCGCATCAGGTAACCGACCACATCCCCCAGTCCGGCTTTGTCCACCGGCTCATACATGGAGCCGGTGCGCACCAGAACCGTCAGCTCGAAGGTGGGCACTTCCGGGTTCTCCGCCACATAAGCCGTGGCGCCGCATTTCAACGTGTACCGGTACTCATCCGGCTTGGGCGGTTGATATTTCAACTCCTCGAATTTGAGCTTGTCCGGGTGATCGACGATCCCGGACGGGCCGACCGCTTGGACGACCGGGGCCAAAATCAGCAGGGCGACCAAAATCAGGATGGTCGGCAGTCCCGCCGGCAGCTTGAATCGGGAAATGGATGATCTTCTCATGTTCTTCTCTCCTCCGGCCGGGGCTTACTCTCCCTCGGCGGCCTTCAGCTCTTTGAGGTGATCGTTGGCGATTTTCAGCAGTTTCTCCATCTGGGCCTTCTCCTGGGGGTCTTCGATCTGGTCCATGCGCATGGAGAACATGCCGATCATTTGCTCCAGCCGGGCTGCATCTTTCACGGATTTGATCATCTGCACCGCCTGAGTGAACTGAGGATCCTCGCCGCCTGCCTGGGCCATTTCCGGCCCTCCCTTGGTGCTGATGAGCAGCACGTTGCGCTGATCGTCGGCGAAATACTCATTCGCCACCCGCTGCACGTCCTCGGCCGTCACCACATCACACTTCTCGGGGTCGTTGTTGGCCTCGGTCCAGTCGCCCAGGGCTGCATGTTGACCCAGATAGAACAGTATGCCGATACCCGACATGATGTCCATGAATCGGATGGTCTGCACCCGCAGCTGGTTCTTCACCTTTTGCAGTTCGTCAGTAGGCACCGGATTTTTCTTCAGATCGTTCAACACTTCATAGATTGCATTTTCCAGTTGCTCCGGCCGCACGCCTGAGACCCCCTCGGCTGAAATCTGGAATGCTCCGGCGTACTTTTTGGAATCCTGAGTGGCGCTTACCGCCAGGTCGTCGCCGCCAAACATGCGCCTCCGCCCCCCGGCAGTGCTTTTGGCAATGCCCTTCTCTTCCACCAGCTTCTTGTATAGCCTGCCGGTCTTGCCGCTTAGGATACCGGCCAGAATCTCCAGCGGATAGCTGTCCGGATTTTTCCAGGCTACAGTATGATACCAGATTTCGGTCTTGGGACTGGTTTCCGCCTCGGCGATCATGCGCTTTTCGCCGTACTGCTTTTCCTCCAGGGTCACCACCTCCGGCGGCTCGGTTTTTCCGCGCGGGATGCGCTCGAAGTACTTTTTGACCATCTTGATCATCTGGTCGGGTTTCAAATCGCCGACCAAGATCATGGTCAGGTTGTTGGGCGCGTAATAGGTGGCGTAGTAGGCGTTGGCCTGCTCCCGGGTGATGTTCTCCACATCCGAGGGCCAGCCGATGACGTCCCAGTGATAGGGGGAGGATTTCCAGAACATGGCCCGGAAGTCCTCGTCGATCAAACCGGTGGGCGTGGATTCGATGCTCAGTCGGCGTTCCTCGCGCACCACGTTCCGCTCCGAGTAGAATTCCCGGAACACCGGATTGTTGAAGCGATCGGATTCCAGCCACATGAACAGCTCAATTTTGTTCTTGGGCAGGCGGACAAAATATCCGGTCATATCGTCCGAGGTGAACGCGTTCAAGAAAGACCCGCCGTTTTTGCTGTATAGCTCGTCCAGCTGGTCTTTGATGATCAATTTGCGCTGTTCCACTATCAGGCTGTCGAACACCGTCTCCAGTTCCCGATAGCGGGGGGTTTTGGCCTCCGGATCATGCATGTCCGCAATTTCGCCCCGGCGCAGCTCCTCGCGCATGATCCCCTCCTCGACCCGCATCAGGGCTTTGAGCGAATCGAGCTGGGCCATGATTCTCAAGTCCTGTTGGATGTCCTTGGTTCCGATGGTTCTGGTCCCCTTGAACATCATGTGCTCGAAAAGATGGGAGATCCCGGTGATGCCGGTGACCTCGTTGGCCGAACCCACCCGGGCGAAAATCGCGCCCATGATGGTCGGGGCCTCGTGCCTCTCCACCATCAGAACCTGCATGCCGTTGTCCAGCCAGTACTCCTTGGCGTCGATGTTCTGGGCGGCAACCGGAATGGCCGCAGCCAGCACAAACGCAGCACAGATCAAGACGACGCACACAATGCATCTGTTCATGAACCACTCCATCTCTGACGTTGAATTCAATAGGCCAATTCTCAGGGACCGTGTCATGTGTAGAGATAATCTATCGGAGCACCAAAGTCAAGTCCCCCGAGTCCGTTTCTCGACCCCGGGCCTGCAGCCGGCATCTTTGGGCTGGAGAGTCGAAACCGCTTGACAAAGTGCCGCTTCGCCCCTTGATTTTTCAAGATTATACGAATCTTTTGAACATAAGGATGAGAAATATCCCCGTGGCATTTGACTGACCGAGCGTTGGCATGCCTCCGAAAAGCAGACTCCACATTGGTTGTTCCGGCTGGAGCTATCAGGATTGGGTGGGCAAGTTCTATCCGGCCGATTTGAAGCAGGGGGAATGGCTGGCTTATTACGCTCAGCATTTCAACACGGTGGAAGTGAACATGTCGTTTTACCGATTTCCCTTCAAGAACATGCTCAAGGGCTGGTATAGCCGGACTCCCAAAGACTTCCGGTTCACACTCAAGGCCAACCGACTGATCACCCATATCAAGAAGCTCAAGGGAACGGAAAAGCTTCTGACCTCCTTTTATGCCTTGGCGGACCTGCTTGAGGAGAAGCTGGCCTGTATACTATTTCAGATGCCCCCATCTTTGAGGAAAGACAAGGACATGAAGACGCTGGAGGGTTTTCTGAAGTCGCTTTCTCCGGATCACAATAACGTGATAGAATTCCGGCACAAAAGCTGGTTCTGCCGGGAGGTTTATGATTTGCTCTGTGCGCACAATGCGATCTTCTGCATTCTCTCGGCGCCCGAACTTCCCTCGGATCCGATCACAACGGGAAAGATGGCTTATGTGAGGCTTCATGGAGCGGATTCCTGGTACAACCACGATTACAGTGAGGACGAGCTGAAGGACTGGGCTCGACAGATCAAGCGACTGAAGAGGGAGTGCTTCGCCTACTTCAATAATGACGTGAACGCTTACGCCCCGTCCAACGCCCTCAGGCTGCAGACGATGTTACAACCCTCTTCCCGTCGGCGTCGATGAAGTATTTGATCTCCAGTTCCGTTTGCATGACTGGAAAACAAGAAGCCCCGCCAAAGACGGGGCTTCCCTTTTCCTACCGTCCCCATCACGTGACATGCCGGATGCCTCTCTTGCACGTTGTGATAGTGGCTCTGGGATTTTGGCCCAGCCAACTTCCAGACAATACAGCCGAATTGAAACTCATTACCGCTTACGAAACAACTTCATGCCGGGTGAAGAGCCACTTGTGAACCGGGACCGCGCTCAAGTTTCGGGGGCGATAGGCTCGTTCGGGTTCTCAAGCTCGCCGCTGCACTCGGCCTGACCTTCTGTCTGGACGTCGACAGCTTGGTCAGGTAAGCCGGGTTGGTACAGCGGCGGCCGTACCCCCTTGTCCGTGGCCGGCGCAGTGGCCGGACGGGTGGGGGCCAGTTTGGAGCAACCCAAGACGAACGGCAACACTGCCGTCAGAATTACCACCAAAGCGGCTGCGATGAAGATTCGCAGCAGCAGTCTGCCTTTCAAGCATACCCCCTTTCTGTGAGATGATCGGGTTCCCCGCGGGTCGCGGCGTATGGCTGCAAACCCTCTGCCCGACAGCCCACAAAAAGCCGTAATGTGAGGCTAACGCCCGTCCGGCCAAAGACCTGGGCCGGATTAATCAACTTCGCAAAACGTTTCTCTTGACGGACGAATTGTGGGGGAAATCCAACAGTATGTTGCGCTCGTCCTGCAGTAGGTCTTGCAAATGCAATAGGTGAAAGTCCTCAGCATAGGCGGATGCGATAACTCGCCAATCTTCATCCGATGCACTTGGACAGTTGATTTTGCTGGCCGAATGTCCTCTCTGAGTGGGTATTCAGCCAGCAGCTTTGGAACGGACTCTGTAGTCCGTTACTCCGCCTGCCGGGGAGCGGCCAGCGTCCCACCGTCCATCCAAGTTGGGCCGACCGCTCGATCTGCAGATCGAGGAAGTCTGAAACGAGTGCGCCTAGTGATGGGTGGAAACCCTGACCCACATGAATCCCCCCTCTTGGGAGCCTAGAATCGAAGATTCTGCTCGGGCACATGGGCCTTTCTCTTGAACAAACTATCGCTTGCCTTCCATATTCTGCCCGGCTATATTGCATCTTGAGCCATTGATAATCTCAAGCTTGGGATTTGGGCCTCATGTTTCCATGCCTACAGAGGTTCATCGGGGACACTAAGCGGTGGGAGGCGGTCTTTATCCTATCGTTTGATTGCACCTCTCCAGCTTCTCGGTCTCACCCGGAGAGAAGGCAATTAGTCGAGACATTACTTCGATATCTCTCCGCTGGCAAAAGAAAACCTAATATTTGAAGGGAGTTTAACATGTCCGCAAGGATGACTCGGAAATACCTGGTCTGTCTCCGATTGCTGGCCGTGGCAGGCCTGCTGCTTCTGGGATGCGGCCTGAACAAATCCCAGGTAACCATAAAGCGCTTTGTGACCGAAGGCGAGGTTCCCCGCAAGACCAATTTCACCATCACCTTCTCGGAGGACATGGTTCCCCCGGAAAGCGTGGACGTGTGGACGGACTGCGATTTCTTGAAGATCGAGCCTCCCCTGGAGGGAGCCTGCAAATGGATCTCCGCCAGCGACCTCCGGTTCTATCCGGAGCAGCAACTGCGACCCTCCACGGAGTATCATCTGAGCGTCTCGCCGGAAGTGGTCAAAGCCCAAGGCCGACGCCTGTCCGGCCAGACCTCATTTGTGTTCTTCACCGAGAGGTTCAGGGTAACCAAGTTTTCGCACGACTTTCGGACAGACGAGGTCAACCCCGGAAAGGCCAACCTTTACGTCACCCTGGAGTTCAATTACGAAGTCCCTCCTGCGGACTTGGAGCAGCGGCTCAAACTCCGATTTGAAAAGGGTGATCACATCAACTGCCAGATCGAACAGAAAAGCCCTTCTTCTATCGTGACCGCGGTGAGCGAGCCTCTGAACTTGGAGGACGCCGACAGGAAGGTGGTGCTGCACATCGACAAAGACCTTAAACCCCAGGATGCCACATTGGGTCTGGCAAGTGATTATGACGCCACCTTTGCCATGCCTGCCAGGGAAAGGGTGGTGGTGGAGGCCGCCTACCCGGAGCGATCCGGCAGCTCCAACTGGATCACCGTCAAGTTCAACACGCCGGTGGCCGTGGCCGCGGTCAAGGACTTCATCCAGATCGAGCCCGAGATCAGCTTCCGGTTGGAGAGAGATCATCGTTACCTGCGCATTCACGGCGATTTCCAGCCGGGCCAGACTTACGTGGTGACCTTAAAACAAGGTTTTCTGGCGCTCAACGGCACCAAGTTGGAGCACGAGTTCTCCACGGCCGTGCAGATGCAGGAAACCGAGCCCTACTTCGACTTCGTCACCCAGGGGATATTCCTGCCCAGGAAGGGATCGCTCTTGGTGGGCATCGAGACCGTCAACATCGACAGCCTGGAGTTGAGCGTGGATCAGATCTTCGTCAACAACTTAGTCTATTTCTTAAACACCAACAACATATACAGCCGGTGGTTCAACCGCGGCTTTCTGGGAAGGCACGTGGCCCGAAAGACCCTCGACGTCCAGGCGGAGGCCAACGTCAAGCACACCACCACCGTGGACATGCGCCAGTATCTGGACCAGGAGAAGGAGGGCATCTACGTTCTGAGCCTAAGAAGGCCGGAGCGCCGCTGGGATGCCAGCATCCAATGGGTGAGGATAACCGATCTGGGGATCATGGCCAAAATCGGCCAGGACCAGATGCGGGTATACGTCAACTCGCTGGAGGACACCGGCCCCCAGGAGGGAGTGACGGTCAGCCTGATCAGTCGGGACAACCAGCTTCTGCTGGAAGGAGTGACCAACTCCGAGGGAATAGCCAACTTTGATAACTTTCGCCAGGCCACCGAAGGATTCGAGCCTTTCGTAATCACCGCCCGGAAGGGAAAAGACCTCTCCTTCTCCAAGCTGGCCGACTGCCGGCTTCCCCTTTCCGACTTTGAGGTGGGGGGCGCTCCGGTTCTGAAGGAAGGGTATCAGGCCTTCCTTTACACGGATCGGGGCGTGTACCGGCCCGGTGATACGGTGCACGTGGTGACCGTGATCCGCGATTCCGACAACCGGATACCGCCCGACTTTCCCCTTAGGCTGCAAGTGATCGGTCCGGACGGAAGCGTTTTCGACGAGTACCGGGGCTGGGTGGGAGATGCCGGGGCGGACGAATTTGCCATACCCACTCCGCTCTATGCCTTAACCGGGGTCTACACCGCCAGGACGCTGACAGCCGACAGCGTGGAGATCGGCAGGAAGCTCTTCAACGTGGAAGAGTTCATGCCCCAGAGAATCAAGGTGGACCTGTCGGTGCCCAAGGACAACTACGTCACCGGAGAGGAATTGAAATTCGAGGTGCAGGGAACCATGCTCTTCGGGCCGCCGGCCTCGGGAAGGAAAGTGGAAGCCAAATTGACCATCAATCCCAAACCCTTCACCCCGGCCGGATTCTCCACCTTCAGCTTCGGGGATGACGAAAAACAATTCAATCGGGTGGAGAAGGAATTGGGTCAGGGTCAGCTGGACGCTCAGGGGAAAAAGACCTATCAGGTTCAGATCCCGAAGGATATCAAACCACCCGCCTCTCTCTCCGGGCTGCTGGGGGCATCGGTCTATGAACTGGGCGGCAGGGCTGTGACCAAATACGCCGAGGTGACCATACATGCCTATCCCTTTTACATCGGCATGCGCCGGAGCCAGAAGGGATACTCCGATATCGACAAGCCCGTGCAGATCGACTTCGTGGTGGTCCAACCCGACGGCCGGAAAAGCCCGCCTATGGATCTGGAATGCTCCTTCTACCGGGTGAATTGGCACAGCATCTTAAGGCGCGACAATTCCGGTTACTACCGCTACGTCTCGGAGAAATCCTTGCAGCTGGTGGGTCAAGAGAAGCTGACTTACAACGGCGAGGCGTCGTCGGTGTCTTTTACGCCCCATGATTACGGTCAATACCGGGTGGTGATAGAGGATCCGGAGTCAGGCGCTTCCTCCAGTTTGCAGTTCTACGCCAGCGGTTGGGGCTATGCCCCCTGGGCCATGGCCGAGCCGGAAAAACTGATGCTGGATTTCGACAAGGATTCCTATCAGGTGGGAGAGCAGGCGGTGATTCAGGTGCGCTCGCCCTTTGCCGGTAAGTTGGTCCTGACAGTGGAGCGGGAGGGCATACTGGATCAGAGAATCGTGGAGATGCCGGAGAACACGGCCACCATCACCCTGCCGGTGCGCGAGGAATACAAGCCCAACGTGTACGTGGCGGGCAGCCTGATCCGCTCCAACCAATCCCTGGAGGTGCACGCGCCGGTGCGGGCCTACGGCGCTTATCCGCTGATGGTGGATTGCAAAGAGGAAAGGCTCTCCGTAGAGCTCAAAGCGCCGGATCACGTCACTCCCCGCACTACCCTGGACGTTTCGGTCAAGGTCACCGGCGGTACGGGCCAAGCTTACTTGACCGTGGCGGCGGTGGACGAGGGAGTGCTGCAGATCACCGACTTTGCCACCCCCGATCCTTTCAAGCATTTTTATCAGAAGAAGCGGCTGTCCGTGGATACCTATGACATCTACTCCTTCATCCTTCCCCAACTGGAGGAAACCGAAAGTAAGTCCTCCTCAGGCGGCGGGAGGGCCGAGGAGATGGCCCGGCATCTGATGCCGGTCACCTTAAGGAGGGTCAAGCCGGTGGCGCTGTGGTCCGGCATAGTGAAGGTGGATGCCGGCGGAAGGGCCATGGTTCATTTCAAGGTTCCTCAATTCCAGGGCAGCCTCAGGGTCATGGCCGTGGCCTTCGATAACGCCAAGTACGGCTGCGCGGACAAGAACGTGACGGTCTCCGATCCCATCGTCCTGACCCCCACTTTCCCCAGGTTCGTAGCGGGCAAGGACAGTTTCGACATTCCGGTGAACGTGTATAACGGAACCGACAAACCGGGTCAGATAAAAATCGGGTTATCCGCGGAAGGGCCTGTTCAGATACTCCCACCGGTCCAACAGACGATTCAGGTCGAAAGCAAAAAGGAGAAGCTGACCACCTTCGTTTGCCGGGCGGCGGATGCCATGGGAGCATTGCGTTTCACCCTGGAGGCTTCCGGCCTGGGTTCCTCCACCCGGTACGACGTGGACATGGCTCTTCGGCCCGCATCGCCTTTGGTGACCGAGGTGGGGGCGGGAAGGATAGGGGACGACGGTGAGGCTTCGTTTGGCACAGGCGAGGATTGGATTCCGGGGACCACCAGGCTGCAGATCAGCCTCTCGCCTTTTACCCTGATCAACTTCGGCAGCAGCCTGCGTTTTCTTCTGACCTATCCGCACGGGTGCATCGAGCAGACCACCTCCAAGGTCTTCCCCCTGCTCTATTTCAGCAACATCGCCCGGATAGCCGAGCCTTCGCTGTTCAAGGACCACAGCGCCGATTACTTCGTCCAGGAGGGGATAACCAAGCTGCGCTCCATGCAGAAGTCCAACGGGGCTTTCTCCTATTGGCCCGGAGGAGACTATGTATCCGAGTGGGGAAGCATCTATGCCACCCACTTTCTGGCCGAGGCCACCAAGGCCGGCTATCAGGTTCCGGAGAGGACCGTAGACCGGGCGGCCGGCTACATAAGAGGCTTGCTCAGGGAGAAACTGAGAAGGGAAACCTACAGCTATCAACTGGAGCAGCAAGCTTATGCGGCATACGTTTTGGCTCTCTTGGGCCGGCCGGACAAAAGCAGCATGAACTACCTAAGGCAGGCGGAGGTGCACAACATGTCCACCTGGGCCCAGGCTCTTCTGGCCGGCTCCTTCGCCCTGTCCGGCGACGTGACCACCGCCATGTCCATGATGACCTTCCAGATCGGACCCAGCCAGGCGCCCCGCCAGACCGGAGGCAACTTCAACTCGTCGGTGCGGGAGAACGCCATCATGTTGGAGGTGCTTCAGGAGATCGATCCCGAGCATCCTTCCATCCCCTTGCTGGTGGAGGCCATCGCCGACCGCCTGAAGAAGACCGTTGGTTACTACTATACCACCCAGGAGACCGCTTTCGGACTCATGGCCCTGGGCAAAAGCCTGAAAGGACGGCAGCCCTCCGAATACCAGGGAGAGATCTGGTTGGATTCCGAGAAGATGGCCTCCTTCCAGACGGCCGACACGGTCATCAAGAAAGATGACGGCGAGGGCAAGCAGGTGAGAATCAAAATCCAGGGCCGGGGGCCGTGCTATTTCTATTGGTACTTCAGCGGAATCAAGAAGGGAGCCTACTTCGAGGAGTACGATCGAGGTCTTAAGGTCAACCGGGTTTATCTGGACAGATGGGGTTATCCTTTGGATTACCAAAACATAAAGCAGTCGGACATGATAGTGGCCAAGATAACCATGACCGCCCTGGCGGACAATCTGGACAACGTGATCGTCACCGACATGCTCCCCGCCGGTTTGGAGATAGAGAATCCCCGGCTGGGCTCCCGGGATGCTATAAGCTGGATCGGCGACAAGTCCATCACCCCCGACTACATGGACATCCGGGATGATAGGTTGAACATATATCTCAACCTGAGAAAAGGAAGGACTGTGGAGTTCTACTATTTGCTCCGGGCGGTGACCGCAGGAAGGTTCGTTCTGCCTCCGGTCTCGGCTGAGGCCATGTACGATCCTTTCCAGTCGTCGGTGGCTAACAGCGGCAAAATCAGAGTCATAACCGGACCATGAAGAACAAGAGAATCAAAGTCCCCATAGCTTTTGTTCTGGCGTCCTTTTTGGCGGTGGCGTTTTTCCCGCTGGGCAGTCACCAACTGCACAAGCCGCCGTCGCAGGCCATCTACGACCAGAAGGGCAGGTTGCTCCGCGCCTTTCTCTCGCCGGACGAGAAGTGGAGAATGCCCTGCACTCTGGACGAAGTCTCCCCTTATCTGCAAGAGGCTTTGATCACCGTGGAGGACCGATACTTTCGCTATCATCCGGGAGTGAACCCCTGGGCCTTGATGCGCGCAGCTTATCTTAATCTCAAACACGGAAGAGTGATCTCGGGCGGCTCCACCATCACCATGCAGGTGGCCCGGATGATGGAGCACCGGAAGAGGACCGTTTTCTCCAAGCTGGTGGAGATGGTGCGGGCGCTAAAGCTGGAGCTTTTCTATTCCAAGCGCCGGATTCTGGAGCTTTACTTCAACCTGGCTCCCTACGGCGGAAACGTGGAAGGGGTGGAGGCGGCCTGCTACTACTACTTCCAGAAAAGCCCGGCAGAGATCAGTTTGGGTCAGGCAGCGCTTCTGGCCGCGATCCCCAATTCGCCCACCCAATTGAACCCGGTAAGCTCTCCGGATGACGCCAAGAAGAAACGGGATGAGGTGCTGAAGCGTCTCCTGGCAAGAAAGGCGATAAGCCAAGCGGAGTACCAAAGGGCCACGGATGAGGAACTGATCATCGAGAAT
>CAZPRG010000057.1:0-13779 GCA_964588675.1 uncultured Ignavibacteria bacterium
GGCTATATTTCACCTGTGAGAGAGACATGATCCCATGTTCCTCAATTGTCAGAACCTAAAGGGAGAAACTCATGAGACGAACAATGGCCCTGGGCCTTTTGTCAGCACTAATCCTCCTGGCCGGGTTGATGGTCCAAGCCATCGGTCAGGACAGCCCGAAAGCGACAAAAGAAGAAGGGAAGACGCAAGGAGAAAACATGAAACTACCTGAGCCCAACCTCTCCGGTTCCACCAGCGTAGAGGAGGCGCTGGCGGCGCGGAGGTCGATAAGGGAATACTCCAAAGACTCGCTTAATCTGGCAGATGTATCGCAGCTACTTTGGGCAGCGCAGGGGAAGACCGCGGATTGGGGAGGCCGAACCGCTCCTTCCGCCGGGGCTCTCTATCCGCTGGAAATCTATCTGGTCGTCGGCGAAGTTCAAGGCCTGAATGCCGGATTGTACCATTACGACCCGGAAAGGCATGTCGTCACCCAAAAGAAGAAAGGCGACATCCGGCAAAAGGTGACCGAAGCGTCACTATACCAGGATGAAATAGCAAAGGCGCCCGCCACCATAATCATCAGCGCGGTGTATGAAAGAACGATGGTCAAGTATGGAGAGAGGGGCATCCGCTACGTTCACATGGAGGTAGGCTCGGCTGCCGAGAATATCTACCTGCAGGCGGAAGCCTTGAGCCTGGGCACGGTTTTCATCGGGGCCTTCGACGACGATCAGGTCAAGCTGGCTCTTGGAATCAAAGAGGAACCGCTGGCGATAATGCCTGCGGGAAGAAAGTGATTTCAAATCCAGAAGAGAGTTCTTCACATTCGCATAAACGGAGGATCAAATGGGTTTAGAAGGCAAGGTGGCCTTGGTCACGGGCAGTTCCCGAGGCATCGGCAGGGTCATTGCTCTGACGCTGGCAGCCAAAGGCTGCTCGTTGGCTGTCAACTACCTCTCCAACAGTTGGGCAGCCGATCAGGTGGTGGAGAAGATCAAAGCTCTGGGAAGAAATGCCAAGAGCTTCCAATGCGACGTTTCCAACTTCGCTGACGTCGAAAAGATGATAGGCGAGGTCAAATCCGAATTCGGCAGGATCGATATCCTGGTCAACAACGTCGGCCCTTTTCTCTACAAAACCCTATTCGAGACGACAATTCAGGATTGGCACCACATCTTGAATTCGGACCTGAATTCGGTCTTCTACTGCTCGAAGGCGGTGGTTCCCATCATGAGAGAACAGAAAGCCGGGGTGATCGTCAACATCGGGGGTCCCAACGCAGAGAGAACTCAAGGTTATGTGCGCACCTGCGCGTATTCCGTAGCCAAGACTGGAGTCGTGGTCTTCTCCAAAAGCCTGGCCAAAGAGGAAGGTCCTCACGGCATACGGGTGAACGTGGTCAATCCGGGCTTCATCGAGACAGAGTCTTCCACCGAGGAGATGAAGAAGGACAGCCCCAAGAGCGTTCCGCTCAAAAGGCTCGGCAAACCGGAAGATATCGCCAATGCGGTGGCCTTTTTGGCATCTGATGAAGCTGGATACATCACCGGCAGCGTGCTGGACGTGCATGGTGGGCTGTGGTGTTGAGAGTTCTGTCTTACATCCGCGGAATTGGGTTTAGTTGTTTTTGTCGACAAATGTGATCTTTCTATCACGCGCCTGCTACCAAGCCTCCATTATGCTGGATTATCATCAGAGACTGCCTGATTTTAGACTCCTGTCCTCCGTAGACGATGTTCGGTTCGGTGCCAGTTGTTCCCGTAACGTATATTGCTAATTTCATAAAAAAACACTTGACATAGATTTGAAGAATCCTTAAATTAAGTATACGAAACGACGATATAGAAAAATATAGGGAAAGAACAAAGAAAGAGGGGGAATATCTTGGTAGCGCTATGGGTCGAGCAGAGGACTGACGGCAGAATGCCATCCAAAACAGCATAGGACCCTCCTCCGACCGCAACGTGAGGAATCGGCAAGAAATGAAGATGGTGAGAACTGCCGTCCTTGCGGCATTGCACGTGCTTTGCGCAGGAGCATTGCTGGCTGATGTCCATTACGTCCAACCGGACGGCAATGGCACCTCTCCCTATACCTCCTGGATTACAGCCGCTCATTTCATACAAGATGCCATCGACGTCGCCTCTTATGGTGACACGGTCAAGGTGGGGTCCGGGACTTACGTGGAGTTAATTGAGCTTACCCCGGGCTTGGCCTTGATTGGCGTAGGTGAGGAGCGTCCCATCATAAAGTGGCAGCTGCATAGTCCTGCCAACTACACCATGATATGGGGCGCTGACAGTTGTATCATCCAGGGCCTGCATTTGATCGGAGCGTATTCGGAAGAGGTAGATTATACTAACTGTGTAGGTATCCGTTCGGAGGGATATGAGTCCTCAGTCAGGAGGATCAGTGATTGCAGGATAGAGGACTTCTTTCAGGGAATACTGGTATCCGGGGAAGTTGAGACGGAAATATCCGGCAATACCATTGAAACCAGCTATTCAGGGGTTCGGGTGCTGTTTTCGGCTCGACCTTGGATCATGAGCAACACTTTCGAACACAATAACCAAGGTATTAGCATGTGGGGTGCGGGTGCGGTAACCATCCTGGGTAACCGGATGATAGCTGGTGCTGGGGATGTTGCGGGGATCAAGGGTGATTTCATCGACTCGGTACGCATCGAGAACAACTTGATTATCGGCCACGAGTGGAGTTCCATCTATCTGACCAAGTACAGTGGGGAGTTTGAAACGGCACCCATCAGAAACAACACTTTAATAAGCCAGGGGCTTTATGGAGTGATCGCGATCAACAGTTTTTCCAACGAGATAAGCAATAACGTCATAGCCGGTGGGCAGTATGGAATCCTGACTTACCAGGCCTATCCGGAGACTGCTCCATATCCCCGGGTCTCATACAACTGCTTCTGGAACAACATGGACGACTATAACACTACGGGCGGCGGGGCGGTAGACACTTCACTGGGCGGCAACATTTACTCGGATCCCATGTTTGTGGGGGATGATGATTATTATCTTCAATATGGATCGCCCTGCATAGACTCTGGTGATCCGACGGTGAAGGACGTTGATTCCTCCCGGTCGGACATGGGTTGTTATGGTGGGTTATGGGGGGAGTCTTACCAGTACCAGGACTTGGCTCCTGGCGCCCCGGATAGCTTGTCTGCCTTTTTGGAGCCTGGTGTTACGGTTGTCTCCTGGAAGCCCAACAGCGAATCCGATCTTTCCTGCTATTTTGTGTACCGGAGTATGTCACCCGGCTTCATTCCGGACGTTTCCAACAGGGTGGGAGAGGTATCTGGAGATAGTTCCACTTTTGTGGATGACAACGAGGTTATCTTCGGTGCTAGTCGCTATTACCGGGTATCGGCTTTGGATGAGACCGGGCACGAGGGTGGGTTTTCGGAGGAGCTGGAGGTTATGGCCACCGGGGTGGACGAGGAGGACCAGGCACAGGTTAGACCACCGGTATTTGAGCTTCTTCAAAATCAGCCCAATCCCTTCAATTCCTCCACGCTGATCAGCTACGTTCTTCCGGAGACAGGCTGTCAGCCTGCGGCTGTGGAGCTAAACGTTTACAACTGTCTTGGCCGGCTGGTTAGGCGGTTGGTGGACGCCCGGCAGAATCCGGGTTGTTATCAGGTGATATGGGATGGTCGGGATGATTATCAAGATGAGGTTGCCTCGGGCATATACTTTTACCGCTTGAGAGTCAGTGGCCTTGAGATGATCCAGCCAAAGAAAATGCTTCTTCTACGGTGAAGAAGTAATCGTTGGGGATGATCGGATGAAAAGGATCGCACTGATCATAGGATGTTTGCTGTTGCCCCTATCCGGTTGGGCAAATACTCATTACGTTCGTCCGGACGGTGGGGACATCTCCCCCTATGGCTCCTGGAGTAACGCCGCTCATTCCATACAAGACGCCATCGACGTTGCCTCTTATGGTGATACGGTCAAAGTGGGGTCCGGGACATACGTGGAGTTAATCGAGCTTACCCCGGGCTTGGCCTTGATTGGCGTGGGTGAGGAGCGTCCCATCATAAAGTGGCAGCTGCACAGTCCTGCCAATTACGTCATGATCCAGGGTGCGGAAGGCTGTATTGTGGAGGGGCTTCATCTGATCGGAGCGTACTCGGAAGAAGTTGATTACACCGAATGCGTAGGAATTACATCCGGTTCGATAGAGAGAATCAGCGACTGCAAGATCACCTTTTTCTATCTGGGCGCGGACCTGGCCTGGGGGGTAAACACCGAGATATCCAACAACATATTTGAAGACAACAACGTCGGAGTTGCCGTCGTCTTCCTCGCCCAAGGTTCGATCGTCAGCAACAACTTCGAGCGCAATCATTGGGCAATATGGATGTGGGGGGCCCGCAGTGCGATCATTACCAAGAATGTGATTTTAGCGGGCCCTGGAGATACTTTCGGAATCAAAGGCGATTTCTCCGACTCGGTGCGTATCCAGAATAACCTGATTATAGGACACCAGTGGTGTTCGGTAGGTCTGAGCAACTACAGTGGAGACTTTGAGGTAGCACCTATTAGGAACAATATACTAATTGGCAAGGGTCAATACGGAATTGTTACAATCAACAGTTTTTCCAACGAGATAAGCAACAACGTGATAGCGGGTGGGCAGTATGGAATCCTGACTTACCAGGCCTATCCGGAGACTTCTCCCCACCCACAGGTCTCATACAACTGCCTCTGGAACAACATGAACAACTATAACACTACCGGGGGCGGCAGCATTGACACTTCACTTGGCGGCAACATTTACTCGGATCCGATGTTTGTGGGGGATGATGATTATTATCTTCAATATGGCTCTCCCTGCATAGACTCTGGTGATCCGACGGTGAAGGACGTTGATTCCTCCCGGTCGGACATGGGTTTTTACGGAGGATTAGGGGGGGAGTCTTACCAGTACCAGGACTTGGCTCCTGGTGCCCCGGACAGCCTGTCTGCCTTTTTGGAACCTGGTGTTACGGTTCTTTCCTGGAAGCCCAACAGCGAATCTGATCTTTCCTGCTATTTTGTGTATCGGAGCATCTCACCCGGCTTCATTCCGGACGTTTCCAACAGGGTGGGAGAGGTATCTGCGGACAGTTCCGCTTTTGTGGATGACAACGAGGTTATCTTCGGTGCTACTCGCTATTACCGGGTATCGGCTTTGGATGAGACCGGACACGAGGGTGGGTTTTCGGAGGAGCTGGAGGTTATGGCCACCGGGGTGGACGAGGAGGACCAGGAGCAGGCTCGACCACCGGTCTTTGAGCTTTCTCAAAATCATCCCAACCCCTTCAACTCCTCGACGCTGATCAGCTACGTTCTTCCGGAGGTGGGCTGTCAGCCTGCGGCTGTGGAGCTAAACGTTTACAACTGCCTTGGCCGGCTGGTCAGGCGTCTGGTGGACGCCCGGCAGTATCCGGGTTGTTATCAGGTGGCATGGGATGGTCGGGATGATTACCAAGATGAGGTTGCCTCGGGCATATACTTCTACCGGTTGAGAGTCAGTGGTCTTGAAATAACCCAACCCAAAAAGATGCTTTTGCTGCGCTGAGAATATGCAATTCATTAGTGCTTGCCGCTTCGTCCCTTCCCTGTAACAGTGAGAATCAGGGGTGATGGGTTGTAAGGGGATTGCGTGATCGGCCGGCTGCTCAGCATAAGACCCAAGAGATCACAACATAATACAGTAAAGGATACCATAACGCTCCGCGTCCCAAGGGTCGGAGTGTACCAAAGAGGAGGACGGGAATGAGATTAAGGTCAGCTATCTGGTTGCTTACCGGGTGGGCGCTGCTCTGTATCGGCAGCGTCCAAGCAGCCGGCACGTTCTACTACGGGACTTCATGGGTCGATCCCAATCGTGAAGAGACGGATTTTCCTTTCCTGCGAGACAGCCTTGGTTTCAACATCGTCAGGACCGATGCCAACTCGTGCACCATCGACAGCTTTGTAAAGTATTCACTAAAGGCGATGGTTTCGAACTGTGGCGATGAATATTCTCCCTTCAAGTGGGCAAGTCACAGCCATTACATTGTATGGGAACCGGAGAGATATTCGGAATCGAATTACCAACTCGAGTACCATGGCGGTAGGCTGGTCTCGGATGCTTCGGCCTCGTGCGGACAGGCCATGTTGTTCGACGCGTCTCGCGGCGACAATCCTGGTACGATTCAGGAAGGACCTTGGTACCCTCAGCAGTACTTGGATGGTATACATCCACTTCAATACCACGCTCGGTTCAGACTGAAATCGCCGTTGAGCAATCCCAGGAAATCCAGGGGAGGCAGTTATCCTGATTCCCTGATCTGCTTCTTAAAGGTGTTGGGCGACAGCGAAACTCTGGCTAAGGATACAGTTTATTGCAGCGATTTTCAGTACTATTTGGGCTACAAGGATTTCGAACTGACCTACGAGGCCTCGAAGAATCCGATTGAATACCAAATCTACTGGACCGGCAACCGCTTGCTTTATGTGGACTGCGTCACAGTCTACGATGAAGACGGGTGGAACTTGGTAGAGGATTCGAGTCAGAATGTGCCAGAGCAAATACAGGCCTATGTGGACTCAGCATGGGTGCACACTACTTTCCCCGGTACCAATGACACCGTGGTTTACCGCTGGTATGTACAGGACGAACCCTGGTATATCGACGGGCTGGAACCTGCCAGGTACATAGACAGCCTGCTGCGAGAAGTTAGCCCGGAGAGGGTTGGATACCAGATAGTGAGTCAGTACACAGACGACGTCTTCGTCGAGGAGTACTTCCTGCGGCACGATCCACAAGAGTACTTCGTGGATATCTATCCCACGCGCTACTGGGGACTGTATTCTACCGGAGAGGAGTTTCAACAAGGAGTTAGCGAGTTCACCACGCGGCTGAACCTTTGCAAGAATCGCGCGGAGGAACAAGAAAAGGACCTGTGGGTTACCATCCAAACGCACTTCTGGGGTGACGAGGTGCCTGATCAGTCGTCCTGCGCCTCTGGCCCGGCGTACGGTTATGACGGAAAGTGGTATTGCAGTCCTCTGCTGAGGCCGCCGACCGGCAACGAAGTGAGACTGCAGACGTTTCTGGCCTTGTGTTACGGGGCAAACAGCATCTTGCATTTCAACTACGGCTCTTTCATCGACAAGGGCAATCCTGATCTCTGGAAACTGAGGCTGGGCATGTATGATCACATGGCAGATACCACTACCGAGATGTGGCGCGAGATCGCGCATTTCTCCAGCCCGCGGGTACAAGTACTGGGACCGCTTCTCAACGAGTCGACATGGCTGGGGGGCTGCCTACATGACGCGGTAGGCTCCTTTACCCTGAGGGATCAAGAACCCAGTTACATCGACAGTATTGTAGGGACAGACCCGGAGTCGACCTGCGTCCAAGTGGGCTTCTTCGAGGACTACGGAGACAATCCATACTTCATGCTGGTTAACAGAAGAACCCTGGAGTCACAGCAGGACAGCGTCAGAGTGTATCTAAACCTTCCGGATGGTCCGTACTTAGCCACAGATATGTATGATGACTCTTATATCACCAAACTCTTTGGATTTAGCAATGTGTTAGAAGTCAGTCTGCAGCCCGGAGAAGGGCGCTTGTTTAAGTTACAAAAGTACATCGAGGGACCCGGTTTCATCATGTATGTCCCCACCTACGATTATCCGACGATTCAGTCCGCGATTGACGCCTCATGTTGGTGGACCACTATTCTCGTGGAGCCGGGTACCTATTACGAGAATCTCAGATTCAAAGATCACAATCCGACGGTGACCAGTTATCTGCATTTGTATCCGGATTCCACCTGGTTCATCGAGAACACCGTGATAGACGGTTGCTCATTGACCTGCGGTCCCGATTCTGCCAGCGTGGTCAGGTTCGTGGACAACGATCACCCCACGGCTGTCTTGAAAGGGTTCACCATCAGAAACGGGAAGGGGACCGAGTATATCGATAAGGGAGAACCCAATTCGTTCGGGGGTGGGATCTACTGCTATTACTCGTCACCAACCATCATCAACAACATCATCATGGCAGACACAGCACATGACGGGGGTGGGATTTTCTGCCACGGTTCCAGTCCGCAGATATTGAACAACGTGATTACTGAAAACGCTGCCACAACAGGAGATGGAGGTGGCATTCTCATCTGGAACTCCGAAGTGTCTTCTTACGGTCCTATCATAGCCAATAACGTCATTGCTGAAAACTCGGCGGGATTTCACGGCGGAGGGATTCGCTTCGCTGGGAGACCCGTAATAACCAACAACACCATCGATTTGAACTCCGCCGAAGGAGATGGTGGGGGAATATTCATCAACATGGCCTACGGTGGTCGCATTGAGAATAACATAGTCACCAATAGTCAAGATGGTGGAGGATTACGCGGCAGCTATTCAGACGCGGAAATCGTTGCTTACAATGACGTCTGGAACAACACTGGCGGCAACTTCTCTGATGGGTTGCCTGGCGGAATTGGCGACACGACTGCAGACTACAATCGCAACGGAATACCCTGTGATAGTTTTTTCAACATCATTCGAGACCCGCTTTTCTATGATGGTTATCACCTCGACGACGAATCCGAATGTGTCAACGCCGGGGACAACGAAGCCATGTACGTCCCACCAGCGGATTTCGAGGGAAACCAACGGGTGAAAGACGAGTGGGTTGACATAGGTGCTTACGAGAACCAGGGAGGCGGTCGTGCTGGCGGGAGCGCCAAGTATGCTGCCGGTAATCAGAGCGGAAACGTGGAAGCCTCAACTTCAACTCCTTACAGCTTTGCGCTTCCCCAGAATTATCCCAATCCCTTCAACCCCGTAACGAACATCAGCTTCACGGTGGGCGGCGATAAATCAGCCTCACAGGTCACTCTGAGGATCTACAACATCGTCGGTCAACTTGTGTGGACTATGGTAGATGATGTGAGAATGCCTGGGTCCTATGTGGTCGCTTGGGACGGCAGAGACAGCAAGGGAAAAGAGGTAGCAAGCGGTATCTATTTCTATCGACTGACAGCGGCCAAGTTCACCGAGTGCAAGAAAATGGTGCTTCTGAAGTGATGGTCGTCTTTGCCCCCTCTTGAGGTTGTTTGTCCTCTGCCGAGGGGTTCAAGTAGCCGACGAATACTTCAACTTCTGACAGCGCAGGTTTTTGCGCCGACAGGCGCTCGTTTTTCCCTCTCAATACATGTTCAGCGCGATACGTATAATTTATTGGGAGGCAATGAGAAAACTCATTGTTCTCTTTGCTCTCGTGGGACATCGGAAATATCGCGATGGCAAATAATCTCCACGCCTGGCAGGCAGCGCAGAAAATTGCGAAAAACAACTTGACAAAAACAGGACAATCTGTTACATTAGTGATGAGAGAGCAGGCCGGGTAGCTGTCCCAGGTTGGCGGTGCCCATCCTGTTCCGACTTCAATGCAAAACCGGCGGAGGTTGATTCTTCCGCGCGATAACGAGAAAACAACTCTCAGACTCAAGGAGGCGATAGGAGTATGAGGTGGCTCAATACCAAAGCATCCGGCCGCCGCAGATTCCTGCTCTTGCAGCAATTCCTTCTCCTTTGGGTCATCCTTTGTTTCCTGGTGGCTTTCAGTCCGGGGTTGGCGGACACACTAGTCGATCCCAACAATCCGGCCTGGGAGCATCCCTGGGATGACCTGGAACACCAGAATCCGGACGGAACTGGCGGCGGGAATCCACCCGACGTGGACCAAGTTTTGTTCCTGCAGTTGGGAGGATTCAATCTCTGGATGATAATCCATCATCCGTCGACACCGCATCAGTCGTCATCGGGAGAGAAGGGATCTTCACGGCGTGCGGAGGGGAATCGTGGCAGCGTTCTTATGCTGTTCAGGTAAACAAGATCATCCGGTAAAGGCTCGCAATGGAGAGCTGGGACAAAAGAGTGGATCTTGTTTCGTCCCTGGCGGCTAAGAAGGACCTGAAGGCTGCTCGGGCGGAGCTGGCAAAGCTGAAGAAAGGGAATGACACCTCTTTAGCTAATGCGGGGGAGTTTTATTACCTGGAAGCTCTGATCGTCTATCACGAAGACAACTACCAGGAAGCCTGGGACAAGGCGGAGCAGGCCTACCAGGCGATGAGGCAAACCTCCAAGAACCGCAGACTGGGGCAAGTCCAACTTCTTCTCTCTTACATCCTGGTGGATCTGGGCGATCTGTCCAAGGCCGAAATTCAGGCGCAAGATGCAGCGTCCTCTTTCCGCCGGGCGGGAGACGATGAGGGACTCACCAAGGCTTACAACAAGCTGGCCCAGGTCTATTTTATCCGGGCGGAGTTCGAGCGTTCCATAGAGTGCCTGAACCGAGCCACCGAACACGCGCAAAAATCCAAAGAAGGCCATTCGCTGGTGGGGCGAATCCCGGGCAACCTGGGACGGATTTATTTGTTGATGGGAGACTGGGAGAAAGCCCAAAAGTGCCTTTACGAAAGTTTGAGGCAGAGCGAACGCACAAAAAACGAGGTGGGCAGGTGCGCCAACTTGCTCTCCTTGGGTTACGCCGCCTCGCAGCAGAGGAAATTTAAGGAGGCAGAGCGGTTCTACCAGTCGGCTCTGGCCATCATTCGGGAAAAAGGGCTGGAGCGGGAGAAGGCCATCTATCACGAGTACGCTGCGGAGCTGGCTTTGGAGCAGGGGGACTACGATGGATGCAACCGGGAAGTCTCCCGGGCCATCGAGATGGGCGAGAGAATCGCGCCTCAAAGCAGTCTGCTGTGCCAGTGCTATCGCATTCTGGCGCAGGTTCAACTGGCAAGCGGCAGGCTCAACCTGGCGGAAAGCACCTGCGAGAAGTTCTGGGAGGTTTGCCGCCGGCTGAACGAGAAGGTGGAGGAGGGGTTGGCATACAGAATCTTGGGTCAGGTTTATGCCCGGAAGAACAACCGCAAGCTGGCGGAGGAGAATTTCGGATCGAGCATGGCCTGCTTGGACAAGATCGGCAGCAGGTTCGAGCTGGCCCGCACTTGTCTGGCCGCTGGATCGGAGGAGGTCTTCGAGCCCCGCGCCAGGAGAGAGTATCTCAACAAGGCGGCTCAACTCTTCGCAGAGCTGTTCCCCCCGGACTCGCCGGGGAATGCCTACTTCTTCGGTTTGACCAGGATGGGACAGGCGCAGGCTCACTTCGAAACCTCCAATTACGACGACAGCGTGGACGCCCTCAACGAAGCGGAACCGCTTTTGCGAAATGCGGCCGGGGAATCTTCGGGCTCCTCTGACATTCTCCAGCAGGTATCGCAGTTCAGATCGAAGCTGGAGGCGATGATAGCGGACAAGAGCACGTCGCCGGACAACCGTTACAACGTGTTCCGTCGATTCCTGTCCGAGATCGAATCCAAGGAGACCCAGACGACGTCGTCGCAGGATCAGCCGCCAAGTTCTCCGGATGAGGACGAGATCGGCCGGAACCTGACGCTTCTGGCAAAGAAACTGAAGGCCGACCGGGGTTACATCCTGCTCAAAAACGGCGAATCGGAAGCACCGCCGCCGGTGTTCGGCTATAACCTCTCGCCGGAGGAAAGCGAGCTGATCAGGCTGGCCTCACTGCGGATGGATGGGGAACTCACCTCCCTGGGCAAGCCCATCTACTCCTCCTGGGGCGACTCCCAGCGGTTTCTCTGCAATATGCCGGGCGTTTCCAGTCTGCTGGTGGTTCCCTTGAGGACCGGGGAAGAGGTCAAGGGAGTGTTGTACCTGGATCGCAAGAAAAACGGTTCGGTCTCCCGGCCGTTCCGCCGGGACGAGCTGAACCTGAGCGTGGCCTTTGCCGACATGATGGGGTTGAAGCTGGCGGAGACCGAGAACCGGAAGCTGGAGGAGGAGAATCTAAGGCTCAAACAGCAACTCAAGGAAGGCAGCGCATTTGCCAACATCATCACCCAAAGCAGCCAAATGCTGGAGGTCATGTGGAAGCTCTCCCAGGTGAAGGACACCAACCTGTCCATACTTCTGGAGGGAGAAACCGGGACCGGAAAAGACCAGCTGGCCAAAGCCATTCATTACAACAGCAATCGCAAGGATAAGAACTTTGTGGTGGTCAACTGCGCGGCGTTTCCGGAGACGCTTTTGGAGAACGAGCTGTTCGGCCACAAGAAGGGCGCATACACCGGCGCCTCCCAGGACAAGAAAGGCTTAATAGAGGAGGCGGACGGGGGAACCCTGTATTTAGACGAGGTGGCCGAGATCAATCCCGCCACTCAGATCAAGCTGTTGCGGGTGCTGGAGGAGAAGGAGCTGACTCGGCTGGGCGACACCAAGCCCAGGAAGGTCGACATCCGGGTTATCTCCGCCACCAGCCGGAACATAAGAGAACGGATCGAAAACGAGCTTTTCCGAAAGGACCTGTTCTTCCGGCTCAACACCATCCACGTGAAACTGCCTCCTTTGAGAGAACGAAAGGAGGACATTCCGCTTCTGGTCGATCATTTCATCAGAATTCATGCCGCCAAGTTGAAGGACCGGATCCCCACTCCTTCTGCGGCCATCGTCGAGCTTCTGGCCAACTACGACTGGCCGGGGAACGTCCGGGAGTTGGAGAACGAGATGAAGAGACTGGTGGCCATCAAGGACGGCGAGTCGGTGGTGGCGGCAGACATACTCAGCGAGAAGATGGGAATCCAGGAGCAGCCAGGCTCTTCCGAGATGTCGCTGTACGAGAGGGTGGCGACCTGGGAGAAGCAGTTCATCCTCAAGGCGTTGATCGAAAACAACTGGGTCAAAAAGTCCTCGGCCTCGGCTCTGGGCATCCCGGAATCATCACTGCGCTTCAAGATCAAGCAGCATAAGATCAAGGTACCAAGCGACAAGTGATCTTGCGGCGCGGCGTATGTGATGCCACCCGAAAAGGTGGCTTTTTTTATGGCCCGACGGAAAGTGTCCGCCCATAGGATCTTGCTCCATCATCCTGGGGTGATGACGCTGCCCCAGCTTCCTTTGCCTCCCCGGGGTCAAAGCAAAAC
This sequence comes from uncultured Ignavibacteria bacterium, assembly GCA_964588675.1. Classification (GTDB taxonomy): domain Bacteria; phylum Zixibacteria; class MSB-5A5; order MSB-5A5; family SM1-73; genus SM23-73-3. The sequence continues at coordinate 13,004 of CAZPRG010000057.1, forward strand.
CTGTCCCCCGGACTTTCGAGGGACAGGTTATCAGAATAAGTTCCAACCGATGGTTACGGTCGATCTCAAGCGCAGCCACTTTGCGGTGCCGGGCCGTTCTTATAAAGATAATTCAGCAGATAGATTGCATCCGCCACGTCCACCGCGCAGTCGGCATTGGGATCTCCCGCCGCCATGGGATCGGGGGCGATTCCGTTCTTGTAAAGATAATTGAGCAGGTATACGGCATCCGCCACGTTCACCATCTGGTCGCCGTTTGCGTCACCGGCCAGATAGGTGCTGGCCAAGGCAGCCTGGACCGCGGCGTAGGCGTCCACTATGCCCCAGCCATAGGTGTTTTCCTCCCCGGGCGGTCCCAGATCGACGGCGGTATTGATGAGAATGCGTTTTATCGAATCCACTTCCAGATCGGGATTGGCCTGGCGCATCAGGGCAACGATCCCGGAGACGTGCGGACCGGCCATGGAAGTCCCATCCCAGGTTCCCTGGTATCCTCCTCCCGGCACGGAGGAATAAACGTCCACACCCGGCGCCACCACCTCCGGCTTCTTGGTTCTCCCGTCGCAGTCGGACGGGCCCCGGCTGCTGGAGGCCCAGATGGGATAGGGAAAGCCGTAGTTGGTGGCGTCGATGGCGCCCACGGCGAAGTTGACCGTGGCGGTACTGCAAATGTTGGCCGGCGATCTGAGCGTCTGAGTACCCGGGCCTTCGTTCCCCGCAGAGAAAATCAAAACCACGCTTGCCGCTTCACAGTTGTCTATAACTGCCTGCCAACG
>CAZPRG010000058.1:0-13675 GCA_964588675.1 uncultured Ignavibacteria bacterium
AACTCAAATCCGGCCCGAGTCATTTCGGCTATCTGTTCCCAGGATAAGTGTCTTTTCTTCCGCCTTCCCACATGGTAGTCCCAATCGTCTTCCCTTCCCACATATCCGGTGACCACGAACACGCAGGCGGTGAACCCGAACCTGCTCAGAATCGGAAATGCGTTATCGTAAACGTCCTCGTAACCATCGTCGAAGGCAATCACCAGCCTCTTGGGATCACCATCTTCCGCGGGGTCGATCTGCTCGTTCGGTCCGGCCGATGTGTATCCCTGCTGGTGCAGAAACCGAATTCCTCTTTCGAACTGTCTGATGCCCTGTCGGGTGATGCTCCAGTCGAAGCCGTCCGCCACCCGGTGATAAACCAGCGTGGGCCAAGCCGCATCTTGGGACCGCCTGTACCTGAGGCTCCACAGAAAGAAAAAGAAAAACCATGGTGCCGACGCCAGTATGATCAACCATATTAGCCAGGACATGGTATCGGGCAAGTGACCGCGCGGATCTCAGAAGCTGTCCCAGTCCACTCCGTTCAGCGCATTCCGATCCAGCGGACCCAGAGCCACGGCGGACAGCCGGCCCGGCGAGAACAGCTCCCGGGCCACTTCGATCACGTCCTTGGATTTGATCTTGTTGATGGCCCTTATGGTATGATCCAGATCCAGGTTGTCGCCCAAAAACAGCTCGTATCTGGCCAGGCGGTTCATGCGGTTGAAGGTGCTCTCCATGGACAAGAGCAGATTTCCCTTTAGTTGGTACTTGGCATTGGATAGCTCCTCCGGGTCGATGCTATCGCTCCTCAGTTTCTTGATCTCCCTTAGGACCTCCACCATGACCCGCTGGGCATTCTCACGGTCGGTGCCCATGTAAATCCCGAAAACCCCCGTATCCTCGAAGAAATCCAAGAAGGAATAGACGCTGTACGCCAGTCCAAGTTTCTCTCTGATTCTCTGAAATAGACGGGAGCTCATTCCCCCGCCCAGAATGTTGCTCAGCACCAGGGCCGAATACCTCCTGGGGTCCTTGTAGGGAAAGGCCGGCACTCCAATACTGATGTGGGTCTGCGCCGTCTTTTTGACCACCACTCTTCTCTTCCTGCCTGGCCGGGGCGTAGCCTGAATTTCCGGGCTGCCGGAATATCGGGAATCGAGCCCAAACTTCCTTTGAATCTTCGACAAGAAAACCTGGTGCTTCAGGCTGCCGGAGGCGGCAATCACCATTCGGGGGGAGGTGTAGTTCTTCCTCATGAAGCCCAGCAGCTGGCTGCGGGAAAGGTCCAGCACGCTTTGAGCGGTTCCGATCACGGGTCTTCCCAGCGAACCTTCCTTCCATATGGTTCCCATGAGCAGGTCTTGCACCAACTCCCCGGGCGAATCCTCCATCTCTTTGATCTCGGAGATGATGACCTGCCTCTCCTTCTCCAGGTCGCGGCGGTTGAACAACGGATGGCGGATGAGATCCGACAGAACGTCCAGTGCTATGTCCAGGTGTTCATCCAGGGCCCGGGCGAAATAGCAGGTGTGCTCCCTTCCGGTGAAGGCGTTAAGCGCCCCTCCCACCGACTCCAGGGAGGTGGCGATTTCCAGTGCGGAGCGCTTTTTGGTGCCCTTGAACACCATATGTTCGATGAAGTGGGATGCTCCGGCCTCTTGAGCCGCTTCATCCCGGGAGCCCACGTCTATCCACGCCCCGATGCTTATGGAGCGGACGCTGTCCATGCTCTCGGTGACCACCCGGGCGCCGTTTTCCAAAACGGTCTTCCTGTAGGTTCCTCTCAACTGTACCTTCCCTTCGGCCAGCCTGATTGGTGAACATCCGGACCGGTTCTCGCCGTCCGCCCGCGATCCGTCACGGGACCGGACCGCATCTACCTTTTTTGCGTGGTCTTCGGAAGACAGGCTTTTCGGGAAAGCCTGATCTTGCCCTCAGGATCGATGTCGATTACCTTCACCTTCACTTGATCTCCCAGCTTCAAGACGTCCTCCACCCGATTCACTCTCCGGTTGTCCAACTCGGAAATGTGAACCAGCCCGTCCTGTCCCGGGAGTATCTCCACGAAGGCTCCGAAGGTGGTTATCCTCCTGACTTTGCCCATGTATTCCTTGCCGATTTCGGCCTCTTCGGTCAGTTTGAGAATAAGCTCTTGTGCCAGCTCGCCCGCCTTCTGGTCCACCGAGGCGATGAACACCGAACCGTCGTCCTCGATGTCTATCTTGGCGCCGCTTCTCTCGATAATGCTTCTTATCATCTTGCCGCCCGGACCGATGATCTCTCCGATCTTATCCGGCTTGACCTTGAGGATGATAATGCGCGGAGCGTAAGCCGAAAGCTCGGGTCGGGGCTTGGCTATGGTCTGTTCCATCTTGTCCAGAACGAAGAGTCGGGCCTCCTTGGCCTGGATCATTGCCTGGTGCATGATGTCCAAGTCCACGCCGGCGATCTTCACGTCCATCTGAAATGCGGTTATGCCGCCTCTGGTTCCGGTCACCTTGAAATCCATATCTCCCAGATGATCCTCTAAACCCAGAATGTCGGTTAAGACCACCTGCTTGTCGCCCTCTTTGATCAGCCCCATGGCAATACCCGCCACCGGCGCCTTTATGGGCACCCCGGCATCCATCAGCGAAAGGGTGCCTCCGCACACCGTGGCCATGGAAGACGAACCGTTGGACTCCAGGATATCGGAGACCAGCCGCACGGTATAGGGGAAAACGTCCTCTTTGGGAATCACCGGCTGGATGGCCCTCTCCGCCAGCGCGCCGTGGCCTATCTCCCGCCTGCCGGGACCCCGGATGGGCCTGATCTCGCCCACGCTGAAGGGCGGAAAGTTGTAGTGAAGCATGTAGCTTTTAGTGGACTCCCCCTCCAGATCATCCACCCTCTGCTCGTCGATCTTGGTCCCCAGGGTGGCCACCACCAGCGCCTGCGTCTGGCCGCGGGTGAAGATGGCCGATCCGTGCGTCCGGGGCAGCACCCCCACCTCGCAGGTGATGGGGCGGATCTGGCGAGGGTCCCTTCCATCCACCCTTTTGCCTTCGGATAGAATCATCTGCCGCACGTCCTTTTTTTCCAACTCCTGCAGGATGGATTTGATCTCTCTTTCCGTCTCTGGGAATTTCTCCAAAAGCTCCAGGGTCACCGAATCGACAAGCCGGTCCAGGTTCTCTTCCCTTTCGGTTTTGTCCGGTGCGCGATCTGCCTCTTTTATCTTCTCCCAGGCCGAAGCGGTTACCGCCTCCACCAGCTGGGGGTCTCGGGGAGTGATGGTCACCTCCGGTTTGGGCTTTCCCAGCTTGGCTTTCATCTCCTCCTGCAAGGCCACAATCTGCTTGATCTTCTCGTGTCCGAACTGAAGGGCGGAGAGGATGTCCTGTTCCGAGACCTCGCGGCATTCGCCTTCCACCATGTTCACGAAGTCCTTTGTCCCGGCCACCACCAGATCCATGTCGCTCTGTTCCAGCTGGGAAAAGGTCGGATTGGCGATCAGCTCGCCACCCAGTCTTCCTACCCGGATCGCCGCCACCGGATGGTAGAACGGAATCTGGGAGATGCTCAGGGCGGCGGAGGCGCCTATCAAACCGGGCACGTCCGCATCGTTCTCCTGATCCGAGGAGAGGACGATCACCATGATCTGCACCTCTTTGAAGTAACCCTCCGGAAACAGGGGCCGCAGGGTCCGATCGATGAGCCTGGCGCTTACCGTTTCCTTCTCGCTGGGTCGTCCCTCTCTTTTGAAAAAGCCTCCCGGTATCTTGCCCGCAGCATAGGCCTTCTCCCGGTAGTCCACGAAGAGAGGAAAATAATCCTGATCCTCGTCTATCTCCTTTGCTTCCACTGCGGTGGCTAAAATGACGGTGTCCGCCAAACGCACCATGGCTGCTCCGTGCGCCTGTTTGGCCACCCTGCCAGTTTCCACGACCAGGGTTTTTCCGCCCAGGTCCAATTCCCATTTAAATTCCATGTTGAATGCTCCTATCCGCGCCAAGCCGCTTGGGCGCCTCGATCAAGTTCAGGCCAGTCTCTCAAACAGGATCAAACGCCGCTACTTCCTTAAGCCCAATTGCTCGACTATCTTTCGATATGCGTCCAGATCGTTATCCTTTAGGTAATCCAGAAGCCTTCTTCTCTTTCCCACCAGCTTCAACAGGCCCCTTCTGGAGCTGAAATCCTTGCTGTGCGTCTTGAGGTGCACCGTGAGATCGTTGATCCTCTCGGTGAGAAGGGCGATCTGAACCTCAGCCGAACCGGTGTCTGCATCGTGCATTCGATATTCCTGAATCAGCCTCTCCTTTTTCTCTCTGGCAAGTGACAAGACGTCCTCCTTGGGTTATTTCTGCATCCCGCTGAAGCAGTTGGTCTCAAACATCCGTCTGACTATCTCTTCATCCGATTTCAGTTGATCCTTTAGCCTGTCGGCATTGGCGAATTTCTGGGGTGACCTGATCCACCCCTCCATCCAGACCTTCACTTGCCCGGATGAAGGAACTTCCCGCAGGTCGAAAAGGTGCACTTCCACCGCAGGCTTGTGCTCATCGAAGGTGACGCTCGGTCCGATGTACATCATCCCCCGATAAGGTTCTTCCTCCAGTCGGGCGGTGACTCCGTACACTCCGTCTTTGGGCAGAAGCTTGCCCGCGGGCAGCTGCAGGTTCAGGGTGGGATAGCCCAACTTCTTCCCCCGGCCCTTGCCTGGGATGGTAGTCCCGAACACCGGGTAGGCGTGCCCCAACCAGCTTCTGGCTCTGGCGAATTCGCCCGCCTGCAACTCCTTGCGGATGCGGGTGCTGCTGATTCTGGCACCATCCACGCACAGGGCGGAAACCACCTCCAGATCAAAGCCATACTTGGATGCAGCCTCCCGCAGAAAATCTATCCTCCCGGCTCTGCCTTTGCCGAAAGCATGATCGTCCCCCACCACCAGGTAACCCGGGTCCAGCCTGGCCAGCAGAAGCTCTCCCAAAAAATCCTGGGGTGAGCGCTCCCGAAGCTGCCGATCGAAATTGATCACCACCGTCTCCTCTACTCCCTGCCTTTGCAAAAGCTCCAGTTTCTCCTGGAGCGTGGTCAGGACCTCCGGTGCATCCCGGGGGGACACCACCCGCTGGGGGTGTGGCTCGTACGTGACCACCACCGCTTTGGTCCCGTGCTTTTGGGCTTTATCCACCAGCCTGGCGATTATGGTGCGATGACCCAAATGGACGCCGTCGAAGGTACCCAGGGTCACCGCCGGCTTCTCGAAGGGTCTCAAATCCACCTTCCTGATGTCCAGACAAACGTGCACGGCATTAGCTCCACTGAGGTTTAAATCACCCGGCTGTATTCAAAAAGCTTCTCCCCATTTCCCGGGCGGAGAAACTCCGCGGATGATTTCAAGGCCCGGCCCACGGCCAGTACCAGTCCTTGCCGGTCCCTCAGGGAGATAGAATCCCCCGCTCCGAAATCCCCTTCCAGGGATTGGATACAGGCTCGATCAATGGCCACACCATGTTTGACCATGTCGGCGCAGTCTTGATTGACCGCCACCCAGGGAAGGTGAGACAGGGTTTTCTCGATGGGCACCATTACGGTCGATATGTCGCCCCGGTGCTGAATGGCCTCCAGCTCCTCCACCGAAAGGGCATCACCCAGCCTGAAGGGTCCGGCCCCGGTTCTGCGCAACTCCGAAAGGTGGGCGCCGCACCCCAACCTCTCCCCCATCTCGGACGCCAGGCCTCGGATGTAAGTGCCCTTTGAGCACTTGACCTTGAACCTCACGCAGGGCGGTTGAATGTCCAGCACCTGCAATTCCTTGATTTCAACCTGCCGGGGATTCACCTTTACCTTCTCCTGAGCTCGGGCATATTGATACAGCTTCCTGCCCTTGTGCTTCACTGCGGAATAGGGCGGGGGAATCTGCTCGATCCTGCCCTCAAAGGAGAGAAGCATTCGCTCTATCTGATTCGCATCGGGCAGGTCGCCTGAGTGCACGGCGGTCACCCGGCCCTGGCCGTCGTAAGTGTCCGTGGTCACGCCCAATTTGATCACCGCTTCGTATTCCTTGTCGTATCGGCTGAGGAATTGAACGATCTTGGTGGCTCGGCCCACGCAGGCCAGAAGGAGCCCGCTGGCGGCGGGGTCCAAGGTTCCGGCATGGCCGATGCTCCTGACACCCAGCATCCTCCTCAGTTTCAGTACCACGTCATGCGAGGTGACCCCGCACGCTTTGTCAACTATCAAGACTCCTGACAGGTTCATGCCGTAAAATGGTTTGAATGTGCTCCAGAACGGTTCCTTTGGCCTGCTCCAGGGGCAGAGACAGTGTGCATCCGGCTGCGTTTCTGTGGCCCCCTCCTCCGAAAGCCCGGGCCACGCGCGCCACGTCGAATTGATTCTGGGATCTCAAGTTCACCTTGGTCCCTCCCTCGGCCTTCTCCGTGAAAAGCAGACCTATCTCCACTCCCCGCACAAACAGCGAGTAATTCACCAAACCTTCCATCTCCTTGGTATCCACACCCAGGTTCACCAGAGTCTCCCGTCTTACGGTCATGATGCATATCCGCTGGTCTGGGGTTATCTCCGGAGCGCTCAATACCGTACCCAGAAGCTTCAGGAAAGCCAGCGAGTGATTGAAATAAATCCGGTTGGTTATCTGCCTGGGGTCCGCGCCGCCGTCTATCAACTCCGCGCAAGCCCGGAGACAAGCCGATGACGTGTTGCTGAACTTGAACCGGCCGGTGTCGGTGAGAATGGCCGCGAATAGCCAGGTGGAAACCTGCCCGGTCAGAGGGGCGCCCGCCGCCTTGAAGAGCGAGTAGATCATCTCCCCCACGGCCGAGGCATGCGCATCCACGTAGTTGAAGGTGCCGAAATTCTCGTTGTCCCCGTGGTGATCGAGGTTGACCACCACCGCCTGTTGGGGGATGATCCCCGCCACCTCCCCCATCCGGCTCCGGGAAGTGCAATCCAACACGAAGACCAGATCCGCATCCCGCCCGGCCTCTTGCTCCAAAAGCTCCAGGTTCTCGATCCGTGTCCCGGAATCCAGGAAAGCATACTTCTGAGGCAGCTCACCCTGGTTCACGATCCGACAGGGTTTCCCCCGAGTTTCCACCAGATGGGCCAAAGCCAATTGGGAGCCTATGGAATCACCATCCGGGTCACGATGGGAAGTGATCAGGACCTTAGCGCACTGGTCGATCAGATTCAGAATCCTCTTGGGTTTGTCCTTCATCGTCGTCCTCTTCAATCGAGGGCAGACCGCCTCCGGGTTCCGGATCCGAACCGGCCTCCCGCTCTTCCGTCTCCCGGCCGGAATGCATCCTCTGTATCAGCTCCTCGATGTGCGCGCCCCGCTCCACCGAGGCATCGAAACAAAAGGATATCTCCGGCGTGTACCTAAGTCTTAGTCTCCGGCCGATCTCGCGCTGCACGAATCCGCGGGCTCTCCCCAGGGCGGCCGCGCTTTTTTCTTTGCTATCCTGGTCTCCCAGAACGCTGTAGAAAACCTTAGCCTGCCTCAGATCACCCGACATGTCAACGCCGGTAAGGGTCACAAAACCTATGCCCGGGTCCTTCAGCTCGTGCTCTATTATCTGGGCGATTTCCCTCTTTACCAAATCGCCCACCCGCTCCCGTCGCAGGTGTGGCATGAGAAGTCCTCAAGCTCGCCGGGGGATTTTTACTCAAAGCAGCTCTATGGTATAATCCAGCATCTGAACGCCGTTTACTTTACCGACCAGATCCACCACACCGCTTAAAACCTGATTGGCGAACTGTCTCTGGTTGGCCACCACCGACACGCCCAGAGTGGTTCTCTGCCACAGATCGTTGTGATCCACTTCGGCGATGGAAACATTGAAGTTGTTACGGACCCGATCCTTGATCCTTCTCAATATCTGCCTCTTGCTCTTGAGGGATCCGCTTTCCGGAAGGTGGACATCTATGCTGGCCAGACCCACCACCATGGAAACCGAAGACATATCCGTCTAGGCTATTGATTCGGGCCGCCTCGCCTACCACCCATCCTGCGACTCACTCCAGCTTGCGGGCCAACTCGTGAACCTGATAGAACTCCAAAACGTCGCCCACCTTGACGTCGTCATAATTCTCTATCTTCACTCCGCATTCCATGCCGTTGGACACTTCCCGGACATCGTCCTTGAACCTTCTCAGGGAGGATATCAGACCCTGGTAGGCCACCGTTCCGTCCCGGATCACCCGGACCCTGTCGCCCTTGTGAACCGTCCCGTCCTGCACCAGGCAACCCGCCACCTGGCCCACGTTGGATATCCTGAAGACGCTTTTGACCTCCAGCGTGGCCGAAACGGTTTCGGTGATCTCCGGCTCGAGAAGACCCTCCAATGCCTTTTTAACCTCCGCCTCGATCTCATAGATCACGTCATAGAGCTTTATGTCCACGTGCTCCCTGGCCGCGAGTTCCCTGGCTCTCAGATCCGGACGGACGTGAAAGCCGATGATGATGGCATTGGAGGCCGCCGCCAACAGAACGTCGCTCTCGGTGATGGGTCCTACTCCTTTATGAATCACCAGGACTTTGACCTCCTGCGTGGACAGCTTTTCCAACGTATCGGACAGAGCCTCCACCGATCCCCCCACGTCCCCTTTCAGTATCAGGTTCAGCTCCCTGACCTTGCCTTCCTCTATCTGCTCATACACGTCCGTGAGCGAGGCTCTTTTAACCTGTCTTAAGTCGTGTTCCCGCTTCAACCTGAGTCTCTGGCCGGATATCTGGCGGGATTCGGATTCGCTGACGGTGACCACAAAGCTGTCCCCCGCCTGGGGCACTCCGGAGGAGCCCAGCACCTGCACCGGCGTGGAAGGACCGGCCTCCATCACCGGGTTTCCTCTTTCGTTGAACATGGCCCTTACCCGACCGTGATAGGGTCCGGCCACAAAGGGATCTCCCACTCTCAGGGTGCCCTTTTCCACCAGAACCGTGGCTATGACTCCCCGTCCCTTGGAGAGCTCCGACTCCACTACCACACCCGATCCCCGGCGGCAGGGATTGGCCTTAAGCTCCATCATCTCCGCCTGCAACAGGATCATCTCCAGGAGCTTCTCCACTCCTATCCCGGTCTTGGCCGACATCTCCACCACGATGGTCGATCCTCCCCATTCCTCGGGGACCAGATTCAGCTTGGCCAGCTGTTGCCTGACCGGATCGCTTTTCACCCCGGGCAGATCCATTTTATTGATGGCCACGATGATGGGGACCCCCGCCGCCCGGGCGTGATCCACGGCCTCCACGGTTTGGGGCATGACGGCATCGTCCGCCGCTACCACCAGAACCACTACGTCCGTCACCTGGGCGCCCCTGGCTCGCATGGCGGTGAAAGCGGAGTGGCCCGGGGTGTCCAGGAAAGTTATCTTCCCTCCCCCCACTTCCACCTCGTAGGCGCCGATGTGCTGGGTGATGCCTCCCGATTCTCCCGCCACTATGTTGCTTTTTCGAATGAAGTCCAAAAGAGAGGTTTTGCCGTGATCCACGTGGCCCATGATAGTGATGACCGGAGGCCGGGGCCTCATCTGGTCTTCCAGATCCGGCTCCTCCACCTCCTCCACTCCGATCTCCTTCACCGGTTGAACGTTGAATCCGAACTCCAGTGCGATGGTCTCGATGCTGTCCATGTCCAGCCGCTGGTTTATGGTGGCCACGAAACCCAGTTCCAGACATTTGGATATGACCTGCGCGGGCTTGACCCCCATCAGGTTGGCCAATTCGGCCACGGAGAGGTATTCGGTGACCCGGATCAGGTTGGTGGGCTCGGCCTCTTTTTCGCCTCGCTCCCCCTGCGGCCTTCTTCTGTACTTCCTGCCTTGCTTGCTCAGGTCCATGGAGGCCAGGGTTTTTTTAACGCTTTGCTGTATTTCGGTCTTGTCTATCTTTCTCTCATGTCTGCCCCTGACCGGGACCGGCTTTCTTTTTCTTATCTCCGGCCTCCTCCGGTCGGGCCTTCGGGTGCGCTGGTCCGGACGGACTTTGACCTCTTTCGTCTGCGCGGCCGGCGCGGGCCGGGCAGCCTGTTGCTCCTCTTTCTCCTTCCTCTCCTTAAGCTTCCTTTTCCTCTCCGCCAAATCCTCCGCCACCGCCTCCCTCTCCTTCTGGAATTTCTTCTCTATGGCGGCGGCCATCTTCTCATCCACGGCGCTCATGTGGCTTTTTATCTCGAATCCCAACTCGTGGATGATAGCCAGCATGGCTTCGCTGGAGATTTTGTAATCCCGGGCCAACTGATATGCTCTTTTGTTTGCCAAAACCGATACCCCTTGTGTCAGGACTTCATGATCGGACAATCACCGGACAGATCCGGCGCCGGGCACGCAAGCGCCTCTATCTGCCGCTTCTGGAGGGACTCAGATAATCCTTGGCCTTCTCCAGCAGCGAAGCCGCCCTTTTGGCTCCCACCCCTTCGATTTCGACCAAGTCCTCCGGCGTGGACTTGGCCAGATCCTGAACCGTTTCGATGCCGTGCGCCACCAGGATCTCCTTGAGCTTCTTGCCCACTCCCGCCAGCTCGCTCACGTCGATCTTCAGCTGGTCCTCCAGTTTCTTCTGCTCCCGGTACTCCGTCTCGCTTAATATGTTTATCTTCCATCCGGTCAACTTGGCCGCCAACCTGGCGTTTTGCCCGGCACGACCGATGGCCAAGGAAAGCCTGTCGTCCTCCACCACGACGGTCATGCTGTTATCGTCATGGTAAGTCTCCACGTGGACCACCTTGGCCGGGGCCAAGGCCCGGGTGGCGAAATTCTCCGGGTTGGCGCTCCAGGGTACGATGTCGATGCGCTCGTTGGAGAGCTCTCTGACGATGCTCTGCACCCGGCTGCCCTTCACCCCCACACAGGCGCCTACCGGATCCACCCGGTCATCGATGGAGCTCACCGCTATCTTGGACCTCTCGCCCGGCTCTCGGGCCACGGATTTGATTTCGATGATCCTCTCGTAGATCTCCGGCACCTCCAACTCGAACAGCTTCTTGACGAACTCCTGGTTGGCCCGGGAGAGAACGATCTGGGGACCCTTGGTGCTCTTCTGCACGTCCAAGATCAGCGCGCGAATCCGGTCTCCCTGCCGGTATCTTTCTTTGGGAATCTGCTCTTTGGGAGGAAGAACCGCCTCCGCTCTTCCCAGGTTCACTATGATATGCCCTTTCTCGATCTGCTGCACGCCGCCCGTGACCACCGTGTTCACCTTGTTCTTGTACTCCTCGTAAATCCTCTCCCTTTCTGCGTCCCGCACCCTTTGAATCAAAGTCTGCTTGGCCACGGCGATGGCGTTTCTGCCGAACTCCTCGAACCCCACCGGCACTTCCACCTCCTGTCCCAGCTTGATCCGGGGCACCACCTCCCGGGCCTCCCCCACCAAAATCTCCGTGTGGGGATCCGTCACCTCTTTCACCACCTTCTTGGTGGCAGTGATTTTTATCTCTCCGGAGGTGGGGTCCACTTCCACCTTGATGTTCTCGGCTTGGCCGAACTTCTTCTTGGCTGCCTGGATCAGACTGGTCTCCAGCGTCTCTATGACGAAATCCATCTCGATGTTCTTGTTCTTGGTGATCTGGCTCAACGCCTCTAAGATCTCGTAGTTCATCAACCCACCTGTAAGCTAAAGTATGATCTTGGCCCGGGCAACCCGGTCAAGCGGAATCACCCGTCTTCGCCCCTCCGGCCCGGCTTCGTGGGATGACTCCAGAAAGACCAGATTTTGTTCCTGCACGTTATCGATCTTTCCCACCATCTCCGTTTTCCCGTCCACTGGCTCCTCTAAGAATATCCTGACCTTCTCCCCGGTCTTCCTCTTGAAATCCGCAGCCGCGGTTAAAGGTCGGTCCAAGCCGGGCGAGGATACTTCCAAAGTGTACCTGGTGGGGATCAGATTCTCGGTATCCAGAAAGTCGCCCAGCTTTCTGCTTATCAAGGCGCACTGCCCCACGGTCACTCCGCCCGCCCGGTCCACGAAGACGCGCAGAACGGATGCAGGACCGGCTGGCGAAAACTGAAGTTCCACCATTTCCAGGCCTTCCTCTTCCACCAGAGGCCGCACTTTCTCCCTCAACACATTCGGCAATGTACCCATAATTCAATCTATACGCTATTATTTACGTAAAAGAGTGGGTTTCACCCACTCTCGACTCCTAAATATAACACCTGCTCCCAGGAAAATCAACACAAAAGTGAGGGGTGAATTTCAAGTGGCCCGCTTCGACGGCGACGGCCGAATTGGGGCGTTTCCCACGGATGATCTCCTCGCAATAAGGATTGAATGGCTCTTCCCGGCGGCCACGGCCACTCTAAAGCTCTCGCAGCAGCTCCCGGCAGCTTTCCACGACCGCCTCTTTTGGCACTGGTTTGGTTTGCCTGGTCTTTCTCACATAGATTTCCACTTTGCCTTCCTTCAGACTCCTGGCGCCCACGTTCAATCGCAGGGGTATCCCCACCAGATCGGCATCGTTGAATTTCACTCCCGCTCTCTCGTCCCGGTCGTCGATCAGCGCCTCCAGACCCTGCTTTTCCATATCCCGATGAATACCGAAAGCCGTGTTCCTCTGCTGATCGTCGCTTACGTTCAGCGGCACTATCTCCACCGAGAAAGGCGCTATGGCCGCGGGCCAGATTATCCCGTGATCGTCGTGAAACCTCTCCACCGCAGCTTGAGCTGTGCGGGTGATGCCGATGCCGTAGGAACCCATGATGAAAGGCTTCTCTTGACCATCGGCATCCGAGAAAGTGGCCCCCAGACTTTGGCTGTACTTGGTCCCCAGCATGAAGGTGTTCCCCACCTCGATGCCCCGGGAGGTGGAAAGCTTGCCCTTCCTGCATCGGGGACAGATTTCTCCCTCCTGCGCGCACCTGATCTCGGCCACCTGGTCTATCTGAAAATCACGCACCGGGTTTACGTTGATCAGATGATGGTCGTTCTGGTTGGCTCCGGCGACGAAGTTGCGCAATTGAGTGACCTCGGGGTCGGCCACGAGCTTGACCCCTTTGAGGCCCACCGGCCCGGCAAAGCCCACGGCTGCACCTGTGGTCTTTTCCACGGCTAGGGCATCGGCCATTTCCAGATTGATGCATTTTAGCACGTTTTTCAGTTTGATCTCATTGATTTGCCTGTCCCCTCTGATCATGGCCGCCACCATATTTCCATCGGCCTTGTAGAGAAGCGTTTTGGCCAGCTTGCGGGCCGGAACCTTGAGGAAAGAGGTCACCTCCTCCACCGTCTTGGCTCCTGGTGTGGCCACTTTCTCTATGGGCTTGACTTTGCCCTCCTCGCCGGTGGTAGCCTCTGTTTCCAGGGAGCTGGCTTTGTCCAGGTTGGCCGCGTAGTCGCAGTTGTCGCAGAAGAAGATGACGTTCTCTCCGCCCTCGGTGTTCACCATTACCATGAACTCGTGTGCCGCGGTGCCGCCCATGGCGCCCGTGTCCGATTCCACCATCCTGGTCTGAAGGCCGCAGCGGTCGAAGGTCCTCCGATAAGCATCCAGCATCTTTTGGTAGCTGACCTTCAATCCGGCCTCGTCCTTGTCGAAGGAATAGGCATCCTTCATTATGAACTCGCGTCCCCGCATCAGGCCGAAACGAGGTCTGATCTCGTCCCGGAATTTGGTTTGTATCTGGTAAAGATTGAGGGGCAGCTGGCGATAGGATTTGAGCTCGCCTCTGACCAGATAGGTCACTATTTCCT
>CAZPRG010000059.1:0-13056 GCA_964588675.1 uncultured Ignavibacteria bacterium
TGAAGCGCCATGCACAAAGCCCCTCGGATGGGTCGCAAGCTTCCGTCCAACGAAAGCTCGCCCAAAACCAGATAATCGTCGAAGCTCTCCCTTGCCATTTGGCCGGTGGCGGCGATGATGCCAATGGCCATGGGAAGGTCGAAAGCCGACCCCTCTTTTTTCACATCTGCCGGAGCTAAGTTTATGGTGACTTTCTTGTTGGGGAAGAAAAAGCCGGAGTTCTTGATAGCCGACATCACACGTTCCTTGCTCTCCTTCACCGCCTCGTTGGGAAGTCCCACCGTGGCGAATGCGGGAAGTACGGGCGTGATATCCGCCTCCACCTCTACAATGTAGGCGTCAATTCCCAAAACCGCGCTGGATAGGATTCGAGCTAACATAATTTAGTAGCCGGAGTGCGGAAGCTTGCTTCCGCATGTTCTCAAATAGCCGCAAGCTTCAGCCTGCGAGCCTTCTGCGCCCGTACGGGTGGCTACAAAACCCACCACCCGACCCGCGATTCTGTAACCGCAGGCGTTAGCCTGCGAGATGGTCCCCACCCTGCGCAATCTAAAGATTGCGGCTACAAAACCAGGTTTGTGTTTCTTGTAGCCGCAGGCTTCAGCCTGCGCGCAGAAGACTCCAACATACGCACCCTGAAGGGTGCGGCTACAGAATCGCAAACCTGAACTTCAATGCACTCACCATTGCTCAAAATCATATGTTGTGGAACCTTTGTATGGATATGCTTGCCAGTCTTTCACCAGACCCTCTCTGACCGGATTTCCCAAGATGTATCGTGACTGTTTCTCTAGATCTTCGTCGTTTCTCAGAATGTGGTCGTAAAAGTCCTTTTGCCATTGTTCAACATAAGCATTCTTCACCAGCCAATATCCGCTCCCTTGCTTGAAATCGACCACAGATTGCCATACATCCGACTCATCTGATTTTCCTTCGATCAAGAGATGACAATGGTCGGGCATGAATAGATAAACGTGAGCATCGCAGTTATTCTTCCTCAGTGCGCCCAACAGAATCTCTTGGATGGGATGAAAAGTGTGATCAGAGACAAATAGCCGTCTCCTGTCGAGCACGCAAACGGTGAAAGCGCACCTCACTCTGCCTGTATAGGTTTTCCTCGGCAACCGATGTTTTCGTTCTTTGACTCTCATAACTCTGTAATGGCCTATCTTAAGGTCACGGCTATGAAACCGATTTGGCGTCTTTTGTAGCCGCAGGCTTTAGCCTGCGAGATTGCCTCCCACCCCGCGCAATCTAAAGATTGCGGCTACAAAACCCACTACCCAACCCGCTCTTCTGTGGCCGCAGGCTTCAGCCTGCGAGCCTTCTGCGCCCGTACGGGCGGCTACAAAACCAGACACGAGGCTCACAACTTGGCGCGTCTTGAAGACGCGGCCATCACCACTATCCCCTTTTTCGCCCACAGGGGCGAACGGTGTTTTGAGACCCGTTTCGGCTTACAACTACTCAGAAGGCAAATAACAAGACGTGCGATCTATATCTCAAATACCCAGGCGCAATAGTATTCGTTGGGATGCGCATCCGGCGGACAGCTCAGGCAGGTGGTGCGGATGCGCGGATCGATGGTTTTGGCGAACTCGCTGTATTCCACTATGCCCACCGGCTTGCACGGGAAATCCGGAAGACCTCTTTTATTGCGGGCGTACTGGACCCGGCAGTTGTTCATGCGAAACACGAAACGATTCGGTGTTTCCTCCGCCACCTCTTGCACGTTAAGACGGCTGTATAGACGGTAATTTAAGGCTTTCTTCAAACCCGCCAGCCCGCTGTTCGGTTGAATATTGTGGCGGGCCATTATCCTTTTGGCCTCAATTACTGTGAACTTCTCCCAGGCTTTTCGGTCGAGCAGGATGGCAGCCTCCATACCAAATTCTCGTTCCACCGCCTGAAACCACAAGCCGTCGTGCGCCAGCCAATTCTTGGCGAAATCGTCCAGCATGCCAACCAACTGCTCGCGCGAAAGATCGTCTAAACTGATTGTACTCTGGGCCTTCTTTTCCATCTCTCCATGAGTCAACGATGCCACCAAAAAAGAGAATCAATCCGGGGCAGGATGAATTCCTGCCCCTATGAAGTTGATAGGTGGTCGTTTCAATAGACTACTCTGTCACCTTGTACACGGTGTCGTGATCCCGCACCGGCTCTTTTACCTTCATGCCGATGGAATCACCCGGTTTGGCGGTCTGCACCTGCTCGTGTTCGATCTGCATGGAGTCCACCGTCTGCGTGAAATCGGTGGTATGTCCTTTGATGCGGATGGTGTCTCCCACAGACAGCGTTCCGGCAATGATGTTGATCGCCGCCACGTCGATCTTGCGAAAGTAGCTTTGTACTTTCCCCACTTCTTCTTCCGGCATTTGTCCCCTCCTGATGGCAAAGAGAGTTCAAAGCAACGCACCCGGGCCTTGCGGCTGGTTCTTCTGCCTGTTTTCCGGTAAATTAACCAGCGGGAAGGACTCAGGCAAGGGGAAATTTGGGTTTTTTGCAATCCCGGTCGGTTCGCGAGAGGATGAATTCCCGTCGCTATGGGGGGAGACCGAATGTGGTGGGATCAAACCTTGAATTGACCTGCGCAGTTTGTTATCTGGGGGGAAAATCTACCTGTGGACTTGCGCCCTGCTTCGCCGGTTCAGGTCTGCCATTCGTTGACTTTGTGGGCATAATTTTCCACCAGCTTCTCGGCCTGACCGGCGACGGTCGACTCCGCCAGTATGTGGAAAGCCGATTTCCTTCGATCCGGCATCACCAGCACCCACGAGTCGTGATTGAGCACTCTCACCCCGTCGATCAGCTCGCGGCGGCAGTCCTCGGTATGCTTGAGAAGCTCCCTCATCACCTGTCCCTTCTTGCGCCAGGAGCAGGGGACCATCTGTCGGGCCATGTGATACCTATCGAGATCTCTTCTCAACCGGGCCAGACTCCTCTTCTTGGATCCCGAGAACGAATTGCCGTTTTTAGAAAGAAGTTCCAGTATCTTGGCCAGGTTGAACATGGCGTCTGCTCCGGCTTGGAATCCCGGGAAGATGAAGCCCCCTCTGGTTCCTCCCACGAAGTCGACCTTCAGATTGGAGAGAGCATCCATCATGGCCAGATGGTCGTTTCGCACCCGAATCACCTCTATACCGTATTCTGCGGCAATTCTTTCCACGCCCATGGAGGCGACAACCGGTACCGCGATTTTGCGCGCCTGGGTTGATCCAAGAAACAGGGAGGTGACGATCAAAAGCACAAGATCCGGCGGTATAACCTCGCCGTCTTCGTCCACCACCGATAGCTTCTCCGCCCCGGGATCGAAAAGAAAACCGGCGTCCCCTCCCACCGATTTGACAATGGAAGAGAGTCTTTGGATGGATTGAATCCGCTCCTCGTCGGTACGCGAGAGCTTTTTGGCTTCGGGGTAGGCGTTTATGGATATCACCTCGCAGCCCAGTGACCCGATGATGGAGGGGAATATCTCGCAGGCGCCGCCGTTGGAATAGTCGATGACCAGCTTGAACTGGGCTTCCCTGATGCTTGCCGGATCTATGGCCTTGAGGAAATCCTGGCGATAGGATTCGATCACTCGCTGGGGGAAATCCAGCTGCCCGGTCTCCTCGGGAGATGCCCTTCTGAAATCCTCCCTGAAGAAGAGCCTCTCCACCGATTTGGTCTTGGCCGTGGGAAGATCCCGGCCTCCGCCGTTGAAGAAGATGATGTCGGTCTGGCCCGGGTCCAGGGGCGATCTTCGGGTGTGTATGCCGCCTCTTTCCTTGCCGGCCTTGAGCTGGTATCTCACCACCGGTATGGGAAGCGTCCTTAGATCGTGAACGTTCACCCCGGCGGAGAGCAGCCCGCAGATTAGAGCCCGGTTGATCATCCGGGAGGTGTTGCCCGCGTCCCGGCTGGTGACCACGGTGCTGCCCGAGCCCAGCATGGCGCCGTAAGCCGCTCCCAGTTTGACCGCGAATTCCGGGGTAAGCTCCAGGTTGCCCACGCCCATTACCTTGGCGTCGGTGAAAAGCTCCCGGTTCCATTTCTCTCCCCACACCAGGCTGGACGAGAGGATGGAATCCGCCTCCACCCTTTTCCCCGGCCAGATCCTCACCCCCGACTTGATCTTGGCTCCCCTCTCGATGTAGCAGTTTTCGCCGATGATGGCGTTTTCGAAGACCACCGTCTCCTCTTCCAGGGTGGAGTGGTCGGCCATTATGGCCTCGGTCAATATGCTTCTCTTGCCGATGGTGCTGTGCTTCCAAATCACGCAGCGATCCAGGTTTACGTCTTCGCCGATTCGCACGCCCTCCCCCAGCACGGAATTGGATATGAAGCAGTGAGAGCCGATGCGGGCGTCGTTGCCGATGATCAACGTCCCCTTGAAATCGACCTTATCGCCCACCTCCACGTTCTTTCCCACCCAGATGCTGGCCTGCTCGCGGTGGATCAAGTTGCCACCCATCTGGACCCTAACTTTTCCGTCCAGGATGTCCTGGTGTGCCTGGAAGTATTCCTCCAAGTTGCCTACGTCTCTCCAGTAATCCCGGGTGATGAAGCCATAAAGCTTTTGGCCGGAGGAGAGCATGTAGGGATACAGGTCCTTGGAGAAATCGAAATTCTGCTTTTCGGGTATGTCCTCCAGTGTCTCCGGCTCCAGAATGTATATCCCGGTATTGACCGTATCGCTGAACACCTCGCCCCAGGTGGGTTTCTCCAGGAATCTGGAGATGCGACCGTCTTCCTTGGTGATGACCACCCCGTAGGAAAGCGGGTTCTCCATCCGGGCCAGAACCATGGTGGCCCTAGCCCCCGCATCTCGGTGGAAATCGCAGGCCGCCCTCAGGTCGATGTCGGTCAGCACGTCGGCGGATATGACCAAAAACCGGTCGTCAAGAAATTGGGAGGCGTTTCTTACTGCGCCCGCAGTGCCGTAATCTTCGGTGGCCTGGACGTAATCGATCTTCACTCCCCATCGGGACCCGTCCCCGAAGTAGTCCCTGATGGTCTCGGCTTGGAAGTACAATAACACCACCAGCTCGGTCAGCCCGTGCTTCTGCAGGAGCTCCACGATGTGTTCCATCATGGGCTTGTTGGCCATGGAGACCATGGGCTTGGGGATGTTGCAGGACAAGGGCCTTAAGCGGGTGCCGAAACCGCCGGCCATGATCACTGCCTTCATTTTCTTTCTCTCTCCTTAGAATCCGGTCTCTGCGAAGGATAGCTGATAACTGGAAAGCCGCAACTCAGATTCCGTCTGGGTGAGGCAATCGACTTTCATCCGTGGCGACCGTCCCCTGGTCATTCAATAGCTTAAGCAGTATCCGGGACACGTCCTTGAAATCTCGAAACCGGTGGTGACTTATGCCTTCTCTTTGGCAGAACGTGCTCAGATCGTTTTTGGCGAAGACGACGTTGGCCTCGGTTACCGCACACCTATCCGAAAGCCCGTCACCGATGTATACGACCTTTTGATCCTTTCCTCTCAGGTTTTTCAGATGGAATCTCTTGCAGTTGCCGCACTTTCCGCAGCCTCGATCGAAGTAGGGAAATTCGGGGGCCAGCTTTCCCTCTCTGAATTTCAGAACATTGGAGAAAAAGGTGAGTCTCTCCAACCCGAACTTATTGAGAATCAGCCTGATGTAATAATCCAGTCCATCGCTAAGAATCGCCAAACCAAAGTCCCTGCATTTACAGAGATCGACAAAACCGGAGAAATTTTCATCGATTTTTTGCGAAAGCACAAACTCCTTTACGTCCGGCTCGGTGGCTTGGGCTGATCGGCACAATCTCTCCAGACATTCGCGCGAGCTGATCCGGCCTTCCAGCCACAGGGACACGGCCTTCTCGTGCTGCTCTTTGGCGAACGTGTGGAAAAGCAGCGCCCCCACGTCGTTTTGGGTCACCGTTCCGTCGAAGTCCACCAGTATCAGAAGGTCTGCTCGGTCGCTCATCTTATCCTCAAAATCCTCTGTGGGAACTTCACCCATTCCTTGCTGGGCGAGAGCATCAGAAAAAGCTGGGCACGATGGTAAAAAGAAGAATCACTCCCACGCCGGCGGCCACTGCGGCATAGCGGTAATCCTTCTCCCAAAGAAAGGAAACCAGGGCCACCACCACTCTGAGAAAAGGTGTCAACATCATCGCCAGGATGCCCAGGTTCAGGATGGCCACGGGGTCTCCTTTCACCAGTGATGAGAAGAGCACGGGAAGCGATGGGCGGATCACATGCACCACCGGTTCCAGCCGTCCCCCTCTGACCCACATCACCAGCAGGCCCACAGCCAAAAGCACTGCGGCGCAAACCGATCCCACGAAGAGGATGTGGCTGATCCAGTTGAGACTGGCGTTTTCTTTTTGGGCGTTCATGCCTTAAAACGGAAGTTTGATTCCCAGTCCTTTGAACAACATCTCTATGGAAAGATAGGCCAGCACCAGGACGAATATCCTTTTCAGCAGTACGGTTTTGATCTTGGGAAGCAGATGGGAGCCGCCGGTGGCTCCCAAGAAAACCCCCAGCATGGTGGATCCCGCCACCAGAGGATGCACTTCCCCTCTGGAAAAATAGACGAACGCTCCTGCGCTGGCCGTCACACCGATCATGAAGTTGCTGGTGGCCAGGGCGGTCTTAAGAGGCACCCTCATCAACAGGTACATCGCCGGCACTTTTATTATCCCCCCTCCCACCCCCAGAAGTCCGGACACGTTGCCGGCAAAAAACGACGCGCCCATGCCCAAAGGAAGATGGGTGTACGCCCCTGCGCCCTGCGCATGATTTGCATTATCCAGGTCGCTTGCGGCTTCGATCTTTCGAGACATGCTCCAAGCCGTGTACATCAAAAGAGCCGCGAACAAGACCAAAAGAACCCGCTGGTTCAAAAAACCGGCCACAACTCCTCCCACGATGGCGCCCACGGTGGTGGCCAGCTCCAGGGTCATTCCCAATCGCACGTCGCTTAAGCCTTTCTTCACGTACAGGCTCGCCGCCCCGGACGAGGTGGCGATCACGCACACCAAAGAGACTCCCACGGCTTCCCGCATGGGAACCCCGAATACCAGAGTTAGCATCGGAATGATCAGCACGCCGCCGCCCAACCCCAAAACCGACCCAAACAGCCCGGCGAAAACCCCGCCCAAAGTCATGAGAAGCAGTTCTGACATTCCCTCTCTTTTACCTCAGCGAACACCCGACACGGTAAGATTCGGGTTTTTGTAGCCGCAGGCTTTCCGCCGGAGGCGGATGCGCCTTTGGCGCATAGCCTGCGCAAAAGAATCCCATCACCATCTTCGTGGCCTGCGAGGGTGTTTTGCGGCCGTACGGGCGGCTACAAAATCGCAAACCCGAATTCCACTGATCTCTCCCCGGCGGTCATTTCGCCGATCCACTGGATCCAAATTCGGACAGCAGCGATTGGTATTCCTTGGCATCCGACAGAATCTGGATGGCTTTCACTACCTGGGGATGAGAGGTGAACCACACCCCTTGGTATTTGGCGTTCGGGCCATAGAGCTTGACCAGCAGATTCTCTTTTATCTCCGATTTTATTTGCTGACCATACCGCAGAAAGTCGTTCTGTTTGTCGGTCTCCAGGGTCTTCTCCAACTCGGCTATCTGGCGGTTGAGGGCATCCGATCTCTCCTCCTCGTCGATGGCCTGCTTGAGTTTATCCAACTCGTATTCGGAGGAGGTTTGGTACTCGAACTTCTGCGACTTAAGGTAGTCTTCGAACTCGGAGAACATGGCATCGCTCACTTCGAAATCCTTGGGCAGATCAGGATGGCCGGCGGCATAATGCACGGCAAAACCGAGAAAGGAACGTTTTGCCAACAGGTTGTATTCCAACGGGGAGAGTTTCCCATAAGGCACGTACACGTCCGGCGCGACTCCTCCCCCGCCGTAAACCACCCGTCCCCCCTTGGTGAAGAATTTCTGCCTGGCCTCGGCGGAGTCCGGAGCCTGGACCTTCGGCTCCGAATCGCTCTCCGCGAAAGCCGAGTCACCTTTGAGGTCCTCGGGTCTTTGAATGCTCCGTCCGGAGGGCATCAGATACTTGGCGGTGGTCAGCTTAAGTCCCGATCCGTCGTTCAACTGGATGACGTTCTGCACCAGTCCCTTGCCGAAGGTGGTGTCGCCCACTATAAGCCCCCGGTCCCAATCCTGGATGGCCCCGGCCACGATCTCCGCGCCGGATGCGGAACCCTGATCCACCAGAACCACCAGAGGCAAATCGGGAAACAGAGGCTGCCCCGAGGAGTAGAATTCCTGATTCTGGTTTTTGACTCTCCCCTTGGTGCTAACCACCAGCTCGTTTTGCCCCAGAAACACACCCGCCACGTCCACCGCCTGGGTGAGAAGCCCGCCCGGGTTTCCCCGCAGATCCAGAATCATGCCCGTGATGTTCTGCCCCTTGAGCTCGCTCACCGCCTCTTTCAATTCGTTCGCCGCCAGATCGGAGAAACGGTTCAGCCTGACGTAGCCGATTCCCTTACCGGCCAGCCCGTAGTAGGGAACTGCCTTTACGGAGATCACGTCCCTCTCCACGGCATACTCCATCGGGTTTTTGATCCCCTCCCTCTCGATGGTAATGTGGACCACCGTTCCCTTCTTTCCCCTCAGCTTGTTCACCGCCTCCTCGGCGGTGATTCCCTCGGTGGACACTCCCTCGATCCGGGTGATCCGGTCTCCGGCCTGGATTCCCATACGCTCGGCCGGGGTATCCTCCAGCGGAGCGATCACGGTGAGCCAGCCGTCCTTGATGGCGATCTCGATGCCCAACCCCTCGAATTGACCGCGCGTGTCCTCCATCAGGGCGCTTTGCTGTTTGGGGTCCAGATACTCCGAGTATGGATCCAGGATGCTCAGCATTCCGGTAATCCCGGCTTTGATCAGGTTCTCCGGGTCGACCTCTTCCACGTAGTTATTCCTGACTACGGTGGCCACCAGGTTGAACTCCTCCAAATCGGTGTATAGATTGTCGGTCAGAGCATAGACCAGCCCGGCGAGCAAGAGGGCGATCAATGCTACCGCCAGAAACATAAAGGACCTGGGGATTTTGATGTATTTTTCAAGCATGGCAAACCTCCCAAAACTTATGTCTATTCTTTCAGGCGACTTGGATGATCTCCGCCGTCGCTTACTTCCCGAACCCAACCGTCTGGTTTTCGAATCCGACACGTGCCCGATGAATCGGGCAACTACGCCCCCTATTGGTTTATCGTTGACAACCGATCTTCCGCCTCAGCTTCTGGATTTCTCCAGAAACGCGTCCACCACTTTCTTTACCTTCTGCCAGGTCTGGAGGATATCTCCGGTGCCATCCACGACCCATATTCTCCTGCGATTTGTCTTGGCGATTTTCAGGAATCCTTGTCGTATCCTCTTATGAAAATCGGATTTCTCCCCTTCCAACCGATCTTTCTTCTTCCGGTTCAATTGTCTTCTCCTGGCCGAAACACTGACCGGAATGTCCAGTATGATAGTCAAATCCGGCAGAAGCCCAAACGTAGTTGTCCGGTTAAGTTGATCTATCATTGTTACACTCAAACCCCTGCCATAGCCCTGATAAGCCAGGCTGGAGTCGGCATATCTGTCGCAGACCACTACCTGCTCCCGCTTCAATGCGGGCAGGATTACCGTCTCGGTGAGCTGCGAGCGGGCGGCTTCGTAGAGCAGAAGCTCGGTTAAGGCGGTCATGCCGGAGCTCTTCCGGCTCAAAAGCAGTTTTCTGATTTTCTCCGCCACCCGATTCCCGCCCGGCTCCCTCAGCAACACCACCGGGTATTCCTTGCGTCTCAGGTAAGATGCAAGTCTCCGCGCCTGGGTGGTTTTGCCGCAGAAATCTATGCCCTCAAAGGTTATGAAGAATCCGGACATCTTTTGGCCCTGCAAAGCTCTCGGCCGGTGAGGAGAAAACAAAGAGGTGGCAACTTGTCTCGACCACCTCCTCGACCTGATTTCCACCTGGGATCAAACCTAATGCCTGGCGCCCTTTTTGGGTTTGGGGAGCGGAGCCTTCCTTTGTCTCCTGGCGTACTTTTGGATGAATTCCTGGGTCATAACCCGCGCCTCGTCGTCGGTGTGCTGCTTGGGCGGCGATTTCATGAAGTACGCGGAGGGCGCTTCCATGCTGCCCGAAAGCTTGTGGTCCAAAGCCAGCTTCAGGCATCTGACCGCGTCTATGACCACTCCCGCCGAATTGGGCGAGTCCCACACCTCCAGCTTGAATTCCACGTTCAACGGCACGTCGCCGAAGGTCTGGCCTTCCATACGGATGTAGGCCCATTTCCGGTCGGTGAGCCAGGCCACGTAATCCGAAGGCCCGATGTGCACGTTATCCGCACCCAGATCGTAATCCAGCTGAGAGGTGACGGCATTGGTCTTGGAGATCTTCTTGGATTCCAGCCGCGCTCTTTCCAGCATGTTCAGAAAATCGGTGTTTCCCCCCACGTTCAACTGCGACGTCCTGAGAAGCTTCACCCCCCGCTCCCGGAAGAGACGGGTTAGGACCCGGTGGACGATGGTGGCCCCCACCTGCGATTTGATGTCGTCCCCGATCACCGGCAGCCCCCGGTCGATGAAGCGCTTCTGCCAGTACTTCTCCCGGGCGATGAACACCGGTATGCAGTTGACGAACCCGCAGCCGGCGTCCAGCACCTGCTCCACGTACCACTTGGTGGCCTCCTCGCTTCCCACCGGAAGGTAGTTCACCACCATGTCCGTGCCCGTGTCTTTGAGTATCTTCACTATGTCCGCGGTGGGACCCGGAGCTTTGTGGATGATTTTGGAAAGGTATTCTCCCAAACCGTCGTGAGTCATGCCCCGGTGCACCGTAATTCCGAAACGCGGCACGGACGTGAACTTATAGGTGTTGTTGGGTTTGGTGAAGACCGCCTCGGAGAGGTCCTTTCCCACCTTGTTTCTGTCGATGTCGAAGGCGGCAGAAAATTCGATGTCGCTTATGTGATATCCCCCCAAATTGACGTGCATCAGTCCGGGCACGAAGTCTCTTTCCTTGGCTTTCTTGTAGTATTCCACTCCCTGGACAAAAGAGGAGGCGCAATTGCCCACTCCGATAATGGCAACCCTGACTTTGCTCATACCATCTCCTTTTGCGTTCTTACCCGCCCCCGGACCGTATCGAAAACGGTTTCGAACCCAGCTTTCACACGTTGAGTTTTTTCAGTTGATTTCGGATGTGTATCACTCTCTGGATCACGGTGATGTTGGCGAAAATGGCTATAAACCAAATGCTGCCCAGCACCACGTAAGTGCCGGTTTTGGTCCATCCCAGCTTCATGAAGACCGAGCCCGCCAAGCTGCCCAAAGCCAGATAGGTGATCCTCTCCGGCCTCTGCATCAATCCCACCTTGCATTCCAATCCCAACCCTTCTGCTCTGGCTCGGGTGTAACTAACCATGAACGAGCCGGCTATGGCCAGGATGATGAGATAGGCGATATGGACGTGCGTCTGGCGGAAGAAAACCGCCAATCCCAGAAGCATGATCACTTCGGAATACCGGTCTATGGTGGAGTCTATCAGAGCGCCGAATTTGGACATGCGGTTGGTCCCCCGGGCCAGTTTCCCGTCCAGCACGTCGCAGACTCCGGCCAGCACCACCATCACCCCTGCCCAGAAGAACCGGCCCAGCCGAAAGAAATTGAAAGCCAAGATGCTTATGGCCAGACCGGAAAAGGTGATGACATGGGGATGCACCCGCAGGTTGATCAGAAATCTGGAGATCGGCTCTATCACCGTCTGAAAGCCGGTAATCCAGTGTTTGTTCAGGAGTTTCAGTTCCGCCATAGTCATGGATATTCGCTCGTTTTCTGCTGAAAAGACGGGCCTCCCCCCTTGCCGAGGGGTATAATATCAGTCGGATGCGGCCAAGTCAAGTGAAAACTCCTTCTTCACCGCTTCGGTCGCGGCCTGGGCGACCGTTTTTCCCAAGAGCCTGTCGCACACCAGAATGCTGGCCGTCCCAACCAGTAAACCGGCCGCCACGTCCGAGACGTAGTGGAACCGCCCGTAGACTGTGGAAACCAGAAGACTGACCACCAGCGGGAAGAGCACATAGTACAACACCCGGTGATATCTTCTGGCGTAGACTAGAACCACCAGCGCCACGGCCACGTGAGAGCTGGGCATGGCCGCGCCCTGGATTCCCGCCTTATGTATCAAACTCAGAGCAAAGGAGGTGAAGAACCCTCCATTGATTCCCACCCGATGTGCGTGGGCCAGGGCGAACCGGGGTCCCTCCACCGGGAAAAGGACGAATCCCAGAAAGGAAACGTAATAGGCCACGGCTGCGGTAAAAAGCAGACCGTCGAATTCTTTGACCTTCCTGGCGCGGTACAGTCCTATTCCCATGACTACCAGAAGAAGATAATACGATGCGTAGGCGAACATCATGTATTCGTTCAGACCCGGGGAGACGAACTTCTGCAGCCATACCGTGGGATGAACGCCGAAAAGCGCCATCTCCAAACCGTTCACCGCGAAATCGAACGAGTGCGGAAAGACCAAGTGGATTAGATACCTGGTCTCCTCATACAGCAGGATGAAAAACGGCAAAGGGTACCAGTGCCTCAGCAACCGCGGAACAGACCCTGGTCTCCGACCAAACGCCCGAACTATCAGAACGATGGCTACGCACACGCCCAGGTTGATCAGCATGAAGGCCCACCAGTGCCCAAGATTCCGGTGGAAAATCAGTATGACCAGACTGAGCACGGCCATGTAGGCGAAAGTGGCCTTGTCTACCGGGAGATACCTGTCTTCTTTTGCTGTCACGGCAGTGGAATGAGATGAAGGCGTTGTGAGACTTACTCCCTCGGTTTCCCCTCGATTAGCACCACCAACTCCCCTCTCAACTTCTTTTGGCCCAGCCACTGGCGGATTGTATCCGGCGTGCCTCTGACTATCTCCTCGAACTTCTTGGTCAGCTCCCTGGCCACCACCAGCTTTCGTTCTCCCAAGATTGCTGCGATGTCCTCCAATGTCTTGGCGAAGCGGTGCGGCGACTCATACAAGATAATGCTTCTTTCTTCTTCCTGCAACCTCTCCA
>CAZPRG010000060.1:0-13008 GCA_964588675.1 uncultured Ignavibacteria bacterium
GCGGGTCGAGTTCCGCCCGGTGGACGGCAACTACCTGGCCCTCCAGATCGAGCGCCGATACACCAAGGAAGAAATTCTGGAGATGTATCTGAACCAGTGCTACTTCGGCCGCGGGGCTTACGGCATTCAGGCCGCGGCCCAGCTCTATTTCGGTAAGAACGTGGAGGATCTGACCATATCCGACTGCGCCATTCTGATCGGAATTCCCAAAAACCCCACGCGCTACTCTCCCATAAACAACCCCGATTTGTCGCTGCGGAGAAGAAACGTGGTTTTGGAATCCATGAAGAAATTCGACCGGCTCTCGCCGGAGCTGGCGGATTCTCTTGAGAGCCTGCCCCTGGAGATCAACCACACCTCCGCTCCGGCGGGAGAAGCTCCTTATTTCACCGAGATGGTCAGGCAATACCTGGAGAGGGAATACGGCGAGGACAGCCTTTACCGGGCCGGGTTGTCGGTATACACCACGCTGGATTTGAACATGCAGAAGGCGGCGGAGGAGGCGCTGTTGGCGGAGTTGGACGCCCGGCAGCAGCAGATGGAAAAAACGCACTCGCTGAGGGATACCACTTACACCATAGAGGTGATGGATTCCACTGACACGGCTCCGGCAAAAAAGAGGGTCTACCGGCAAATCCAGGGCGCCTTGGTGGCTTTGGACAACCGGACCGGCAACGTGCTGGCCCTGGTGGGAGGGAAGGACTTCGGCAAGAGCCAGTGGAACCGGGCAGTGCAGGCTCCCCGGCAGCCGGGGTCGGGTTTTAAGCCCTTTATCTACACGGCGGCCATCGAAAACGGGTCCAAACCCACCGACATCATCTACGATATCCCCATCATCCTGACCGGCGACGACGGCCAGGAATGGAGTCCGCAGAATTTCGACGAGGTCTTTCGCGGCCCGGTCACCTTGAGGACCGCCTTGGCCAAATCGATAAACGTGGTCTCCGCCAAACTGATCCAGAAGGTCACCCCTCAGCAAACCATTTTCTTCGCCTCACATATGGGCATCAGCACGCCCCTGAATCCCTATCCCTCCCTGGCCCTGGGCACCTCCGAGGTCACCTTGTGGGACATGGTCAGGGCATTCTCCGTATTCCCCAACGGCGGCATAAAGGTGGAGCCGAGATACATCCAGAGGATCACGGACCGCTACAGAAACGTGCTGGAGGATAACCAGTACTCCAAAAGAGATGAAGTCCTGTCCGCCCAAACGGCTTACATTATGACCACCATGCTGGAGTCGGTGATCTCCGGCGGCGGAACCGGGTACGGTGCAAGGGTCAGGGGATTCAGCCGGCCCGCCGGAGGAAAGACCGGCACCACCGACAATTGCATGGACAATTGGTTTGTGGGCTTCACGCCCCAAATCACCGCCGGCGTGTGGATCGGCTACGACGATAAGATCGTCATCGGCAAGAACGTGACCGGCGCCCATACCGCGCTGCCGGTATGGACCGACTTCATGATAAAGGCGCACCAGAATCTTCCGGTGGAGGATTTTAAGGTTCCTCCCGGCATATACTTCAGAACCGTCTGCCTGGAAAGTGGGCTTCTGGCCACAGATCGATGCCCCCGGATCATCACCGACGTGTTCACCGAGGAGACCCTCCCCGATCGAACCTGCGATCTGCATCCGTCGGAAGGGCTTCCCGACTCGACCGTGACCGTGCTTTTTCGGGAGATACAGCAGGTTCCGAACAAAAAGGAGGGGATAGTCTTTTAGCTGGAGCTATCGCAAGGGCGGCAGAGCACGGAGACGAAGGGACAATCGAAAACCCCGCGGACCCAAAGATGAGTCCTGCGGGGTTTTGAGCGTCACGGGCTACCAACATGCGGTTAGCCCTGGATGGTCTTTGACTTGCGGCCCGCCCCCATCCCCTGGGGGGGAAAGCTGCCGGATTTCGTCTACATCTTGACCACGTTCGTGGCCTGCGGGCCTTTGGGCCCTTCGACGATCTCGAAGGCGACTTCCTGTCCCTGCTTCAGACTCTTGAATCCTTCGTCTTGAATAGCCGAGAAATGGACAAAGACGTCCTTTCCACCTTCCGGCTGTTCGATAAAGCCAAATCCCTTGGAGTCATTGAACCACTTAACTTTACCGGTCGGCAAACCTTTTCACCACCTTTCACGAAACTAACAGGTTTTGGATCAATCGCTGTCCAGTCGTTCGGGACTCGTACTTCCCGGAGTCCTTCCGATTGGATCACCTCGTAACGGATTTCGACCGGATAAAAAAACCCACGAAAATCGTGCTTAAGTTCTCGTGGATCAAAAAAGTCAAACCGCCATAGAACCAACTACAACTCTTTCACTGCACTCTGTCCGCACTACCCTATTTATAACGTTTTGTGGCCTGTTTGTCAAGCAAAATGTCAGCGCAGCAAAGAGATTCCTCTGTTTTGGATCACCGCTTTGTTTTGATTGTCTGCATCGGAACAGTAATAGGAAACGCAAGGCCTTATCCGCAAGACTCCTGGGGTGAATTTCTCCACTTCTCTTTGACAGTCACAGCCCGAAGGTGATGCAAACCACAGTTCCGACAGGCCGGTCACAGTCCCAGGGCCAATATCAAAGTGGCCAGAAGTGCCAGCCCGGCCCCCAATCCGAAAGCGGCAGGCGCACCGGCCCATTGCCAAACCCAGCCGAAGATCAGGCTGGCGGGCAGCGCGGTCAACCCCACTGCGCCGTGATACAGGCCGTAAGCCAAACCTCTCTTTTTCTCTCCCACCAGATCTGCCACGAATGCTCTCATATTGCCGTCGGCCAATCCATAGTACAAACCGTAGGAAGCGAAAAGCAGCCAAACGTGGACGGATCGGGCGGCGAGGGCAAAGCCCACGTAAACCGCAGCATAGACCAGAAGCCCGGAGACGATCAGGTTTTTCCGCCCGATTCTATCCGAAAGCGCTCCCGCAGGGGAGGAAACCAGAGAATAAACCAGGTGCATGACCAGCCAGAGAAGGGGCACGTATACAATCCCCACGTTCAAATCCCGCGCCCTGAGGAGTAGAAAAGCGTCGCTGGAGTTGCCCAGGGTAAAAACGGCAACGGCCAGAATGAACACCCGGAACCGTCTGTCGAAACCCGCGAGGCTGAGCTTTACCGGCATCCCGCTCCGTTCTTTGGATGCCGTCCTTTCTCTCAGAAACAAGAGGAGGATCATCACCGCCAGCAGAGCCGGAACGGAGGCGATCAGAAACAAGGTGCGATAGTTTCCATTCACCAGGGGAAGAATCAGAAAGGCCAACAGTGGGCCCAGCACGGCTCCGGCCGAATCCATGGCCCGGTGGAAACCAAAAGAGATCCCCCTACGCTCCTTGGGTGTGGAGTCTGCTATCAAAGCATCCCTGGGCGAGGTTCTGATCCCCTTGCCGAAACGATCTGCAAATCTCAGCCCCAGTACCTGCCAGGAAGCAGTGGTAGCGGACAGAATCGGCTTGGCCAAGGTCGCCAGGCCGTAGCCGACGCTGACCAAAAGCTTCCTTTTCCGCAGCTTGTCCGAAAGCCAGCCGGAGTAAATCTTCAGGATACTGGCGGTGCTCTCCGCCACCCCTTCTATCAGGCCGATGAAAAGCACGCTGGAGCCGAGAACCTCGGATAGAAAGAGGGGCAGCAGTGGGTAGATCATGTCCGAGGAAGCGTCGGTGAGGAAGCTGACCACACCCAGGATCCACACGTTTCTGGGTATTTTGAGGGATTTCCAACTAGCCATTTGGTTGGAAGGAGTTCAGGTGGTGATCGGTCGGATTTGGCGCAGAAGGACAGCCGGCGCACTTGCCAAACGGGAAGAAACCAGCCAACGGATTCCCTTATGATCCTCCACGACCATGTGTATCAACTCCTGAACAGCACGCTCTCTTTTTCGAACAGTCGCTTGGTTACGAAGATGGAAAAAGAGGCATAGATAACTGTGGAGACAAAAATCAGAGCGATCTGCCCCCAATGAAACGTTCCCAGAAGCACTTCCCGCATGGCCAAGGAGAGATTGACGATGGGAACGAAAGCCAATGCCCAATTGAGCTCGATTCCGGGAACGAAGGAAACCATGGCCGGAAGTATCACCACAAACATCAGAGGAGAAACGTAGCTTTGGGCCTCCTTGTAGCTCTTGCCAAACAGGGCCACCGACAAGAGCACGGAACTGAACAGGGCGGCCAACGGGAGCATCAGGAGCAGAAGCATAATAGCCGCCAGGGGTTGAATGCTGATCGCGATCTGCTCCGATCCGAATTTGGACATTTGTCCCAATCCCACGCTGGCGGAGATGCTCATGCTGGCGACGGCCAGAATTATGGTTATCACCGAGGCGGTCATAACCGTGAGAAACTTGCCCGTGGCGATGTCCAGACGGGAAACCGGCGTCACCAGTATGGTTTCCAGCGTCCCTCTTTCCTTCTCCCCTGCCGTCAGGTCGATAGCCGGGTACATAGCGCCCACCATCGCCAGGATCAGCACCATATAAGGCAGGAACATGCCCAGCATGAATCCGCCCATCTTCTCCTTGGGAGCCAGGTTTTCGCTGTTGATGTCGATGGGGTGCAGAAGCGACTCCTGCACGTGGCGTTCCCGAAGCCTGAAAACCACCAGGCTGTCCTGGTAATCTTTGAGCCTGCCGGAGAGTTTCTCTTTGGCAATGGATGATCTGATCTCCGCGCCGTCGTAATAGATGATAGCCTGACTATTCTCGCCTCGGTCCAGCTTCTCCTCAAAGTCCGGCGGAAACTCCAAAGCTGCGTGTATCTGCTTTTCCTTCAAAGCCAGCCGGAAGTCCGCCGTCTCCACTTTTTGGAAGTCGTCGCCCGCCAGAAGAGCTGAGAGAAATGACGGGGCATACTGTTCGCCCACCACCGCGATCTTGGTGGCCTCGGCCTCGGTCTTCTTGATCATCATCATCACCACCGCACTCATACCGAACATCAGAAGCGGAAAAAGGATGATGGGAACCAGAATGGTGGAAATCAAAGTACGCCGGTCCCTCAGGGTTTCCAGCATCTCCTTGGAATAGATTATCTTGACTTTCCTGAGATTCATGTATCCTCGAACGTCCTTCCTGTCGGACCTCTCCCGCTTTTGTCTCCCGCTCCATGAAATGGAGAAGGAGCTAAAGAGGAAATGAGGTCATGAATCATCTCATTCCGGCATCCGAAACCGAGACTCTCTTTTGCTTTTTACCGTTTGCTCTTCACCTCTCGCCTATTCTCCGACCGTCTTCACGAAGATATCGTCCAAATCGTCCAGGCCGGTCTTGACCCGAAGCTGATCCAGTGTTCCCACTTCCAGTATCTTCCCCTGGTGGATGATGGCGATGTCGTCGCAGAGTTTTTGCGCTTCCCACATAACGTGCGTGGAGAAGAGAATGCACTTGTTTGCTTGCTTGGACTCTTTCACAAACTGAATTATGCTGCGGGATGTGACCACATCTAAACCCACAGTGGGCTCGTCCAGGATCAAGACCTCCGGGTCGTTGACGAAGGTTCGGGCGATGGAGACCTTTTGCTTCATGCCGGTGGAGAGCTTATCCACACGCCGGTTCCTGAATTCACTCATGCCGAACCTGTCGAATATCTTGTCCACCCGAGCTTTGAGCTTGTCATCATCCATCCCGTTCAACCTGCCGAAATAGTTCACCGTTTCCTCCGCCGTCAGTCTATGATAGAGGCCGGTGTCGCTCGAGAGGAATCCGATCTTGGACTTGACCTTCTCGGGCTCGGCTACGATGTCGTAACCCGCGACCTGGGCACTTCCGGATGTCGGTTTAAGGGAGGTGGACAGAAGCCGCATCAGTGTGGTTTTTCCCGCGCCGTTGAGGCCCAAGAGCCCATACACTCGTCCCGCCTTGCATTCCATGTTGACCGAGTCCACCGCGCGGATTTCGCCCCTTTTCTTGTCCTGGAAAATCTTCGTCAAATTGTTGGTGGTGATCATCTGGTCAAGAGCCTCGGCACTTTGGGCACTGAGTTTGCACAAGGAACAAGCAGTCGGGAATATATGCGGCGTTGAAAGGAAAGGCAAGTGAAAACCGGGGGGCCATGAGACTCACAGGATTTCTTCGTCCTCCGGCCTCCACGCGGGATCGACTATGCACAGGAACTCGAGATCGTAATCGCCGGTGTTTTCGATGTACTGGATTGAATTCGGCGGGATGTAGACAGCCTGCCCGCGGTGAACCTCGGCTGACTCGCCGTCCACGTGCATCATCCCCTCCCCCTCTAGGAGGTAGTAGACTTCTGATGTTTTCAGCCGGTGGGGTAATGAGCTTCGACCGGGTTTGACCTTGGCGTGAGCCAAGCTGTAGCGGATTTCGAGACTCTCTTTGCCCGGATGCAGCAGTTCCCGGAGAACGGTTTGGTCACCTGCGATTATCTCCTCGCACCGTTGTAAGTCCCTTATCAACATGCCCATCGAATCAGAGAGCTTCAAATGGATTCCCGTATGCACAAAAGCGTTGCGGGTGTAACTTATCCCTGCAACGCCCGTAACGCTCATCGACTGCCAAGCCTGTTACGCTGATCTGGTGGCATCTTCCCTGATTACCTCATCAGGCTTTCATCATCCTGCAGCAGATCCTCCCACTGGGGGAAGGAGACTTCTCCTTTCTTGTCGGAGTGTACCAGTCGATACACCCCATACCCATCCTCATCCATGAAGATGAAGTACACCCCGCCTTCCAGATTGTGATAGTTCCATCGCTCCCAGGGTTTGGTCCCCTGGGAGGACGGGTATCTTTCTATGTCGTCCGGCTCGCCGTAGGTTATGTATACCCGGCCCATGTCGGTATTCCAGCCGTCGTTGGACTCCTGGGTGCGGGAGTACTTGAGGTTGGCCATATTTATCCTGCGGTAATGCTCGATTTTGAACTCGTTTTGGGGAGTCTCCGGGTTGGGGTCCCTCTTCCGCCAGAACTCGTCGATGAAGTTCTTCTTGCCCACGAAATTCAACTCGTTGAACATTTTCAAGTCGGCGGAGGTGGCGATGTAGGTGACGTCCTGCTTGAATCTGCCGATCTCTTCGGCGGCCAGCTCATCCTCGGTCAGCTCCCTCAGAACGGCGAAGCTCTTGGTGGCGATGGCTTTCCTGCCGGTCTCCTTGTCCTTGGCTTCCACCGCCAGAATGTACCGGCCGCGGGCCAAGGTGCTGATGTTAATTCCGCTCATCACCACGGCCGAGGTTCCGGGCTTCTTCTTGCTCTGTTTTCCGAAATCCTTCACTTTCTCACCGGTGGTGTCCTCCACGCTGAAGTTCAGCTCATACTCGGGATCGGCTCCCGGCCGGTCCGCCAGATTGTAAAGCTCCGCATAGAAATACACCATCCCGCCCTCATGGGTGAAAATCCCCGACGGGTTGGGGAGGATCTTCTGGCCCGCCTTGCAGAAGCGCCCTTCGGTGGTATCGGCCACCATGCTGAAGGCCAGTTGGACGTCGCTCAACTCCAGGTCCCGATCTGAGAACTGCCTCACCTGTGCCTGGATGGACGCCACTCCTTCTGCCAGCGAGTTCACGTCGGTGGCCTTAAGGTCGATGCGGTATGTCCCGGGCGGCACTTCAGCCGTGACCCGATCCAGTATCATGTAGTCCACCGTCTCCGCCTCTTGCATGTCGTTCACCTGGGACATGGTGTTCCACATGCGGCTCTCGACCTCGTTCCCCTCCTGGTCAAGGATGTTCAACTGCATCAGAACCGTGGCCAGCACTCCCTGCTCCTGCGGCACAAACTGCAGCTCCTTGCGGTTGAAGGAATAGTATATCTCCACGTAGCTGTTGCCGGGCTCTTGGAAATCCTGGAAGGAGGCATAATCCAAACCCATCCTGAATCTCCGCGGCTGCTCCTCCTGCGAGGAGACGGCCGATGCTATCATGAGAAGCAGAAGAAACGCCCCTATACTGTAGAACACTCGATTCGCTTTCATACTGCTCACCTCTGGTCCTCTGGCCGCGCCGAACCCTGCCCGCCTGGTCCCCCCCTGAAGGGAGGACTTCACATCTCCGATCTTCACAGGGCTCAGTACCCTTGCCGGTAATATCGATACTTGCCGTCGTACGGCGGCTGTAGTTCGTACTCTCCGTCCCCCCGATCCACAAAAAGAAACACCAGGTCCTTCTGGTAGTAATACCAATTCTGATACGCAGGAGCGTCGCGGTCGAAGGGATGCTTGTCCACCTCGTCGGGATGGCCGTAGACCATATAGACCATTCCCATATCCGTCTCCCAGCCTTCCTTGGTGGGAAGGGAGAAATTCTGGTTGACGTAGTTGAGCCTTCGAAGGTATTCATCCTTAAGCTCGTTTTCCGGCGTTCCCGGCGAGGGATCTTTGGATTTCCAGAACTCCAACCACTTTTGCAGTCGTTCGTCCTCCGGAGCCTCCTTGAGCTCTTTCATCTCATCCGAGGAGGCCACGTATCGCAGCTGCTCGATGGCCTTGGCATATTCGTTCTTCAGCTGGTTGGCAAAAGACCATTCTATGCGGAAATTCCGCTCGACCTTGGCCTTCTCCCGTCCCTTTTGCACCAAAGCCATTTCAAAAGAGTAATCTCCCGATGGGAAGTCCTCCAGGGAGATACTGTCAAATGCGGAGTAGGTCTCCTGTCCCAATGTCACGGTGGTGGTTTCCTCATGACTGAAGGCCTGGTCCAGGTGGCGCACCTGGTGTTTCACGAGGTAAGGCTGGAGTTGGGCCGGCCCGCCGTAGATCTCGTAATAGAATATCAACACCGGCTCGTCGTCCCCGTAAATCCTGGACACGTTGGGAATCGCCACCTCTCCTCTCTTGTTGAACCTGGACTCTCCGGTGCTGTCCGAAAGCTGGCGAATGAATTCGACATCGGAGAAGACCAGTTTGCCCCCCATCCGGGAGGGAATATTGATGTCTTTCTCCACCTCGAAGGCTCCCCCGGAGTTGCGATCGATCAACTTGGCCCTCAGCTTGTATCTGCCCGAGTACAGAGAAATGCTGAGCTGGTTGGTGATGAAATCCAGCGGGGAGCGGGTCTACTCGTAGGTATCCACCAGGTAGCTTTCGTCCATGGACGTCCCGGAGACCTGCTTGTTGATCTTGTTGGACACCACCACCTGAAGCTCATAGGAGGCCCTGAACTTCTCTCCTTCCTTGACGAAAGTCAGGGCATGAGTCAGTATCTTGTAATACAGTTCGAAATCGAATTTCTCTCCCGCCTCCTCCCGGAAAGCCGCGTAGTCCACAAAGAAAATCTGCTCCCTGTTGTCCAGGTAGCCGAAATCGGTCTGCCCGAAAGCCAAGGATGAGGGAACGATCAGGAAGGCGGCGAGGAGAAACCACGCAGTGATGATTCTCATGTTTCCTCTCGTGAGAACAGCCCGGAGAACGACAGGCCGTTTCAAACTTAATACGCCAGTGTCGCCACAAAGGATAGGGCATTTGCCCGGCTTTGGCAACAAAAAAGTGAAACCCACATCCCTTCTGTGTACGGTTCTCCGGCCGAGAAAAATCACGAACCCCCCCGATCAGTCACTCATATCGCAGGGAGACGATGGGGTCCAGTTTGGCGGCCCGATAGGCAGGATATATGCCGAAGATTAGCCCCACGGAGACCGAGAAGGAGAAGCCCAACACTATCCAGGGCAGCGACACTCCGGCGGCCAGAGGAGTTACCGCCCCCACCAGCTCGCCCAAGAGCAGTCCGATGAGTATTCCCAGAATACCGCCGCTGCCGCTTAAAGTCATGGCCTCGATCAGAAACTGCCACAGGATGTCCTCTTTCCGCGCCCCTATGGCCTTCCGGATGCCGATCTCTCGGGTCCTCTCGGTGACCGAGACCAGCATTATGTTCATCACCCCCACCCCTCCCACCAGAAGTCCGATGGACGAGATTATCACCATCACCATGTAGATGGCCCGGGTGATGTTCCGGTACATGTCCATCAGATCTTCCTGCGTGGCCAAGGCGAAGTTGTTGGGCTTGTCCGCAGAGAGTCCCCGACGGATTCGCATCACCTGGGTTATCTCGTCCAAAGCCTGCTCCATGACCTCCGGGTTTTTCGGCTTGGCTATCAGCAGCAGCTCCTTCTCCTCCGGATAGAGCTTCTTGTAAGTGCTGTGAGGCAAGAGCACGAAATTGTTCTGGCTTTCTCCCAGAATGGAAGGCCTTTTCTCCATCACGCCGATGACCGTCAATTTCTTCGGTGAGAAATTGCGGCCGGCCAAGCTTACTTCCTTGCCCACCGGATCCAGGTTGGGAAACAGCGCATCCGCCACGTCCCGCCCCAAAACCACCACCATGGCCCGGTACTTGACGTCGCTGTCGGTTAAGAATCTCCCCTCTTCCGCGTAGTTGTTGTTGACCACCTCATAGGAAGGCATGACTCCGATAAGCTCAAAGTAGTTTACCTTGTTGCCGGCGTATTTTATGGTCTTGGGCCCGGGACCCCAGTTTTGGGGAGAGACGGCTTCCACGGAGGGACACAATTCCTCCACCGCCACGGCGTCTTCAAAGGTGATGGGCGGCCGGTTGCGCTCTTCCTCGGAGGGTTCCCCGAAAGTTATGCCGATTTCGAATTTGGTCACGTAGATGGAGTTCGATCCCAGAGATTCGATCTGCTGGGCCATGCTGCGGTTTAGGCCGGTGATGATGGACACCATGGCGATGACCGTGGTCACCCCGATCAGCACGCCCAGAACGGTCAAAAAAGCCCGCATCTTGTGGGCCTTGATGGCCGCCAGCGCCATAAAAACGGCTTCTCTTATTTCAAAGATGTTGATCATAAACTCTGTGGAAGTTGGAGAACGGGTAGTCCCGTAACGGAAGTCATTCGTATCTCAACGCCTCAATCGGGTTCAGTCGGGCGGCCTTCATAGCCGGAAATATCCCGAAGAATATTCCCACGGATGACGATACAAACAGAGCCAGCACCACGGACCACAGCTCCACCGAAGCGGGCAAAGGGCTGGCTACGGCTATCAACTTGGCCACCAGGGCGCCCATGATGATGCCCACCATCCCGCCCACCAGCGCCAGGGTCACCGCCTCCACCAGAAATTGCCACAGGATGTTCCTTCTTCTGGCTCCCAGGGCTTTTCGGATCCCTATCTCCCGGGTCCTCTCGGTGACCGAAACCAGCATTATATTCATGATCACGATACCTCCCACCACCAGAGAGATGGAAGCGATCCCTCCCATCACCATCAAGGCCATGTTGGTGAACTGACGGAAGAAATCCATCACGCTCTCCGAGGTGAGAATCGAGAAATCGTCGTCCTTGTCGTAGTCCACGCCCCGCCGAGCTCTGAGGATCACCCGGGATTGATCCATGGCATCCTGCATGGACAGGAAGTCCCGAGCCTTCACAAAAATGGTCACATACATCCTTCCGGCGAAGAGCTTCCCGTAGGTACTTATGGGGATCAAAACGTAGTCGTCCTGATTCTCCCCCAGGAAGTTTCCCTTCTTGGCGGCCACGCCGATGATCCGAAAGCGATGGTTGCCGATCTTGATGTCCTTTCCCATGGGATCTTCGTTGGGAAAGAGACTCTCCCTTATCTGCCAACCCACAAAGCACACCCGTCGATTGTGGTCCACCTCGAACTCGGAGAAAGTCCTTCCCTCGTATACCTCCCGATCGGAGATCTCGGTGATGTTGGCCGTGGCTCCCACCACCGCCAGACTGGATATGGCTTTGTTCTTGTATTTCACCTTCCTGAAAGTCACGGACTGCACGCCCACCTTCCAACAGTCCGGGCAGCCCTTCTTTATGGCTTCCATATCCTCCAAGGTGAGGTTTTTCCTTTTGGTTTGCTCGTGCCATTGCTCGTCCGAGGTGATGATGCCGAACTTTCTGATCATGAAGGTGGTGGAGCCCATGCTGCTGATCTCCGCCTCCACGTAACGGTTCATGCCCGAGATGATGGAGACCACGGCGATCACGGTCATCACGCCGATGATCACGCCGATTAGGGTGAGAACCGACCGCAATTTGTTGGCCACCAGTGAGGCCAGTGCGATGAATATGCCTTCCAGAATGCGCATGGAGTGATGAGTGACCTATGGTTTGCGGGCTTCGGTGGACGCCACTGCCAGGGCCTCCCGACCGGCTAATGCCTGTTTCTTTCCTCTTTTTCGATGGCCCCGTCTCGGATGTGTATCACCCGGTCGGCATACGAAGCGATGTCCGGCTCGTGGGTGACTATGATCAGGGTATTTCCCTGCTCGTGCAGCTTCTCGAATATCTTCATGATCTCGTTACCGGTCTTGCTGTCCAGGTTCCCGGTGGGCTCGTCCGCCAGAATCAGCGAGGGATTGTTCACCAAAGCCCGGGCCAAGGCCACCCTCTGCCTCTCGCCGCCCGACAGTTCGTTGGGCTTGTGCGCAGCCCGATCCTCCAAATCCACCATCTTCAGGGCCTCCCGGGCCTTCCTCTTTCTGACCTCCGACTCCGTTCCGTTGTACACCAGGGGAAGTTCCACGTTGTGCAGGGCCGTAGCCCGGGGCAGGAGATTGAAGGTTTGGAAGACGAAACCGATTTCCCTGTTTCTGATGCGGGCCAGCTCGTCGTCGTTCATCTGGCTTACCAGTTTGCCGTTCAGATGGTAGGTGCCCCGGCTGGGGGTATCCAGGCAGCCGATAAGGTTCATCAAAGTGGACTTGCCCGAGCCGGACGGCCCCATGATGGCGGCGTATTCTCCCTTGGTCACCTCCAGGCTTACGCCGCGCAAGGCATTTACCT
Organism: uncultured Ignavibacteria bacterium; assembly: GCA_964588675.1. GTDB lineage: Bacteria > Zixibacteria > MSB-5A5 > MSB-5A5 > SM1-73 > SM23-73-3. The sequence goes on from CAZPRG010000060.1 coordinate 12,695, forward strand.
CCTCGGTCCCCACCTGGTAGGTTTTCCACAAATCATGGGTTTTGATCAACACCTGCTTGCTCTCCCTGTAACGACCTGCCGCCGCACGGCTTCGGGAGCAATCCCAACCAACCGCTGGCCGGTCCGGCTCCCAAGCTCGGCTATACTTTCCCCTTACTGCTCCTTGTTCTCCGTAAGCTTTCGTTCGCTGACTTTGACCTTGTCGCCGTCTTTCAACGATCTGAGTATCTTATAGCTGCCGGTGACCACCGTCTGCCCGTCTTCCAGCCCGGAGGTTATCTCTATGTTCTGCTGGTCGGCTATTCCGGTGGTGA
>CAZPRG010000061.1:0-12936 GCA_964588675.1 uncultured Ignavibacteria bacterium
AGGCAGGTCAATCTCAGTTCCACCACGTCCATGGAAGAGGTGGTGAAGAAGGCCATCGAGCTATCGGGGATGACGCAGACTTCCATGTTCGGGAGTTAGCATTAAATAAGGATGGTGGGTACGCACTTGCTTGCTGACACAAAATCCATCCCTAACCCTAGCCGTCTCCCCAGCGGGGAGAGGAAACCTGGGAAAGGCCTAAGGCCACATAGGACCGGGAATTTATCCCGGCCCTGAGATGGCGCGAAGTTGAACAGGACTGAAGTGTCGCGATACAATCTCGAAAACTACTGCCATTCTGTAACGACCAAGACCTATCGTAACGGAACACTATTCCGGGATGAGGCAGCATCGGAGCTTTTGATTCAGGTCATCTATGAGGTCAGGGCGAAGTTGGGTTTTAAGCTCATCGGTTTCGTGGTGATGCCGGATCATGTTCATCTGATGGTGGTTCCAGACAGACAGAACACGATTTCTCACGTTATGCGGCACATCAAGGGACGTTTCTCGAGACGGTTAAACGAGCTTGGTCGGGGGATGAATTCCCCCGACTATGAGGTCCCTGAACATAGGGCCGGGAATTTATCCCGGCCGACATCGAAGGTTTGGCAGGCAAGCTTCTATGATCACGTCATTCGGAACAGAAAGGAGTTTGACGAAAGGCTGAATTACCTTCACAACAATCCGGTCAAAGCGAAATTCGTGGAGAAACCGGAGGAGTACCAATATTCTTCAGCCACAGGGAAGTATGAGATTGATCTTGATGGTTACGCCGGAGGATGAATTCCTCCGGCTATGAGGCAAAGAACAGGTTCCAGATTCACAGCAAAAAAGGAGTGTGGTATGAGCATACTGATCGACAAGAACACAAGGGTGGTGGTCCAGGGGATAACCGGCAGGGACGGGGCGTTTCATGCCAAGCAGATGCTGGATTACGGCACCAAGGTCGTGGCTGGAGTCACCCCGGGAAAGGCCGGACAGACGGTGGAGGGAGTTCCGGTATTCGATTCGGTTGTGGATGCCAAGGCCGCCACGAAGGCGAATACCGCCGTGATCTACGTGCCCTCCAAGTTCGCGGTGGATGCCATCTATGAGGCAGTAGATGCGGGAATGGACCTGGTGGTGTGCATCAGCGAGGGCGTTACGGCCATGGACATGCTAAAGGTGTACAATTACCTCAAGGGCAAGAAGACCAGGCTGATCGGCCCCAACACGCCGGGCTTGATAAGCCCCGGCGTCAGCAAGGTGGGCATAATGCCCGGACACATTCACCTGAAGGGAAACGTGGGAGTGGTCTCCCGCAGTGGAACCTTGACCTATGAAGTGGTGTATCATCTTACCAAGAATGGCATGGGGCAGTCCACCTGCTTAGGGATAGGCGGCGACCAGATCGTGGGCACCGGGTTCCTGGACGCGCTGGAGATGTTCCAGAAGGACCCGCAGACCAAGGCGGTGGTTCTAATCGGCGAGATCGGAGGGACCGACGAGGAGGAGGCGGCCGTCTATATCAAGAAGCACATGACCAAGCCGGTGGTGGCCTTCGTGGCCGGAAGGACCGCTCCTCCGGGAAAGAGGATGGGGCATGCCGGCGCCATCATAGCCGGAGGAAGCGGCACGGCAGCGGAAAAAGTCGCCGCCTTCAACAAGGCCGGGATCAAAGTAGCGGACAGTCCGGCCGAGGTGGCGGTTCTGATGAGGACGGAGTTGGACAGACTGACGAAGAAAGTGACCAAACCGGCCAGGAAGGCTGCGAAGCCGAAAACGGCAGCTAAGGCGAAGAAAGCAAAGAAGCCGGCAAAGAAGAAAGCCATCCCCAGGGTCAAGAAAGCTTCAAAGAGGACGGCCAAGAAGACAACAAGGCGAAGAAGATAGCTACCTCATCCGCTTGGTCCCTCTCTCCGCAATGTGGAGAGGGGGATACAGGGGGAGAGGTCGAAGTGTCTGAACATTTCATTTGATTTGATGATGAGAACTACACTCCTTCTTGTCGCATCATTTCTGCAGGCGGTCTTGCTGGTGCTGTGCTCTACTGCCGGTTGCCAGACCGATTCGACTGGGACCCAGATTCGACTCAAATCATCCGTGGATCGGACCGAGGTTCCTTTCAATCGCCAGCTGACCTTCAGCGTCGAGGCCAGTTGGGAAGGAGAACAGAACAGATTCAGCATCTCTCCCCTCATTCCGCCGCAGTGCGAGAACTTCGAGATACTCGGGTCGTCCTCGGTGAACCAGACCAGGATGGAGCAGGGAAAACCCATATCGGTCAAGACGTTCGAATTTGACCTGAAGCCGACGCAAACCGGACTAGGGCGGATCGGATCGGTTCAACTAAGCTACGTGGACAATGCCACCCAGGACAGCTCCTCCCTTTCTACTCAGCCCACGGAGGTGAAGATCACCGCTCCGGTCAGCGAGAAAGGTGCTCAGTACCGGACGGTTTTGCTGATTTGTCTGCTGCTGATACTGGCTTACGTCATCTACAGCGCCAGGCGGCACCGGAAGCGGGTGGAAATCGACAGAGAGTGGGAAGAGAAAAAGCAGGCGGAAAAGGAAGAGCCGTTGGAAGAGAGGGCTTTGAGGCAATTGGATGCTGTCGCCGGGGAGGCGGAGAAAGGGGAGTCGGGTCAATTCCCTTCGGGCATCTACAAACTGCTGACCGGATACCTGGAGTCCAAGTATCAGATGGTCACCACCGGAAAGACCACCAACGACATCGTCGATGCGCTGACCAGGCTTCAGCTTCCCCCGGAGAAAGTGGCCTTAATCAGGGAAGCTCTTTCGGCCTGCGATCTGGCGAAGTTCGCCGCCGAGCGGATGGAGAAGGCTCGGTGCCAGGAGATGGTGAGCCGAGTCAGAGAATTCCTGGAACAAAACCGGTAAGGGGATGTAAAACACTGACAAAGTGAAGGATTCGTAGTTCGCCCCGAATCTTCGCCCCGCAAGGGGTAAGCCGTCGTCTGAACCAGATCGAGCCATATCGCAGGAGGAGCAAGATGCAAGAAGAGACAGTCAAGACCGCTACCGACATCAAAGCCATTCAGGAGAAGGTGGAGAAAGAGAGCCTCTTTGTTCAGGAGCTTACGGCGGAGATGGGGAAGGTGATCGTAGGGCAGAAGTATTTAGTGGAGAGGTTACTCATCGGGCTTTTGGCCAACGGACACATCCTTCTGGAAGGGGTGCCGGGTCTGGCCAAGACCCTCTCCATCAAGACCCTGTCGGATGCCATTCAGACCAAGTTCCAAAGGATACAATTTACGCCGGACCTTCTGCCGGCCGATCTGATCGGAACCATGATCTACAATCCCCAGAGCGGCAGCTTCAGCACCAAGAAGGGTCCCATCTTTTCCAATCTGATTCTGGCCGACGAGATAAACCGCGCGCCGGCCAAGGTGCAAAGCGCGCTTCTGGAGGCTATGCAGGAGAGGCAGGTGACCATAGGAGAGAACACCTTCCCCCTGGAGGAGCCTTTTCTGGTGATGGCCACCCAGAATCCCATCGAGCAGGAGGGAACCTATCCTCTGCCGGAAGCGCAGGTGGATCGTTTTATGCTGAAACTCTCGATCACCTATCCCAGCAAGAAAGAAGAATGGGAAATCATCGACCGCAACGCCGAGGTCGGTTTTCCCGAGGTCAAGAGGGTGATCTCACCGGGCGACATCCTCAAGGCACGGCAGGTGGTGAATCAGATATACATGGACGAGAAGATAAAGGAATACGTGTTGAACATCGTCTTCGCCACCAGGGCCCCGGAGGAGCATAAGCTGGACATCAGGAATCTGATCGCCTACGGAGCCTCACCCCGCGCCTCTATCTATTTGACCCTGGCCGCCAAGGCTCACGCCTTCCTCAAAGGAAGGGGCTACGTGACCCCCGAGGACGTCAAGGCCATCGGCATGGACGTGTTGAGGCATCGGGTCATCGTCACCTACGAAGCTGAGGCCGAGGAGATCACCTCCGAGGACATAGTAAAAAGGGTGTTTGACCAGATAGAGGTGCCGTAATTTGCTTCGATTGATTTTACCAGAACCTGGCCTACGTCAGGCTGCGGCCTGAGCAGAACCTAGCTTAAACTAGGTCCTGGCGCTTTCAGCCTGACGGCCGTTCCGGTTTAAGTCAAACGCCGCAAGCGTGGAAATCAGAATGCTCCCCAAAGAGGTAATAAGAAAGGTCAGGAGAATCGAGATCCGGACCAAACGTCTGGTCAACGACGTTTTCTCCGGGGAGTACCACTCCATTTTCAAGGGAAGGGGAATGGAGTTCGAGGAGGTGAGAGAATACCAGCCGGGAGACGACGTGCGGGTGATCGATTGGAATGTGACCGCCCGCTACGGCCATCCCTTCATCAAGCGGTTCAAGGAGGAGCGGGAGCTGACCGTGATGATACTGGTGGATGCTTCTTCGTCCGGAGAGTTCGGAACCGCAGACAGGATGAAAGGCGAGATCGCCGCGGAGATGTGCTCGGTGCTGGCCTTTTCCGCCATCAAGAACAACGATCGGGTGGGAATGATCATCTTCACCGATCGGGTGGAAAAGTACATCCCCCCCAAAAAAGGAAGCTCGCACGTTCTTCGACTGATCCGGGAAGTGCTGTATTTTAGGCCCCAGCACCAGAGGACCGACATCAATTGCGCCCTGGAGTTTCTGGCCCGGGTGATGAAGAGAAGAAGCGTGGTTTTCCTGGTGTCGGATTTCCTAAGCAGCGGCTACGAGAAGTTGCTGGCCGTAGCCAACAAAAAACACGATCTTATCGCTATCAAGATAGCCGATCCCAGGGAACTTGAGCTGCCCAACGTCGGTTTCATAGAGTTGGAGGATACCGAGACGGGCGAGCAGATCATCATCGACACCAAAAATCCGGAGGTGAGAAAGAGTTTCCGGGAACGCGCGGTTCGAGAGCAGGTGAAGCTGGACAAGGGATTCAGGTCTTTAGACTTGGATCACATTCGCATCACCACTGACAAGTCATACGTGGAACCCCTGATGGCCTTCTTCAGGCTGAGGGCCAAAAGGTTCCGTTAGGAGGATGTATGCTCGGAGGAATTGGGGCGCAGGAGCTGTTATTGATCCTGCTGATCATTCTTTTGCTCTTCGGCGCGAGGAAGATCCCGGAGATCGCCCGGGGATTGGGTAAGAGCGTGGCCGAGTTCAAAAAGGGCACCAGGGATCTGGAGGAGGAGATGAAGCGGGAAGAGCCGGAAAGGCGCGAGCCGCCGGCCAAGAAGGATCTGGCGGGCTGACCGCATAATCGGCGTGATGGTTTACGACTTCGGGCGAAGCCTAAGGTTCGACCCTACCTGAGGATTTGAGGGGGCTGAAGCGGGGGCTACAATTCTGCGGAGAGAATCTTTCTGTAATTCTCAAACCGGGTGCGATCCCGCATTCCCTAAACCGTCGCAGGAGAAGCAGACGACATGAATTCCAACAGGAACAAACCGAGCCCGATTTTGTATATCATCTTAGTGCTGGTGGTAGGGCTTTTAGCCTTCTCGATCCTGATCTATTTTCAGATAGGAGGCGGATCAAAAGCCGGATGGAGCCGGTCCCAGCAGCAGGATTTGGCGGGACAGTTGGTAGACAGCAAGCTATACGCTCCGGCGGTCACCGAGTACCAGCAACTGCTGGACTCGGGCAGGCTGGACAAGAAGAAACAGGCCAACATAAACTACATCATGGGTGACATCTATCTGAACCAGTTGAAGGATTACGAGAATGCCGCCGCCCGGTTCATCCGGGCCAAGCTTCTGGATCCGGACAGCCAGCTGAAGGACAAGATAAACAAGGGACTGGTGGTCTGCTATGAAGCCATGGGCCGGTCACTGGAGGCGCAAAAACAATTGGAGAGAAGCACCGATTTGAATCCGGTCGGCACCCCCAAGAAAGGCGGGGTGGTGGTGGCCAAAATCGGCGACCGGGAGATTACCATGAACGAGCTGGAGGAGCAGATCGAGATGCTTCCTCCCTCCACTCAGGAGCAGTTCAAAGGAAAAGAAGGGAAGCTTAAGTTCCTCCAAGGCTATATCGGATCGGAGCTGCTCTACGATTTGGCGCTCCGCAAGGGACTGGATAAAGACCGGGGAATAGAGCAGGGGGTTTCCCAGTTCAAGAAGCAGATGATGATAAACAAAGCTCTGAGCGACGAGATTCCCCAGGATTTCGAGATCACCGAAAGCGAGATCAAGCTGTATCACGATGCACACCAGGATGAATTCAAGGACAAGAAACCGGACGAGGCGAGATCTCAGATCGAATCGGAGTTGAAGAAGATGAGACAGCAGGAAGCCTACGGCAAGCTTCTTGACAAGTTGAACCAGGCTCAGAAGGTCAAGATATTCGACGATCAGCTTTAGAGCCTGATCGTCAGTGGTATCCGGCATGAAAAAGACGATCAAGAAAGGCAGTCCAAGGTCTTTGGCCATAGCGGGTATCATCCTGGCGGCGGTTCTTTTCTGGCCCTCGCCGAGACATGCTGCCGGGGCCGAACCGGACAGCTCCGGTAAATCGCTGATTTCCGTGGAGTCTTACGTAGATCGGGCCACCATCACCATTGGCGACCGGATACTCTATACTCTAAGGATCGTCACCGATCCACAGGTTCGGTTGGAGCCCCCCTCCTTAGGGTCCAACCTGGGAGCCTTCGAGGTCAAGGATTATAAATTTCACGATCCGGTGAAGACCAAGGATGGAAAAGTCATAAACCAGAGCGAATATCTGATCACCACCTTTACCACCGGCGAGTACGTCATCCCCCCGATCACCATCAGCTACACCGATCCGCAGGGTGAGAAGAAGGAGATCAAATCGGAACCCCTTTTCATCCTGGTCAAAAGCGTGGGCGCATCGGAGAGCGACCAGGAGGACATAAGAGGCCTGAAATCACCTATAGACGTGCCCGGGGGATACTTGGGATATCTTCTCATCCTTCCGGTGCTGGCTCTCCTAGGTGCCGGAGGCTTTCTTTACTACAGGCGAAGATCCAGGGGATTGGCCTTGCCGGAGATCCCGGAGGAGCTGCAGCGGCCAGCCTGGGAGGTGGCGCTTTTCGAGCTGGACCGGCTGAGGGAATCCGATCTTCTGGCGCGCAAACAGGTCAAGAAATACTTCATTTCTCTCTCCGACGTAATCCGGAAATACACGGAACGCAGATACGAGATTCCGGCGCTGGACCGGACCACCGAAGAAATAAGAGGAGAGATCAAGCGGCTCAGGTTGGATCCGAGAATCACAGAATCGTTGCACGGGCTTCTGTTTTTCTGCGATCTGGTGAAGTTCGCCAAGTACGTTCCTGCCGCCGGAGAGATAGAGAATAGCCTGAGCGAAGCTTACAACATCGTCAATAGCACCAAACAAGAGGAAGTGAAGGAAGAAGTCTTGGTCGCAAAGTAGCTGTCGTTCGCACCGAGACGGAGTACACTTCAGGTCAAAGCACAATGTTCAGATTTCACGATCCCATATTCTTAATCTTCATTCTGGCGGCCTTGGGGCTTCTGGTTTACTACTTCGGGTTCAAAAGGCGCCGGGCGGCCAGCATTCGTTATTCGGACGTCAACTTGGTCAGAAGGCTGAAACCCACCTTCCGATTGAAGGAAAGGCATATTCTGCCGGTGCTGCGGGCTTTGGCCATCGTGTTTCTGGCATTTGCCTTGGCCCGGCCCCAATCCGGCAGAAAAGGGCAGGAGATATCGACCGAGGGCATCGACATCATGCTGGTTTTGGACATCTCCGGGAGCATGCGGGCCGAGGACTTCAAGCCCCAGAACCGCCTGCACGTGGCCAAGCAGGTAATCAAGGAATTCATAGAGGGGCGGCACAACGATCGCATCGGTCTGGTGGTTTTCTCCAAGCAGAGCTTCACCCAATGCCCGCTGACCATGGACTACGGGGTTCTGTACAGTTTCCTGGACAAGGTCGACTTTGGTATGATCGAGGACGGAACGGCCATAGGTCTGGCCATCGCCAATGCGGTGAACCGGCTGCGGGAGAGCGATGCCAAGAGCAAGATAATCATCCTGCTGTCCGATGGCAGGAACAACGCCGGCGAGATCGACCCCATCACTGCCGCTCAGACTGCTAAGGCCATGAACATCAAGATATACACCATAGGGGCGGGCAAACCGGGAACCGCACCGTATCCGGTGGATGATCCCATCTTCGGCCGACGATACGTCTACATCGAAAACGAAATCGATGAGCCCACGCTCAAGAGAATCGCCCAGATAACCGGCGGAGAGTATTTCCGGGCCAAGGACGAAAAAGCGCTGGCTCACATTTACCAGCAGATCAGCCAGATGGAGCAGACCGAGATCAAGGTCAGAGAATACCTGCGGTACAACGAGCTTTTCTCGAAGTACGCCTTCCTGGGATTGGCTTTTCTGTTGGTGGAGATAGTCCTGGCCGGCACCAGATACAGAAAGATTCCCTAAGCAAAAGCGCGGCGAGGATCAGGCCGCGTGGCATTTCGGCAAAACGAGGACGGATTTGAAATGAGATTGGCCGATATCGATTACCTGTACGCCCTGATTATCTTGATTCCGGTCCTTCTGGCATTCTACTGGGTTGTCTTTCGAATGAAGAGAAAGGCCTTGCGGAGATTCGGCAATCTGGAGCTGATGAAAAAGCTGGCCTTATCCTTCAGCCCCCGGAAGCAGAGATGGAAAGTGGTTTTGATGCTTCTGGCCGTCTTCTTTCTGATGTTCTCGCTGGCCCGTCCCCAATTGGGAACCAGGATGACCCTGATGAAAAGAGAGGGGGTGGACATAGTCGTCGCCATGGACTGCTCGTTGTCCATGCTGGCCGAGGATTTCAAACCCTCCCGTCTGGAGAAAGCCAAGCAGGAAGTCAACGGTCTGATCTCTCGGCTGCAGGGGGATCGAGTGGGGTTGGTGGCTTTCGCCGGAGTTGCTTTCATCCAGTGTCCCCTGACCCTGGACTATTCCGCGGCCCAGATGTTCTTGGACATAATGGACGTCAACTTGATCCCCAAGCCCGGAACCGCCATCGGCGAGGCCATTCGCACCTCGATTAAGGCTTTCAACCAGAAGGAACGAAAGTACAAGGTGCTGGTGCTTTTGACCGACGGAGAAGACCACGATTCCGATCCTCTGGGCGCGGCGGAAGAGGCGGCCACGGAAGGAATCCGAATCTATACCATCGGCATAGGATCGGTGCAGGGAGAACCCATTCCCCTGAAGGATGTCAGAGGCGGGGTGGAAGGATACAAAAAGGACCAAGAGGGAACGGTGGTGGTAAGCAAACTGGACGAGACCACCCTTCAGAAAATCGCCCTAACCACCGGCGGCAAATACTATCATGCCACCAGCGGGGAGATGGAACTGGACAAGATATACGACGAGATATCCAAGATGGAAAAGAAGGAGTTGGAGGGAAAGCTGATGACCCAATACGAAGACCGGTATCAGTTCTTCCTTCTTCTAGCCATCGTGCTTCTGGTGATCGAGTTTGTCCTGCCCGAGCGAAGAAGCGCCAAGGCAGTGGAGAAACTCAAATCGGAGGACAAGACCTCATAGCTTGAGATTGATATGACCAACGTGAGAACATACTGCCTGCTTTTTTTCCTGGCGTTGTTGTTTGCGCAAGTTGGACCGGTCCGGGCGGATTCCTTTTCCTCGCTGAATAAGAAAGGCAACCAGGCGTATGAGCGCGCCCAGGAGTATCAGCAGAAGGGTGATAAGGAACAGACGGCTTCCGAGCTGGAACAGGCTCTGAAATACTACCGCGACGCCGAGATCGAGAAACCCGAATCCCCCGCGCTTTCGTATAACTTGGGAAACGTGATGTATCAGCAGGAAAAGTATCAGGACGCACTGGACAAGTATTACAAGGCCCTGGGTTCGGATGATATCGCTCATCAGGCCTGGTCGTGGTATAATCTGGGCAATACCTTTTACCGCAGCGGAAAATATCCGGAAGCCATACAGGCTTATGAGAAGTGCCTGGATCTGACTCCGGACGACGAGGACGCCAAGTATAATTTGGAGCTGGTCCGAAAAAAGATGAAGGAGATGATGGACAAGGAGCAGCAAAGGCAGCAGAATCAACAACAGGAGCAGCAGCAACAGCAGTCCCAAAAGCAGGAGCAGCAGACTCAGCAGCAACAGGAACAGCAGAATCAGCAAAATCAGCAGAATCAGCAGCAAGAACAAAGTCAGCCGCAAGAGCCGGACCAGCAGCAACAAGAGAAAGAACAACAGCAGCAGGTGAAACCCAAAGAGGGCATGACCAAGGAGGAGGCGGAGAGAATCCTCAACGCCTTAAAAGACGACGAGCAGCAGCAGTTGAAAAAGCAGAAGCAGGCCGCCAGGGCACAAGGTCGAACCACCGGAAAGGATTGGTAGATGGGAGGGCAGGCAGCAGACAGACGGCAGATGCTGGCAGGCAGATTGCAGACGACACTGGGTCTGATAGTCGGGCTGTTGCTGTTCCTGTCGTTCGTGCCCATTGCTCGGGCGCAGGACATCAACTTCGAGGCCTCGGTGGACCGGACGGAGGTGAGCACGGACGAGCAGATAACGCTGACCGTGTCGGTTTCGGGCAACGTCAAGTCCATACCCGAGCCTGAGCTTCCGCCGTTGAACGATTTCTCGGTCTATTCGGCGGGTAGATCGCACAATTTCAGCTACACCAACGGTCAACTCTCCTCGTCCGTGACCTTTAACTATATTCTGGCGCCCAGAAAGGCGGGGAAGTTCACCATCGGCCCGGCCAAAATCACTGTGGACGACAAAACGTTCGAGACCACCCCCATCGAGATCACGGTGACCGCAGGCGGCGAGACCGAAGAAACTCCTCCCACCACCGGCGAGCAGAAAAAGACCCAGAAGCCTCCTCAACTGGCAGGCAAGGATCTGTTCATCAGGACTTCCGTGGACAAGAAGCGGGTTTACGTGAATGACCAAATCACCTTGACCTTTCAATTCTACCAGGGTGTTCGGCTGTTCAACAACCCGGAGTACACGCCGCCATCGCTGACCGGATTCTGGTCCGAGGATTTGCCTCCCAAGAGGCAATTCTACAGGACGGTCGACGGCAGGCAGTATTTCGTTCAGGAGCTTAAGATGGCGCTGTTTCCCACTTCCACGGGAAAGCTGACCATAGGCTCGGCGGAGTTGAAGTGCACGGTGGAGGATCTGGATCGATTCCTCCACCGGGATCCCTTTGCCATGTTCGACCGGGACCTCTTGAGCCTTTTTCGCCAAGGCAAACCGCAGATTCTCAAGTCGCAGCCCATAGAGGTGGAAGTTCTGCCCCTGCCGGAGATCGACAAGCCTGCCGATTTCAGCGGAACCGTGGGGAATTTCAAGCTGAAAGTGAGCCTGGACAAAAGCGAGGTGGAGGTGGGGCAGCCCATCACCCTTAAAGCCAGAATCAGCGGCGTGGGAAACATCAAGTCGGTGAGCGAGCCGGTGATCGCCGAATTGCCCGACTTTCGCACCTACAGCTCCGGCAGCTCGGAGAACGTATCCAAAGACAACTACACCGTGCAGGGGGTGAAAACCTACGAGGAAGTGCTGATCCCCAAGAAGGCGGGCAAGTATACGCTGCCGCCGGTCAAATTCTCGTTTTTCGACCCGCAAGCCAAAAGCTACCGTCGGCTGGAGAGCCAGCCTTTTCTTCTGACGGTCACGCCGTCCGCGGAGGCTTATCCTGCGGAGATAGCCCAGCTCTCCAAGCAGGAGATCGGGACGGCGGCAAAGGATATCCGTTACATCAAGGTCTATTCCGGCAATTTCGACGATCAGGGCAAGCATCTTTACAGCAAACCGGCCTTTTTGATCCTGCAGTTGATTCCGCTTTTGGCATTCGCTTTGTCCTGGCGCTACCAGAGCGTGAGGGAGAAGCTCGACTCCGACGTGGGATATGCCCGCGAGAGGCGAGCGCGCAGGTTCGCCCAGAAGAGGCTGAGGTTGGCGCGCAAGCTGATCTCCGCGCAGAATTCCAAGGAATTCTACTGCGAGATATCCCGGGCCATGCTGCAATATGTGGGAGACAAGCTCAACCTGTCGGCTCACGGTTTGACCAAAGACTCGATCGTGGACAATCTAATGCAAAAGGGTTTTGCCAAAGAAAAGATCGACGATCTGGTGGGCCTTCTGGACTCCTGCGATTTTGCCAGGTTTGCTCCGGGTTCCTCGGACGAGGAGGAAATGCGGCGGTTCTTGGATCGGGCGGAGAAGGCGATAGTGGATCTGGAGGGATAGTCCAACCGGCTTGACCTTCGATGTCTGACAATTCATAGAAGATAGAGGTTCATGAAAGCCAAGACAGCAACAATAGGTATCATCGTCTTATTTCTTCTGACCCCGCTCCTGACTGCCAGAGCGGACGTGGAGTCGGCTGCGGCGCTGTTTCAGAAGGGGAATCAGAGCTACGAGGCGGGGGAATTCGGCCAGGCCATAGACCAGTACGAGAAGGTATTGCAGCTGGGGGTCGAGAACTTCAAGGTGTTCTATAACCTGGGCAATGCTTATTTCCGCGAAAATCAGCTGGGTAAGGCAGTGGTCAACTATAAAAGGGCTTTGCTCCTGGAGCCGAGGGATCAAGATATTCAGGCCAATTTGTCGTTTGTCAAATTATTCACCCTGGATAAGATCGAGGAGCAGAAGATCCATCCTTTCTCCAACCTGCTTGGATGGTACCTCTCCCTTTTAAGCACCGACGAATTCGCGCTTTTGACTTCCTTCTCTTACACTCTGGCCATGCTCTTTGGGATAATGATGATCTTGAGAAGGTCCAGAAGATATCCGCGTCTGCTGTTTGCAGTCTTTCTTTTCTTCCTTTTGTTTTTTGGATCGTCTTTCTTTGCCAAGATGCACCTCGATTCAATGGAGTACGGCGTGGTGGTGATTCCCGAGGCTCAGGTGCGAAGCGGGCCGGGAGACGATTACGTTTTGCAATTCACCGGCCACGAGGGTTTGGAAT
>CAZPRG010000062.1:0-2384 GCA_964588675.1 uncultured Ignavibacteria bacterium
AGTCCAGGACACTGCTCAACAGGAGACCTATGTATCCGAGGTTATCATTTCTGCTCCCTGGGCAGAGAAGAACTTGGTGTATGGGGGTGAAGAATCCCCACCAGGCCAGTTCGGTTATGCCATCGACAATGAACGGTTCCTGGGCCCGAGTTGTTTTGCTGTGGCGCCGAACGAAGATATATACATCGCTGACCAGTTTAACAGGCGAATACAAAGGTTTGACTCGCAAGGTGCTCTCGTGTGCACTATACCCGTGTCGAGGATCATTGCGGACATTTGCATTGATGACGAGAACCAAATCTATCTTTGCGGCGGCGACAGCGCATCGAGCGGATCTCTTCTGAAGTACGATCAACAAGGAAACCTGATCCGCAAGTATGCGCTTCTCACCTCCTCCAGCACCGGAGAGTTCATTTACTGCGATGAATCTGGGCAATTATTCGTGACCTCGCAAGGAGCCAAACCCTACGAAGCGGGAACTGCAACGGAGGCGTATTCGCCGGAGCAACAGAGGCAATCTGAGATTGATGGATTTCTGGGAATCAATTCTGTTCTTCTGAGCCGCCGTTGCTTCTTTCAGGCCGCCGGCTTGCCGGGAGGACAACTTAGAGCGTTGTTTGTTGTGACGTCGTCCGGGGATACTCTCAATACCTTGTACTTTCCTCCTCTACTGGGAAGCGTCTTTGGATGTGATGCACAACTCAACGTTTACACTACCTACTCAGAGGAGAAGGCGTTCCGTGTAAACAAATACGATCCCGATGGCCGGTTGATGTCGAGCTTTGACTACTGGTGTGAAAAGCCTTACCACCACGTGTACGATTTTGGAGGCGGCAGGACAATGTATCTCGACGATGACGGAAGTCTATATATGCTCTGCTATTCCGAGGGCAAGCATGGCGGAATCAGGGTGGTCAAGTGGCATAAGAAGGAGTAATAGGGATTCTTTCCGGGGGTGGACTATGAGAAAAACACCTATTGTTCTGTGGGGGGTTGTTTGCATTCTTCTTGGTTCTGCCGAAATGTATACTTTTGCTGAGTCCGGGGAGGAGCGCTTCGCGAACAGCAAGATCAGGGAGACCTCGAAAGGGGTGAACCACCAGAGAGCCAAGCACGACCGCAAACCCCAGTCGGGCCCAAAGGAGAAGGGCACCTTCGCATATTGGGGTTACCTACAGCAAGAAGGAGACTGGCAATTCTACTACAAGGTATTTGGGGAGGGGGAGTTGGAGATTCACCTGACCAGCATACCATACCTTTCGGATTACGATCTGTACCTATTTGACTGCAATGGTGTGGTGTTGGATTCATCCATCAACAGTTTCAACGAAGATGAAGAGATCATCCGGCAAGTGAGCACTGATCTGTATTGGATGGGGGTATACTGTTACAGCGGAGGCGATCTTGGGGATCCCTATTACCTGTCTGGTACATACGTCACTCCTCCCACTTTGCCCGACTTGGTTCTGAGAAGCCTTACCGCCAGCGACTACCATCCAACCATAGGACAGCAGATTACGGTCTCCCTGACAGTGAAGAACGTTGGGGACACCACTGCCTGGTCGTGCTGGTACACGGATCTATGCCTGGACTGTGATGCACCCCCTTCGGTTCCATTCACGGGTGACTATTACTGGTATACCTGCTCCATAGCCCCGGGCTGCACAGTGCAGTTTTCACAGGTGGTCCAAAACAACGTGCCGGAGACTTGGCATATGTATGCCCTCACCGACTCCTGGGACTATGAGGCTGAAAAGAACGAGTGCAACAACGTGTATGGACCGGTGGAGGTGGTGTGGCACGAGAAAGTCGACTTGGTGGTGAAGGATTTCTGCATAGCTAGCCGCACGCCGGAGACCAGCGACTGGGTTAACATAATCGTGGTCATAGAGAACCGGGGCGGGGATACGGCCTACAACTTCATGACCGACCTGTTCTACGATGAGTCCTTTGCACCCGTAGCTCCGGCAATTGGGGATACGAGTTTCCACACCACGTACCTGGCGCCGGGAGACACCAGGGCGTGGCCGTTCTACGTAGAAAACTGGCAGGAGGAGCAATGGAGCATGTACGTGCTGGTTGACTCGCGCAACACGGTTCTGCAGGAGGAGCACGAAGATAACAACGTTTGGGGGCCTGAGAACGTGAATTGGACTTTGCACACGTCGCCTCCCTCGATCACCCGGGAAGAGATCATTGAGAATGCCTGGGAATACGTTCAAGCTCACTGGCAGTGCCCCTCTCAGAACGCTTCCGCGCCGGATAGCGACTATTGCGTATTGCCTAACAACGATTCCCTATGGCGTTCTGATTTCTTAGTAGGCTACTGGTACACCGGTGAGGCCTATGAATGGGGTGGATGGGACAGGGTGGATGCTTATCTT
>CAZPRG010000062.1:2394-12778 GCA_964588675.1 uncultured Ignavibacteria bacterium
CCCAGGGGCAGCGGGCCGGTGTTCACCAGGATAATGATT
Source organism: uncultured Ignavibacteria bacterium (assembly GCA_964588675.1). GTDB lineage: Bacteria > Zixibacteria > MSB-5A5 > MSB-5A5 > SM1-73 > SM23-73-3. The sequence continues at coordinate 2,434 of CAZPRG010000062.1, forward strand.
GGTTGCCCAACTACTGGTACAATCCCTGCTGGTCTACGGGAATTGACTGCTCCGGTTTCGTGTCGAGATGCTGGGAGTTAGGCTATAAGCGCTCCACCAAGACGCTCTACGGAGTTGCCCATGAAATCAGTTATGACAGCCTCAGGACGGGGGATGCTCTCGATGATACAACGGCAGAGAATGGTAGGCATGTTCGTCTATTCATCGACAAGCCTCACCCTGATAGCATCCGAGTTCTTGAATCGATTTCATACGGAATAGGGGACTGGCGGAACGGTTGCCATCCTAAAACTTATCTTAAGTGGAATTTGTTGCAAAGCGATTATGTCGCCCTGAGATATGAAAATGTTTACGACCCGCCCAACAATGACCCGGTAATAGAAGTGGATCACATTCACTGCAGGTATCCTCCGGATGACTGCGGTTCTTGCATCAAGCTGGGGCAGCAGGTTACGCTTGAGATTTCGGCTTACGATCCGGATGGAGACCCTATCTCCTACCAATGGTTTTGTCTTCCCGGCAGAGGAAGCCACTTTCTGCCCAACGGATTAGACAGCATCACTACCCTGGAGGGCTTCGTGACCTACGTGGCCCCGACTGATCCGTGGTTCCCTGATGATGACTTGTACCTTTTCGTTTGGGATGGCAGGGGCGGCTGCGCGTGGTTACGGACTGTCTTCACCGCATACGATCCCGAATACTCCTGCCTGTGCGGAGACGCGCATCTCGACGGCATGGTGAACCTCTCGGATGCGCTTCATATCCTCAACTATCTCTTTAAGGGTGACGTTCCCCCGCCGGATCCCATCCTGCGCGGGGATGCCAACAACAACTGCGAATTGGAGATGGGGGACGCGCTTCGGATCATGAACTGGCTCTTCCAGGGTGGAGATCCCCCTGAATGCTGCTGGTTTCCCACCGAGGCATCCGGCAAATGACAACCTGGGCGGACGACTTACAATTCTGCTACGGGATAGTGCTGTAAGTTGTTCCACTCCCTGTGTTTGTCACGGACACAGACGTGTCCCCGTCCGGGGACACCCTCGTTCGTGACGACCGGTGACATAAGTAGCGACTGCCTGTTGGGTTTTGCCGGGTTTGTCCTTTGTGGTGAGCTTCTTTGAGGATTCTCCATCTTCTTGATTGACTTGGAAGGGGGGATTTATTATATTGCAGGTAGTAACCAAGTCATGAGGATTTGGCTTCTCGCCCGAGCATGCTGCATCTCTGCAAAAAGGGGAGGGAGCTTGGCTATTTGGGGAAGATGTCGGACCCGCCAGATGTACCGATTCTGCTTTTTTACCTGCCCCTGTGTTGGGAGCAAAAGAGGGGGAACAAAGCTACTGATTCGCAGACACATCCCTTACTGCGAATCGAACCCAACTGCGGTTTACCATTCCGATATCTTCCCCCTGTTCAAAAAAGGAACAGGGAGACCGGAGAAGATACAACCTAAGAGGCGGTAGATAAAGGTCGTTCCTCATACTTTAAGTTTTATCCGGTCTCCCTATTGGGTAACTTGAGTACGCCGTGAGTCGGAAACGAGTTTGACCGCGGGAGGCGCGATGTTCAAAAAGCAGTCGGAATACCGAGAAAGGATCGTGAAGTTGCGCAGGCAGGCCAAGGATGGCAGTACTAAAGCCATGGAGGAACTGTACAGGAGATACCACATAAACAAGATGATGATCGATGGCGAGCTGGTCAACTTGAAGCGGAAGTTTGTGGAATCTCCCAGCGGGTTTTAGTCTGGCCGCAGGTGCACCAGAGTTACAAGAAGGGGGAATAGGATGGAACACCCGGACCGTCGCACCACAAAGGACCGAAGGTCGGGCGCAGACCGCAGGAGAGCTGATGATCCGAGCTACGACGGACCGGAACGCAGAAGTGGTCGAGACAGAAGAGCAGGAATAGACAGAAGAAGACCCGAACAAAAGCGATAAGGCAGGTATCATTGCTTATCTGGGCTTTGACGTCGACAAGGACTTAGAGTCAATCCATCTTGTTTGTGCGGGAAGAAACCAAACAATGCGTGGGAGGTGAGAAGCTATGCCGATCTATGTGTCGCTGTTCAAATCCACATCTGAAGGGACAAAGGGACTGAAGGATACCAAGCGCTACTTTGAAGAGGCTGAAAAAGACGTGCGGGAAGCGGGCGGAAAGATTCTGTCTGCCTATGCCCTCATGGGCCGATACGACTTCATCTACATTACCGAGTTCCCGGATCAGAAGTCGGCACTGAAAGTCCTTTTCCGCACGGCTTTGAAAGGGCGAGTGGCGCCGGAGACTCTGGTGGCCATACCGCTGGAGGAGTTCCTGCAATCGGTCAAGCAAGCCTGATCTGGCGTGGAGGATGAGTTCGTGAACTAACCGAACCTAAATCGAAACGTGCGATTGGCAGGAACGACACCTGGTTCTTTGGATCAGGCAAAGGAACGAGCTTAGGGGTAGGTGGCTACCACCCAACCCCAAACCACAATGGGAGGTGATAGACATGGCAAAGACCTTTAGCTGTCGAGATGTGGGAATCGACTGTCCCTACACCGCACGCGGTGGGACCGAAGAAGAGCTGATGGCGGGTATCGCAAAGCATGCCAAAGAGGTTCACGGTTACACGGACGAACAACTGAGAGATCCGGAGATGATGAAGAAGGTGAAAGCAGCAATTAAGAACGAGTAGCAAGTCTTCTCCATACCATCATCAGGCGAGACCAATCGGTGGGTCGCCCAGCCAAGCAGGCCGGGCGGCCCGCGACTTGCGGTGGGTTTTTATCAAGCAAGCCTCTCTTGCCACAGACGGCAGATTCCCCACAACTTCGATGGTAAAGCAGATGGGGCCGGGGTTTATGGAGGACATAGGTTGTTTCGGAGTGGGTCGGGCTGTCGTCAGACTGCCCGACAACCGAGTCGAGGTTGTAGGGGCGCGATTCATCGCGCCCGCGGGCCGCATGAATGCGGCCCCTACTTACAACTCCTATTCGGCGATGAACACAGCTTACGGGTCGTGCCGCAGTCATACTGCCCGACGACCGACTGAAGAACTCAATCCGCCAAACAGGCGAAACATAAAACGAAAAACGATTATCAGAAAGTCCAGAAAGCCCAGAAACGCCAGTTTCGCAGGTCAAAACCCCCGCTTCCCGGGCGCTCCTTCTCCTTTTTTGGGGAGAGGGTTAGGATGAGAGGCAAAGAGAAGGTTGCGATCGTGCCTGCTCACAGCGGCTGTTTGGGGATGGACTCAGGATGCTTCATCTGGGCCGAATCCGCAGCCGAAGCTCCCTGATACTTGGAGGGGCACTTCACCAAAAGCTGGTCCGCCTGGAAGACTTCGTCCTGGTATCTGCCGATGGCCACCACCTGGTCGGCATCCTCGAAATTGCCCGGCTTGATTCCGCCATACTCCACCGGCATGCGGTTTCCCCGATCGTCGGTGATGGGAAATCTGAGCCGGTGAGACGCGGTGTCGTATTCGACCTGCGGGAGGACCACCCGGCCGATCACCTGCACCGTGGCGCCGGATTTTTCGGCCTCCTCGAAGCTGACGTACGGGGTCAGGGTCTTCCGGAACGAGAGCGCTCCGAATATCACAAAGACGATGATTATCGGTATTCCGATCAGGTATTTTGTTTTCACCGGCGTTTCTCTCCCCGGAAGATTTCGGACATCAACTATTCTACGACGGTGGCCACCCGATTACGAGCCAAATCTGCCAGTCAAAGACCGGCCGCTATGGGGATGCGGCCGACTTCTTTTCGGGCGTGTTGGTGCGACGAGAAGAAAACAGGGGCAGAAAACCAACCCCGTCGTGAGCGCAGGTAGAGCATCTCCGCTCGGGCCAGCGTGGTGACTTATTCCAGATTGGAGGCCAGATGCTGCTTTAGCTCTCCCCCGGCCCGGAAGAACTTGCCCTCCGCCGTGGCCACCACTTCGTCCTGCTGGTTGGTGATCTTCCCCTGGGCTACCAAAAGCCGGCCCCTATCCTCGGTCAACCTGCCTTCCAGAAAGAGTTGGTCGCCGATTTTAACCATCTTTCTGAACTTCACGCAGATCTCGCTGGTCAAGCTGAAGATCCCCTTGTCCAGCACCGCCCGGATCATGACCTCGTCCAAGAGCGCGGAGAGTATGCCGCCGTGCAGGATGTCTTTGTATCCTTCGAAGCTCGACCCGGCCGTGTATTGGCCTACCACCCGGTCGTCATCCGAATAGAAGGCCACGTTCAGGCCCGTGGGATTCTTGTCCCCGCACACGAAGCACTGGGGATATCTTTTCATCAGTTTCATTTGATCGACCCAAAAACAAAAGGTGGTGACCGCCGGGCCACCACCTTGGTAAATGTCTTGGCAAATCCGGTATCCGCCGGAGTCGGGCTATTTGCCCGGGGGCATGCTCAGTTGTTCCGGCTCCTCGGTGATACCCGTGACCGCGTCCGTGCCGTAATCCACCAGCACCATGTTCACGTCCTTAGACTCGCTTTTCACCAGTCCGAAAAGCGGCACTTCCGCTGCGGTCCACACTTCGGCGCTGGGTCGCTCCTCGGTGCCATACCGGAGGTGCTTGCAGGTCAAGGTCTTCTCCCCCACCTTAACTTTTTCCGTGCCCAGACTCTTGGTCTTCGGCTCTTCCGGCTTGGATTTCTCGTCCGAGGGTTGGTTCAGAAGCGAGACGAAGGCCTGGGGAAGCTCCTGAGGCTTCTCGTTGAAGTCCTGAAAAATGATCCGGTGGACCGTTCCGATCTCCTGGGGATTGCCCGAGATGAGCATCTTGGCTATGACCACCCTGCCGTTCTTGGGATTGGTCTCCTCTCTCTCGTACCAGTAAAGATCCTCACCTGTCTCGGACTTCTCCTTGCCCACAACCGCCAGCTTCACCAGCTGCTGCGCTTCGGTGTCGTTGAAGGTCATCTTGTAGGTGGCATAAGAGCCCACCTCCGGCATCTTGAACTCGCCGTACAATTTCGGCAAACCCGGCATCTGAGCGCCGGCGGGCTGAACCGGCACCAGGGCCAAGGCAAAAGCCAACGCCAGCGATATGCACAGCAGATGCTTCATGGAGCGCATAAGCTCCTCCTTTCCTGAAAAGGAATTAAATGTTCAATGGTCTTTTCGATTCGGACTTTCGGCTAATTCCATTTGCCCGAAGGTGTTTCGGGGCCTGGATGGACCATCTTCGACCTGCTCTGAAGGTCGTCGAATCGGTCTTGTCGGACACCCATAATTTATCGGCCGTTTTGCCCAAATGTCAAGGCTTTTTTTCTGGTCGCCGGAACCTCCGCGGGCAACTGCGGACAGCCCACGCGACCCTGTTTCTGCTTGCTAATACGGCCAAATGGATTATCTTGAGAGAGGATATTGCATCTTAACGCAAGCGGTTAAGAAGGACACACCCGGGCTTTTTGTGAATTTCCGCGGGGAGGTCTTGTGCGCTTTCTGGTCAGGGTTGTTTTCCTGGTTGCGGTCATGCTCTCTGCTCTTGAGATGAGGGCTTCCGGAGCCGAAAAAGCTGCGCCCCAAATACTCTGGTGGTTCGATCTGGACGCACCTTCCTTCGGCTCGGCGGCTGTGGGCGACATCGACAAGGATGGTAAGCCCGAGATCGTCTTCGGCACCTATTTCGGCGATCAGCACATATACGCCCTGAATGCCGACAGCGGGACCCTGCTTTGGAGCTACAATACCGGAGGATGCAACGATGCCTCGCCGGCCATAGCCGACGTGGACTCAGACGATACGCTGGAGGTGATCGTGCCCGCCTCTTCTCCCTGCAGGGTTTACTGTTTCAACGGAGCCACCGGCCGGGTCAAGTGGTCGGTTTCCACCAGTCCCAACAGCATAGACTCGCCTCCGGCCATAGCCGATTTAGACGGCGACGGCAGGCTGGAGATAGCATTCGGCACCTTCTATGGCTATGTCTACTGCCTGAATGGGGAGGACGGAAGCCAGTGCTGGCGCACCAGCCTGGGAACCAACAGCTACATTCAATCGGGACCCACCGTCCTGGACGTGGACGGTGACCGGCGACTGGACCTGGTGGTGGCGCAATGGGCCGGCGATTGCCGGGTTTACGCTTTAAGGGGCGACTCCGGCACGGTCAAGTGGCATTCCAGCGTGCCCACCGATTACATGTATCACGGCTGTTCCTTCGCCGACATCGACGAGGACGGCAAGCCGGAGATAACCATCGGCTGCTATGACAACCACGTTTATGTTCTGAATGCCGAAGACGGCAGCCTCAGGTGGAGCTATCCCGCTCCGTATTATGTGGGCGCCCCCACCAGCATTGCGGATTTGAACAACGACGATCACCTGGAGATCGTATTCGCTTCCTGGATCAGGATCGGCGCGCTGTCTCACACCGGAAGCCTGTTGTGGAGCTACACCGCCGGAGAGGGCAATTTCCGGGGAGCGGCAATAGCGGACGTTGACGGCAACGGAATCCTGGACGTGGCCTTCGGCGCGGACGACGGCATCCTAAGGGTGCTCACGGGAGACAGCGGAAAGGTGGTGTGGACCTATAATCTGCAGGCTCACTATGGAAACACGTTCGAGATGGATCACGCCCCGGTGATCGCCGATTTCAATGGCGACGGCAAACTGGACGTCTTCGTGGTGGGCGGTTATGGAACTTCGTCTCAGCCGGAGCAGAGTCACGGGCGGGCTTACGCTTTGACCGCCGGCGAGGGAGAGGGTCCGGGCTGGCCCATGTTCCGGCACGATCTCAGGCACAGCGGGTGTTTCGGCTATGCTCCCGAATTCATTTGCGGTGACGCCAACGGCGACGGGATCGTAACCATCAGCGACGTGGTCTATTTGGTCAACTATCTATACAAGTCGGGTTCTCCGCCGTCGCCCCTGGAGTCCGGGGATGCCAACGGTGACGGCCCGGTCGATCTAGGTGACGTGGTGTTCCTGCTCAACTACCTCTTCAAAGGCGGCAGCCCGCCTTCCTGTTAGCTCCAAAGATACATTCGGTTCTATCCTACTCATTCTGCGGTCGGGGCTAAATGCCCCGACCTATGATGAGATGAGAGACCTGCTCTCATAGAGACGGGAATTCATCCCGTCTCTTTTTCGTTTCTCCGTCAGGCGGACCTAAACGCTCAAAAAAGAGGTCTGATGCGCGCCCGAACCAATAAATCGACTGGGATTTTCTTGTTGACAAAACAAAAAGCGATGGCTAAACTCTACGTTGTTCTCACGAGCGGATGAGGTTGACCACAATCAGAGCCGCGATGCATACCGGAAGCAGGTATGCAAAGGCAACCGGCAGGAAAAAGGAGGAGACCAAAGACAAAACCACGGAGGGGAGGATCACGTACAGGGCCGTGTCCAGCACCACCCGGCTGACCTTGTACACCAACAGGAAGACCAGATAGAGGAGGACCAGATCGAAGGCCAACTGTCCGTAAAAGCCCAGATGTGAATGGAAGAACAGATTGGCCTCCTCGATCAGCCCGATGGGGACCGAGAGCACGTCGGCCAGAGAATCGATTATATGCGAAAAGACGGAAGACATGTTTTTCGGTTATTCCGGGGTTAGCTCTTCGACCGGCTCTATGGTCAGGCTGGACTCGCCGACCGTCTTTAAGTCGGTCATCTTCTGAGTCAAAAAATCCTTGGAGCTGATCCACTGGCCGGACATGGACAAAACCTCCTGCTCGGAAACGTCGCTTATCCAACAGATGATCAGCCGATCGATGTGCTCCTCCGGCTGCTTGAGCTGCGGGGAAGCAACCGTGAGATTCTCCATGTGCAAAGTGAACTTGACTTTCACTTGGATCCCCCCTTGCGGATACAAACCGTCACCGCATCCGGTATCTTTGCAAATCCTTTGCCTGGAGGGTAATCTTTTTAAGAGCAGAAGCCTCAGCCATTAAGTCGTTTATGCCCGACGGGTTATCTGCTTAAGCCAATTGGTGGGATGCCCGGGGGAGTCCGGGAGACTGGCGTTGGAGAGGAAAGGTGTGGGAAGCCATCCATAGCTTATTGTCAGCTTCCTGAGAGAAACTGTTCAAAAAGAAATCATGCTCAAAAGCTATTTCAAGCTGGACCAGCTGGGCACCAACGTGCGGACGGAGGTTCTGGCGGGATTTACCACCTTCCTTACGATGTCCTACATCATCTTCGTAAACCCGCTTTTCCTGAGTTTTTTCGGTGACCCAACTCTGCAAAGCAAGGCCCTTCCTTTCTCCGCCTCGCTCACCGCCACCTGCCTGTCGGCGGGGTTGATGTGCATCATCATGGGCCTGGTCACCAACTACCCCTTCGCCCTGGCTCCGGGGATGGGGTTAAACGCCATCGTGGCCTACCAGATGGTCTTGGGGATGGGGCTGTCCTGGCCGTCTGCCATGGGAGTGATCGTGTTGGAGGGGGGAATCATAACCGTTCTGGTCGTCACCGGCTTCCGGGAGGCGGTGATGAATTCCATACCCTTGTCGCTCAAGCGGGCCATCTCCGTGGGCATCGGGCTGTTCATCGCTTTCATCGGTCTGGTGCAGGCGGGATTCGTGCAAAAGAGCGACTCCACGCTGGTGACCTTGGGCAGGCTGGACAACCTTCCGGTGGTGGTGGCCATGGTCGGGCTTCTATTGACGGCCATACTCCTGAAGTTGAAGGTCAAGGGGGCTCTCCTGATCGGCATTATGGGCTCCACTGGGCTGGCCATCGCCATCAACTATGCCACCGGCCTGACCGCATTTGCCAGTCCCAACATAGCCAAGCTCCCTTCCTCTTTGGTTTCCATGCCGGATTTTTCCACCATGGGCCGGTTCGATTTTCATGCCATATCCCAGCTGGGAGTGATCACCGCCTCCATCCTGGTTTTTTCAGTAATGCTCTCCGACTTCTTCGACACTTTGGGCACGGTCATCGGTTTGGGAGGCGAGGCCAAATTCTTAGACGAGAAGGGAAGGCTTCCCCGGATAGGCCCGGTTCTTCTGGTGGATTCCCTTTCGGCCGTGGCCGGCGGAGCCTCTTCTGCCAGCTCGGTCACCACTTATATCGAAAGCGCAGCCGGGATAGCCGCCAGGGGAAGGTCGGGGCTTACAGCAGTAGTGGTGGGCATCTTTTTCTTTCTGGCCGTGTTTCTTTCACCGGTGGCCGGAGTGGTGCCCAAGGAGGCCACTGCTCCCGCCCTGATCATCGTGGGCTTCCTGATGCTCTCCATTGTCAAGGACCTACCTTTCGACAAGTTCGAGGAGGCGTTTCCGGCCTTTCTGATCATGCTGGTCATGCCGTTGACCTACTCCATCTCCAACGGCATCGGATTCGGCTTCATCGCCTATTCGCTCATTAAACTCCTAAGCGGAAAGGGCAAGGAGGTGCACTGGCTGATGTACGCCGTGTCGTTTGCCTTTGCAGTCGACTTTGCCATTCCGGCATTGAAGGCGCTTTTTGGATTCTGAGTCTGAAGCCTCTGTAACCGTTGAAAACCGCCGGGATTGGTGCTAAAGGATTACATTGGGAGTTTGAGGTTCATGAGAGGTTGACTATCTGGGGCGGGATAAATTCCCGCCCCTATGGGCGCTGCAATCCATTCAGCATAGAGGCAGGGCATTCAGCCCTGCCGATTCAGTCTCTTCGGATGAGAGCAAGATGAAACCAGACCCAAAGGGAAAAATCGGGAGGATTTCGGCCAAACTGCAAAGAGCCTTCGGCAGGAAGATGTGGAGGAAGCACAACGATCCTCTCTCCGAGTTGATCGCCACCATCCTCTCCCAAAACACCTCAGATCACAACAGCCACATGGCCTACGCCAGTCTGAGAACCAGATTCAAAACCTGGGATCAGGTCAGAAGGGCGAAAGTCAAAAGCATCGCCGACGCTATAAGGTCCGGAGGTCTGGCCGACATCAAGGCCGTCAGGATCAAGGATATTCTGGATCAGATCTATCGGGAGCACGGGAGGTTGGGCTTGTCTTTCCTGAACAAATGGAGGACCAGGGACATCAAGCTCTACCTGAGCAGATTCACGGGGGTGGGAGACAAGACCGTGGCCTGCGTTCTGCTCTTTTCTCTCAGAAGACCGGTCATGCCGGTGGACACTCACGTTCTCAGAGTCTCCAAGAGGCTGGGGCTGGTGCCGCAGAAAGCCGATGCCGGGCGGGCGGAGGAGATTCTGGAGCAGATGGTTCCCAAAAGCCGCTTTTATCAGTTTCATCTGGATCTGATCCAACACGGCAGGGAAATCTGCAAAGCCCGGAATCCACGATGTGCGGTTTGTGTCCTGCTGCCGGATTGTGATTACGGCAGGAAAACTCTGGGCAAACCACGGTCTGCCGGTCGAACCAAAGCCGGTTAGCGCATCAAACCTAATCCAAGCATTGACAAATGGGGGAGAGGGATATATTTTGA
>CAZPRG010000063.1:0-12728 GCA_964588675.1 uncultured Ignavibacteria bacterium
TGATGCTGATCTTCTGCTGCCAGAACATGGCCACCGCCATGATGATGGGAAGCACGTAGTAGGGATCCATTTGCGAGAGATCGGTCAGCCAAAAAACGAACTTGGCCCCCCGCAGCTCGATGGTGCTGCGGAACACGATGAAAAGCCCGTAGAACACCGGCATCTGGAGAAGCAAGGGAAGACATCCGCCCAGGGGATTGACTCCGGCCGTCTTGTAGAGTTTCATGGTCTCCTGATTCAGACGGGCGGGGTCCTTTTTGTATTTCTCCTTCAACTGCGCCATCTTGGGCTGCAGCTCCTGCATTTTCAGAGTGGCGGTGGTGCTCTTGCGGGTCAGGGGATGAAAGGCGAACTTCATCAATATGGTGAACAGGATGATGACAAAGCCGTAGTTGGGGATGATCCTGTGCAGCCGGAGAAACAGCCACAGGATGGCGATGGAAAACGGCCGGATAATCTTCCAACCCAGGTTGACGATGCCCTCCAATCCCACCCGGTAGCTTCTCAGTATGTAGTAGTCGATGGGTCCCACGTAGACCGTGAAGCTGTCCGCCAGATTGGCATCTGGCTGCAGCGGCATCTCCAGCGACACGCCGATCCTCTTGGTTTCGATCTGAGCGCCGCCAACCGTGGCCAAGCTCCTCCTTCCGGACGCGGAGAAACCAACTCCCTGGCCGGAGGACGGCATGAGGACCGCAACGAAATACTTGGTGCGGGTGGCCACCCATTTGGTGGCGCCCGACCCCGCCTCCCTCAGAAGCTCCGGTTGGGCCTCTTGCGACTTGGCGAACTTCTTCATCTCGGACATCTCCGTGCCCAGCATGGAGTAAGCCGCAAAGTACCCCAAATCCTCGCGCCGATTCTTCTCGGTCGATCTCAGACCCGGCGTCCAATCCAACAGAAACTTCCTTCCCAGGTCACCCAACTCCGGACCCCCCATGTCCAACTGCAACTTGAAATCGTATCTTCCGTTGACAAAACGGTACGTCTTGGCCAGCCGGGCGCCCGATTTGGAGGTGAAGGTAAAAGTGACGCTGCCCTCGGGGGTTTTCTGGCTGAGCACCAACTCATCCCGGTCGGGCCGAAAGTCGAGCTGCCCCAGATCGATACCGGCATCCGGGAATTCGAAATCTAATGGAAAAGAGGCTCCCTCGGACGGCACGATCTGAATGTCCCGACCATCCGGGCCCTGGTACTTCTTCAGAACAAAGCTCCTCAAAAGCGCACCCCGGGAGGTAAACTGGGCCGAATACAGGTCCGTCTCCACGGTCACCATCTTCTCCTGGACCAGAGTGTCGGCAGAAACCAGACCGGTGGTTCCTGGTTTCGCTTCCGAGGGGGGAGGAATTGCCGGCTGCGCGGCCTGGACCGGTGCTTGAAGCGTGGAGTCGACTTGCACCGGCGTTTCCGGCGGAGCTTTCTTCCCGGCGCCTATCCACTCCATGTATATGGGATAGAGGATGATGACCAGCCCGATTAAAATGAATCCGATGATGGTCCTTTTGTCCACCGAAATCTCCTAAGGCAACGGGTCGTAGCCGCCCGGATGGAAAGGATGGCACCGCAAAAGCCTTTTGGCCGAAAGCCACCCGCCTTTGAAGGGGCCGAATTTCTTAAGAGCCTCCGTGGCATACTCCGAGCAAGAGGGGTGGAATCTGCATGACGGCGGGAAAGCCAATCTCAGCGTATTCCGGTACAACCAGATCCCCAACATCAGCACGCGACTGACAATTCCCGTCGCACGCCGGCAAATTTTCCGAAGGTCACCATTCCGACACAGGCGGTCGGGGTGACTCATTTGAAGTTTCGTCGCTCCCATGCGAGATGTGCTCCCTATGGACGGCCAAAACTACGCGTCCCGGTGACCGGTCCGGCCGATCAGTCCTTCCAATTCCTCTCTCAGTCGAGAAAGCTCTCGCTCTCCGGCCGTGCGTCTGCAAACCACCACCACCGCCTCGTTTTCATCGAACTTGTGCCTGTTCCTTCTCAAGACCTCTCTGACGGCTCTCTTCACCGCGTTCCTTCGAACGGCCGGCTTGAGGCCCCGAGCCACCCTGATTCCCAGCCTCTGTCCCGACTTTACATTCCCCACCAGACGAAACAGAATCAAATCACGACCGCCGGTTCTCCTGCCCCCTTGGATTGTCGAGTTGAACTCGGATTCCTTCTTCATCCTTATCTGTCGGGGGAATCCTTGTCTTTTCATGGGAGGGAATCGCGCGCCCGGAGGGCTACCTCTCGACCTGCACGGCCAGTCTTTTTCTTCCTTTGGCCCGGCGTCGGTTCAGAACCTTTCTTCCACTCTTGGTGGACATCCGCTTTCTGAAACCGTGGTCTCTGGCTCGCTTGACTTTGGATGGCTGATAGGTTCTCTTCATGGTCACTCCTTGTGTGCATGGATGTGGTTCGGCTCAGGCTCCGAATATACGCCTCTACTCTGAATAGGTCAAGAAAAAACTCCGCCGGCCTTGTCTCGATTCTTTTTTGTTTTACGCATCACCAGCCAGTCTCTGTTCCGCGCAGGGTAAAGGCATCTCACGACGGCCAACCGGCGTCACCACCTCCTTCGGTTAAAACATTACGAAGGAAGAAACTCGGCGCGTAATCGCATAACAAGAAAAGAAGTACGATCAGGACCACTGAAGTGGGAGAAACAGGGAGTTGATCCTACGAAGAGTCGATTCACGCGACCTCAGCGCACGCGCTAACGGAGTTGATGTGCGGTAGTTATGATTTTTTCCCGGTTACGCGACAAAAACACTTGACAATAGAATCGGGCAGACTTATTATCAAAACGACAACCTGTAACTGATTATCTGTTAATAGGATGTGGACAACCCTGTGGAGTTTCGTAACCTCATAGATCGAAGCGAGTAAGGGGAGATCGGGGTCACGATCGGATTGTGGAAAACCTCCCCCGTTACGACATCCCTGCTCCACCAAGTATTTGCTCATCAGGCAATTAAGACTTTTCAACAAACGTGAGTTGTTCTTTCACGATCTTCACATCTTCGGCATGGACGCAACCGAACCGAAGCTAACCTTCATGCGAACCATTGCGAGTGACTCGACTATGGAATTAGACCATATCACACTGTGGGGAGAGTGTCTTTCCCAGCTTAGCAAGAGGGTCCGGAAGCAGAGCTTCTGCACCTGGCTGAAGACCACCCGGGGATTGCCTTCTCCGGAGGGAACACTGCGGGTGGCGGTTCCCAACAAATTCGTGGCCGACTGGCTGCGCGAGCATTACCTGGATCTCATCAGGGAGACCTTAAAGGAAGTGACCCAGAGAGATTTCGCGCTGGCCTTTCACGTGAGCAAGGATTCCAGCGACTATCACCCCCAGATGAACATGAACTTCGAGCAATCCCTTCCGGGGAACGCATCTTCCGAGCGCATCCCCGGCGAGATGGGGCTAAATCCCAAGTACGTCTTCGAGGCCTTCGTGGTGGGCGACAGCAACCAGTTCGCTCATGCCGCCGCCATGGCGGTGGCGGAGGCGCCCGGAAGCACCCAATTCAACCCGCTGTACATATACGGCGGAGTGGGATTGGGTAAAACCCATCTGGCGCAGGCCATCGGGCATTACGCCCGCGACTCGTTCGAGGGGCTGAAGATCCTGTACGTCACCAGCGAGAAGTTCACCAACGACTTCATCAACTCCCTGACCTCCAACACCACTCAGGATTTCGTGAACCTGTATCGAAACGTGGACGTTTTGCTTTTGGACGACATCCAGTTCTTCGCGGGCAAGGAGAGCACCCAGGTTCAGTTCTTTCATACCTTCAACGTGCTCTACCAAAACGGCAAGCAGATAGTCCTCACTTCCGATCGTCCTCCCAAGGAGATAAGGGGCGTGGAGGAGAGACTGGTTTCCCGCTTTCAGCAGGGTCTGGTGACCGACATCCAGCCCCCGGACCTGGAAACCCGTATCGCTATCCTCAACAAGAAGTGCGACTCGGACGGCACGCCCATTCCCATCGACGTGGCCCACTTCATCGCCGACAACGTCACCTCCAACATCCGGGAGCTGGAGGGATCGCTGATCAGGCTCTTGGCCTATGGATCCCTCAACTCCAAAGACATCACCGTGGATCTGGCCAAAGAGGTGCTCAAGGACACCATAAGGAACGGCACCAAACAGATAACCTTAGAGCAGATACAAAAGAAGGTGGCTGCCAGCTACAACCTACCGGCCGAATCTTTGTGTTCCAAAAGGAAAACCCAGGAGATCGCCTTGGCCCGTCAGGTAGCCATGCATTTGGCCCGGAGCCTGACCAACAACTCGCTGAAAACCATCGGCGCACACTTCGGAGGAAGGGACCATTCCACCGTAATTCATGCTTGCACCCAGGTGGCGGAGAATCTTAAAAAGGACCCCCACTTCAAACTCAAAGTGGATGGAATAATCAACTCTCTTTATGTTTAAAGCCTGTTGATCGTTTATGGATAAAACCAAACCAGATAGATTGTGCAATAGTTCAGTACTCTGTCGACCTATAGCCAACAACCACCAAACAGTCTAATTGGCTCGTCTGTCAGGCAAACGTCAAAACCAACAGCACATTAGACGCTGCCAACTTCGGTCGGCCAACATCTCAACATGGTTATTATGAGAGATATTCAAAGATGGTTGTTTTTAAGATAAAGATTAAATATGGATGAAAAAAATCGGCAGGAGGATAACTCATGAAGTTTACCGTGCCCAAAAGCAAGATACTCTCCTCAGTACAAAACGTGATGAATGCCGTTCCGACCCGAACCACGTTGCCAATTCTGTCCAACCTTTTCTTGGACGTGACCAACTCAAAACTGACGTTGGCCGCGACGGATCTGGATGTGTCGGTGATTGAGACGCTCACCATAAGCTCGGCTAAAAAGGGAGCTTTAACCATACCTGCCCGCACATTTCACGAGATCCTAAGGGAGCTGCCGGAATGCGACGTGGAGATTCATGTGGGGGAGAACCGGATGGAGCTGCGGGCGGACAGGGGAAGTTACAAACTATCCGGCATACCTGCGGAGGAGTATCCCAAACTGCCCACCATCAATGTGGCCAAGGAGATAAAGATCGCAGGCGGGGATTTGCAGAAGATGATCAAAAAGAGCATTTTCGCCGTGTCTGGCGACGAGACCAGACCGGCCTTAAACGGAGTGCTCTGGCATACCTCGGGCAATCAGATGCAGATGGTGGCCACCGACGGACATAGGTTGGCCAAGATATCCTTGAAAAACACCAAACTTAAAGGCCTGCACGACGACGTGATAATTCCTCCCAAAGCGCTGGGCCTTCTGAGTAAGTTGATCGAGGACGAAGAGAAGGAAATCGGCATTATCTTTGGAGAGAACAATATAATCTTCAACCTGGGGGATACCGTTCTGGCTTCCCGGTTGATTGAGGGGCCCTACCCCAATTACGAGCAGGTGATTCCCAAGGATGCCGAGAAGAAGGTGGTGATCAACAAGGAATTCCTCATCGGGGCGGTCAGGAGAATGTCCATTCTGGCCAACACCCTAACCCACCAGGTGAAGTTCTCCCTCAAGAAGGATGAGTTGGAGCTTTCCTCGGCCAACTTCGACCTGGGAGGCGAGGCCAAGGAGAGCTTGCCTTGTGATTACGTGGGCGAGCCCATGGATGTGGGATACAATGCCAGTTACGTTCTGGACATTCTGAAGCAGCTGGATGGCGACGAGGTCGTATTCGAATTGGGCAGCCC
Organism: uncultured Ignavibacteria bacterium; assembly: GCA_964588675.1. Taxonomy (GTDB): domain Bacteria; phylum Zixibacteria; class MSB-5A5; order MSB-5A5; family SM1-73; genus SM23-73-3. The sequence goes on from CAZPRG010000063.1 coordinate 5,718, forward strand.
GGTTTCCGCCGGAAAAGTCCATTCCAGCGACAAAAAAGAGGGGGAGGACTACCTTTGTCTCTTGATGCCACTTCGCTTGGCGGAATGAGATGAAGAATAGGCCTCCGGATGAAGGAACAAAGGACCATACCTGAGGGGGGAGTGGTCCTTTCTTTTTGCTCGAATAAAGAGCCGGCCAAACGACAGAAAAAGGATTTGCCTATCAGGTTAATTGGTATTATATTAAAGGGTTATGCTGAAGAGATCCACCCAACCGGAGAGAATCGATCGAATCTTGAGCCGGACCCTAAAAGGTCTGAAGATCGATCACAGGATAAAGCAGGAATCCGCTGTCTTGAACTGGAACAAAGTGGTGGGCGAAACCATCGCCGGCAAGACCAACCCGCTTCGGGTTAAAGATTCGATCCTCTTTGTTCGCGTGGAAAGCGCTTCCTGGCGCAACGAGTTGGTGTTTCTCAAACCCAAGATTCTAAAGGAACTCAACCAACTGCTCAAGGCCAACGTAGTAAAGGATATAGTGTTCACCAACTGAGAAAACCCGCCGCATTCCGTCGGGTTTTTCCCACTGGGCCGCAGGGAAAATTTCCGCTTTACTTTTGCGTCCAAAAGCAATATCTTGTAGTTGAAAAGGAGAAAGAGCCCTTTATATGGTTGCATCCAAGCAAAACGAAAAGGAGTTCGAGCCGGTGGGACACCATTATGACGCCACTACCATCCAGGTTCTGAAGGGGCTCGACGCGGTGCGTCGCAGGCCCGCCATGTACATAGGCGACACCGGGTCCAAGGGCCTTCATCATCTGGTGTACGAGGTGGTGGACAACAGCATCGATGAGGCCATGGGGGGATTCTGCGACACCATCAAAGTGATGCTCCACAAAGACGGGAGCGTGACCGTGGAGGACAACGGCAGGGGCATACCGGTGGACATGCATCCCACCCAGAAGAAGCCGGCGCTGGAAGTGGTCATGACCATGCTGCATGCCGGAGGAAAGTTCGACCACCAGACCTACAAGGTTTCAGGAGGACTTCACGGTGTGGGAGTGTCGGTGGTCAATGCCCTCTCGGAATGGTGCGAGGTCGAAGTGACCCGGGACGGGAAGAAGTATTCTCAGAGATACGAAAGGGGAAACACCGTCGCGCCGCTCAAGGAAGCGGGCAAGGGGAAGCATCCCGGCACCAAGACCACCTTCAAGGCCGATCCGGAGGTCTTCAAAAGCACGGATTATAACTTCGACGTGTTATCTTCGCGAATGAGGGAGTTGGCCTTCCTAAACAGCGGTTTGAAGATCGAGATCGAGGATGAGGCTACCGGCAAATCGAACCTCTTCAAGTACAAGGGGGGAATCGTCTCCTTCGTCGATTATCTGAACGAGAACAAACAGGTGGTTCATCCCAAGCCCATCTATCTGCACAACACCAAGGACGGCATCGACGTGGAGATGGCCCTGCAGTACAACGACTCTTACACGGAGAACATCTTCTCCTATGTGAACAACATCAACACCATCGAAGGGGGAACTCATCTTTCCGGCTTCAAGACTGCGCTTACCCGTACCATCAACTACTATGCCCAGAAGAACAACCTGCTGAAGAACGGCCAGACGGGTTTGGAGGGCGAAGACGTCCGGGAGGGTCTCTCCGCGGTGATATCGGTTAAGGTCCCCGATCCCCAGTTCGAGGGGCAGACCAAGACCAAGCTGGGCAACAGCGAGGTCAAGGGGATCGTGGAGTCCATTCTGGGAGAATGCCTGTCGGAGTATTTCGAGGAGAACCCATCCATTGCCAAGAAGGTCTTCGAAAAAGCAGCCTCGGCGGCCAGAGCCCGCGAGGCGGCCAAGAAGGCGCGCGAGCTGACCCGCAGAAAAAGCGCCCTGGAAAGTTCCAGTCTTCCCGGCAAGCTGGCCGACTGTTCGCTGGACGACCCCGCTCTCTGCGAGATATACATCGTCGAGGGTGATTCGGCAGGTGGTTCGGCCAAGCAGGGACGGGACCGGAAATTCCAGGCGATTCTGCCGCTGAAGGGAAAAATCCTGAACGTGGAAAAAGCGCGGTTGGACCGGGTGCTCTCCAACGAGGAGATCCGCACCATGATAACGGCGCTGGGAACCGGCATTAAGGACGAGTTCGATATCGACAAGGCCCGTTACAATAAGATAATCATCATGACCGACGCGGACGTGGACGGCTCTCACATCCGCACATTGATTCTCACCTTCCTCTACCGGCACATGAAGGAGCTGGTGGAGAGAGGATTCGTATACATCGCCCAGCCGCCATTGTATCGCGTGAAGAAGGGCAACACCGAGCTATATGCTTACTCGGACGAGGAGAGAGACCGGCATTCGGAGAGATTAGGCAAGGCCGGGGTTTCCATTCAACGATACAAGGGATTGGGCGAAATGAATCCGGAGCAGCTGTGGAAGACCACCATGGACCCGGAGACCCGCACTTTGCTGCAAGTCACTCTCGAGGACGGCGCCGAAGCCGATCACATCTTCAGCATTCTCATGGGCGACCAGGTGGAACCCCGCCGCAAGTTCATCGAGGAAAACGCCAAATACGTCCGCAACCTTGACGTGTAAAAGGTTTGTAGTTGCCCGATTCCCGGACGGGACCGTCTGGTCATCGGGCTGGCTGTGTGCCTGTCAGGTCCCCTGACCCGACGGGCTTTTTTTGTTCCATTTCAGGAGACATGGGGAGACTTGGGATATACCCGGTCCGGCGAGCAGACCGGGCTACCCAGCTGCCTGATGAATCAGGCAACTACGTGTCCCCCAAAAAACCAGAACCTAACTCAAGTTAGGTTCTGGCCGCCACCCAACCTTAGCGATTGTACTTAAGTGCTTGCCGGATTTACACACTGTCGGATCGCATGAATGCGTGCCCCTACAACTAATTCCCTGCCTCCGTACTAAGGATGTTAGCCAAATCAGTCTTATCGAACTCTTTTTGGACAACCATCGCAGATCATGGATATACAGAAGGACGATATATATCTCGGTTTCGAGCAGGGGCCGATAAGGCCGCCGAGTGAGGCATACAGCCTTCTGGTTCGGGTGACGCGGAACTGTCCCTGGAATCAATGTACCTTTTGTCCCATCTACAAGGAAGCCAAGTTCTCCCGGCGGCCGGTCGAGCACGTTAAGAGGGATATCGATGCGGTCTATGCGCACGTGCAAAGCATTCGTGAACTGGCGGACGAACAGGGCCGGGTCCCCCGCAGCGAGATCGAGAGGCTTACCGCAGATGTCCGAACTCAGACAGAACCGTCATTCATCGCTGCTTTCAATTGGTATTTCGCCGGCGGCATGGAATCCGTGTTCATCCAGGATGCCAACAGCCTGATCATCCGACCTTCCGATTTCATCGAAATTCTCAAGCATCTGAAAGCCCGCTTCCCGGAGATCAAAAGGATAACGTCATACGCCCGGTCGCAGGCCATCTCCCGGATGAAAGATGACGATCTGACGGCCATCGGCGAAGCCGGATTGAATCGAATCCACATCGGACTTGAGTCCGGATCGGACGAGGTTCTCAAGATGGTGAAAAAGGGCGTGACCAAGGAGCAACACATACAGGCCGGGCAAAAGGTCAAGAAAGCGGGAATTGAATTATCCGAGTACTACATGCCGGGTCTGGGAGGAAAGAGGCTGTGGAAGGAACATGCGCTGGAAACAGCCGATGCGCTCAATCAGATCAACCCGGATTTCATCAGGCTGAGGACATTGGCCATTCCCAGCCACTGTCCCTTGTACGAGGATTGGCAGGCCGGCCGTTTCGAGAAGTGCACCGAACTCGAGGTTGTCCGGGAAATCGAACTGTTTATCGAGAATCTGAAAGGGATCAGCAGCCAGGTGAAAAGCGATCACATCCTCAATCTGTTCCAGGACCTGGAAGGCAAGCTGCCGGAAGACAAGAATCGCATGTTGGATATCCTGCGGACCTTTCTATCCATGGATCGGGAACGTCAGAGGTTATATCAGATCGGACGAAGAATCGGGGTCTTCTCCGGGCTTGGCGACATGACAAAACCCAATCGCATGGGCCGGGCGCAAAGAGCCTATGAGCAGGTGGGCGGCGAGTTGGCGGATTTGGATAGGGTCATGGATGAGCTGATGAAGAGATTTATATAGCGGACAGCCATGAGGGCTGTCCCTACGAGCTTGGAGATTCTTCTCCCCCGTACGGGGGATCAGAATGACAGAGGCGGCGGATTTTGTGATGGGTTTTGTAGCGGCACGCTTCAGCGTGTGGGGAAAACGAGCACTCCCCAGACAGGCTTCCTCCTTCACAGAAGCGACTGAGCAAATCCCAGCTTCAGCAAAAAAGGTCGGAAACCACGCTCCCATTGCTCGGGGATTGCAACCCGACCTTCGATTTGTGTCGTCCTGACTATTGGAGGCGTTTACTTCTCCGTTTCCCCAACTTTCACCCATCCCCAATCGCACACGGCCTGGCGGGTCTTCGGCTCGATTCTCTTGGTCGCCGGCACCCACAGCCACACGATGCGTTCGTTGAATGCCTGTCCCAAGTTGACCACCTCTCCCACGTAGACCATATCCTTGGTGCCCGGGCGATAGCGATAGATGTGTGAGCCTATCTGGATGGGTCCGCAGGCATCGCGATACACGTCGCCATTGTCCAGCTTGACGGTTCTGGAGATGGAAGCGGCAGGGCATACCACTGCCGCCAGCAGGATGGCCAACCCCAAGAACAGGAATGTCTTCCTGATCATCTGCACCCCCCTCTCTTTCGCTTCATGAATATCAATGGCTTCCGAAGCCCGTGGTTTGATCGCTAACAATTACATCGACAGCCGGAAGCGGACTTTTAGAATTAAAAAAAACCGCCCGGAGGCGGCTAGGTGTTGATCAGCTTCGACCGGATCAAGGGTTTCGACGCCGAAGAGCTGTCTCCCGGCTTTTGATGAAGAGTTCGACCCCCCGGATTGCGGAATTCATGGGAAGCGGTCTTGTACAGGCGAAGGTAACGTAGTTTCCGGACCTGGTGCACTGATCGGGAGTCAGGACAGTCTGGCGGGTTAGAGTATCGCCCCATATGGTCCAGGATAGGCTGTGAAGGAGGATCTTGGCCGAATCGAAGTCGACCGCCTCCGCCCTGACCAGCAGCACCGACTCGTCGTCGCCCTCCAATCGATACTCGCAAGGCACATTCTGCCAATCCGCCTCTTCCGGCCCGGTGATTTGTTGAGAGCAGCCGCGCAGGATGATGCACAGAAGCGGCAGGATGATCAGCCTTGCCTGTCTGATGTCCACGCATTAAAGGTAAGAGCGCAAGGCCCAGGAGGCAAGCCGTTTCTTAGACTCAAGCGCACAGTCTGTGTCCCCTATTCGCTTCGTGCAGAGGGGGATTCCAAAGAGAGCCTATGGACCGCCTTGACTTCGCGTGATGTTCCGACACTTCTCCGACAGCGCCTGAATCTTTTTCAGCCTGTCTTTCTGACGTTTCTGAACTCTTTCCTCCAAAGGGAAACTCAGAACCTCCTGGCACACCGAATCGCATTGTTCGTATTTCCCCAGCCCGAAAAGGCAGTGGGCGATGAAGAACCGGCATTCAACCAGATTGTAGGATTGGTCGATCTTTTCCTGATCGTGCTCTTCTTGCAGTCTACCCAAGAGTTCCTGGTAGCCGGAGAGAGCATTCTTCCAGTCCAGCTTATCGTAATATGCTTCTGCCAGAGGCCACAAGAACGATTTCCCTTGGGGATACTTAGATTGCATCCTCTGTGCCAGATCGATGGCTCGATCGAAATCACCTTCGTGGATGTACATCCACACCAAACCGCTGGCCGCCGCCGTGGAAGAGAAGAGGGATTTGTCCAAAGCCAACTGCATCTCGGCCATGCCCCGTTCCCGGTCGTCTCCGATAAAGGGAAGCCAGTGGAAGGCTTTGGTGACAACGCTGGCCCAGTAGTGGTATGATCCCAATCCCACATAGGCGTCGCACATTTCCGGATCGCGCTTAAGCGCCTCCTTCAGCGCGGATTTGGCCATCAGACCCTCCTCCAATCCGGAAAACCACTTCCCCCGCTTGGCATCGTAGACTGCCTTGGCCCCGTACGAATTGCCCAGAACCAAGTAGGTCCAGGCGTCGTTTTTGTTCTTCTTGATCCTCTTTCGGGCCAGCTTCTTGGCCATCTTTACATTCTCGTCGAATTCCTTTGCCCGAAAGTCACTTTCGTAGTCGATCATCTGCGCGTGATACAAGGCCGACCGGAAGAAATAGCCGGCCGGATCGTCCGGTCCCAGTCGCACCAGCGAATCGAAGCATGCTTCGGCCGGGACGTAGTCCTCCCGAAAGGAAGCTTCGATGCCTTGTTGCAGCAGGTCTCTTATAGCGGGATCGTCGTAGTCCAGATACTGTTGAGGGAAAGCCCCCAGGCTAAGCAGAAAAAAAAGCGCGGCAAATCCGATCGGGGCCAAGCCAAGCTTCGATTTCAACCGGTCCCTGCCTCTTTTTTGATCTTCTTCATCAGGTCCTTGGCCTTGCCCACGAAATCCTTGATGTTCTTATCGGTCTTGGCCAGCTTCTCGAAAGTCAGGATAGAATCCACCTGGGCAAGGGCATCGTCCAAGTCGCCCTTATCGTAATAGGTCAGCGCCAAGTCGTAGCGGCACTCCACCTCGCCTGCCGGGCTATAGTAGGGGGAGCTGGTCAGGGCCTCAAGCAGTTGCCGGTAGGTCTGGATAGCGCCGTCGTACATCTTGTTGTCCCGCTGCGCCTGCGCCAAAAACCAGAACAGAAACGGCTTGTGGGGATATTTCTTCTGCAGCGTCTCGATCTGGGCGAACGCCTTGTCGTATTCCTTGTTCTCCACCCAGATGCGCACCAGAGCCAGTTGGGCGTCGTCTCTCGCGAATCTTCCTTTCTCGATGGCCAGCTTGATCATATCGATTCCCATCTGCCGGTTGTCCGCCACGAAAGGCAGCCACCAGAAGATCTTCGACTTCAGGCTCTTCCAGAAGTGATATGACCCTAAACCATAGTAAA
>CAZPRG010000064.1:0-12720 GCA_964588675.1 uncultured Ignavibacteria bacterium
TTTCTCCATCCATCAGAAATTCAAACCCATCGGGCCGATCTTCTACCTGCGCATGCACGGAAGGAACGTGGAGAAGTGGTTCAAGCACAAGTCGGCGGCGGAGAAGTACAACTACCTCTACTCGTCGGAAGAGCTCGATCCGTTCGTCAAGGGCCTGCAGGAAATCAAGGGCCTGACCAAGAAGCTTTACGTTTACATGAACAACCACTACGCGGCAAAAGCGGTGGCCAACGCCATCATGATCCGCTACAAACTCGATCTCCCCATCGACGTGCCATTCTGGAAAGATTTGATTGCAGAATATCCCGAGTTGAAAGAATTCCCGCTGAACATAGAAGGCGAAGAAGACCTGTTCGGGAAGAAGTAGGTTTCCCCCTTACGGTCGCCAAGTGTGGGTGATTCTCTGCCTCATCTTAATCCTCTCCCCAAAGAGCCTGTGTCATAATGTTATTCTGATCCCCCAAACGGGAGGGAAGAGTCTCGCTTTTGCAGCTCATTGGAATCGTTGGATTCTTCGCTTCCCGGATGGGTCGTCCGGCTGGGAGGGCAGGGTGAAGGGGAAAGGTCGACCAGCGCACCGTCAGGTCCATCCCGCTGCCGCCGGTAAACCTGACGGAACAGGAAGAGCTTGGCCATCGATCCGTGGGTCGGATATGTAACGCCACAGGCAGTACTATCCGACACACAGCCCACCATCAGAACCGCAGGGTGAAGATGGTGGATTTGTTGGGAATGGATTTGACAGTTATGTTTCCTTTGTGGAGCCGCATGATCTGCCGGGACAAACTCAAACCGATGCCCGAACCTTCCTTCTTGGTCGTGAAAAACGGAGTGAAGATCTTCTCCTTTACGTCGTCGGTTATGCCCACTCCGTTGTCGGCCACGGTGATCACAACCCCGCCCCGGTCATCCAGACGGGATCTCAGCTCGATTATTCCTTCGGCGCTGTCCCGCAAGGCCTCCATGGCGTTGAGCACCAGGTTTATCACCACCTGCTCGACCAGTTCCGGATCGGCGGTAAGCTCCAGGCTTTCCGGCTGCACTTCGGTCACCAGCCGGAAGCCGCTTTCCTGGACTTGTTTTCTCATCAATTGAGCCACCCGCTCCAAAAGCGCGGTCACCGGGAATATCTCGAAATTGGGCCTGGGGATTCGCGTCAGATTTCGGTAAGCGTCCACGAAATGCAGAAGTCCCTCGCTCCGCTTGTGGATGGTCAAGGCGGCCTCGCGGATGTCCTGCTTTGCTTCGGAGCTGACCCGAACCGAGCCATCATCCGGCGATTCCTCCGATTTGGCCACCAGGTCGTTTACCGTGGAGGCCAAAGAGGCTATGGGCGTAACCGAGTTCATTATCTCGTGGGTCAGAACCCGGATGAGCTTCTGCCAGGCAGACATCTCCTGCTCGGCCAGCTCGCTTTCGATATCCTGCATGGAGACTACCGTGATGGACCGGCCGGGAACCCTGAATTCGGTCGCAAAAACGGCAAGGGTCAGGGTCTGGTCTTCCTGCTCCACCTTGACCAAGGTCTTTTCGCCCGGCCTGGAATTCAGAAGAGTCTGAACCAGCCGCGGCGAAAACGATTCCAGGGACTTGACGTTCCTCAGGTGACTTACTCTCAGCAAGCGTTTTGCCGCGTTATTGATCAGATCCACGCTTCCGGTTTGGTCGAAAGACAGTATCCCCAGCCCGATATGCTGCACCACGGTCTGGAGATAGCGGTATTGGGTCTCCTTCTCGGAACGGGCCCGCTGGAATTCGGAGATCACCTCGGCAAAGGCGGCGTTGAGCTCCCGGAAGGCGGAACCCCTCTGGCCGGTGGAAAAGGTCTGTGAGAAATCGGAGTACCTTATGGAGGCAAGAAACCGGGCCAAGTCTCGGTTGGTCTTCTCCACGTAATGGATAAGCGAGACGATCTGGGCTACGATGGCCGCTGCCACGATCAAGCTGGTAGCGAACAGGGAGGTTTCAGAGAGAAGGTAGACTAAAAGCAGAACGGTCGCGGCCAAAAGCAGGATTCTCAGCGTGCAGATTATGCGAAAGGATCTATAGCCCATATTTCTGCATTCTTCGGTAAAGCGAGGTTCTGGTCAACCCCAGCTCCCTGGCGGCCTGGGATACATTGCCCCCGTGCCTGGACAGCACCATGCGGATGACCTTCTCCTCCACGTCGCCCAGATTGTAGGTGTCCACGGTCAGGCCGTCACGCCCGGCTTTGGATTCCCGCAGGAAGAAATCCTCGGGCTGAAGGGTATCCGAGTCGGTCATGATCACCGCCCGCTCCAGCGCGTGCCTCAACTCGCGGACGTTTCCCGGCCAGTTGTGCTTTTCCAGCCTCCTTAAAGTGGAGGTCCGAATGGTCTTTTTTTCCTTTCCGTATTTCTTGCAGTACATGCCCAAAAAGTGCTCCACCAGAAGGGGGATGTCCTCAAGGCGTTCCCTTAAAGGCGGCAGCTTGATCTCCACGGTGTTGATTCGATAGAGAAGATCTTCCCGGAAGCGATTCTCCGCCACCATCTCGTAGATGGGCATGTTGGTGGCGCAGATCAGACGAATGTCGATGGGAATGGGTGAGTTCGATCCCACCCGGGTGACTTTTCGATTCTGCAGCGATGCCAGAAGCTTGGCCTGAAGCCCGGGGCGCAGATTGGCTATCTCGTCTAAAAACAGCGTGCCTCCCGAGGCCATCTCGAATCTTCCGGCCCGGTCTTCCTTGGCGTCGGTGAAGGCTCCCTTGGTGTGGCCGAAAAGCTCGCTCTCGAACAAGGTCTCGGCTATGGCCCCCATGTCCACGGCGATGAAGGCCTCGCCGGATCTGGTGGATTGACGGTGAATCTCCCGGGCCACCAGCTCCTTTCCCGTGCCGTTTTCGCCCAGGATGAGCACGTTGGCGTCGGTTCCGGCCACCTTCCTGATGGCGGCGAAAACCTCCTGCATGGCCGGGGACTCTCCGATGAAGGTATGGAATCTCTGGTCGATGTCGGCCGCCAGCTGTCTTTCCCTGGACTCGAACTTGGCCATGCCCACTCTGGACCGACGCAGCCTTATCCCCGCCAGAACGGTGGCTAAGAGCTTCTCATTCTGCCAGGGCTTCTGCACGAAGTCGGTGGCTCCCGCCTTGATGGCCTGCACCGCCATCTCCACGTCGCCGTATGCGGTGATGAGGATAACCACCGCCAGAGGATCGAGCTCCAGGATTCTGTCCAGCCAGTGGAATCCCTCCTGCCCGCTGGAGACGTCCCGGGTGAAGTTCATGTCCAGAAGAGCCACATCGTAATTTTCCTGGGCCAGAAGCGAGGGAATCTTCCGGGGGTCCTTCTCCGTGTCAACCACCGACAGATGATGTTTCAGCAGCAGCCGGGCCGCGCGCAACACGTCTTCGTCGTCATCGACGATCAACACCCTGCCCGATTTGTGATTGGGCATCTCCGGCCTTTCCTTTATGTGGTCATACAAACATCGACACCCAGCATGTCCAAAAGGACCCTTTTCCTCCTGCAATCAGACCACGCGGATGAAGCCGCTCTCTGACTATAGTGTACGGAATCGGACAGCAATTGTTTCACAAGCGGATACTTTCTTGCTGTCCCGCTCTCGTTAGTTTACTGAATGGCAAGCACTTACCGATCTCGGCATCTTGTTTGCTAAATCTTTAACCGTGAATCAAAGCAAAGGCCAGGGACGTTACCTCCTGGCCCAACCTTGGTCAGTCGAGGACCGAACATGAGTCCGGGTGTGCCGAAGAAAGAACCTGCACGGGAAACGGCTGCTTGCTTGTGCGGAGCCGTGCTGGTGCTTCTGGTAATGCTTTACTCGCTGTTTGCGCTTGCCGGCAGCTGGACCTTGTGGATAGAGTGGAGCAACGTCAGCATCTCCATGGAAATCAAAATACTCGACCCAAACTTGTTCGAATTGAGGGTGCACAGTGGATCGTATCATTCAAAAGAGAAGATGGACTCCCAAGAGAATCGCCTGGGTGGGTGGGGGGGCGGTTCTGTCATTTGTGTTGATCTATGCACTGCTGAGCGTGGGCGGCAGCTCCACCCTTAGGTTGGAAGCCAGCAAGCTGACCGTCTCCGAGGTGGTCTCGGGCGAGTTTCAGGAGTTCATCGCCGTCAGCGGGACCATAGTCCCCATCAAGACCTTCTATCTGGACGCCACCCAGGGGGGAACCGTCACCCAGGTGTTCCTGGAGGAGGGAAGCTTCGTCAATGCCGGCGACAGCATTCTTCAATTGGACAACACCGATTTGCACCTGGACATCATGTACCGGGAGGCCCAGCTCTTCGAGCAAATGAACAACCTGCGCAATACCAGGCTGCTGATGGAGCAAAACACCCTCATGCTGCGGGGCGACCTGCTGGAGATCGACCGGCAGATCGGCGAATCGAAACGCGAATACCAGCAATGCGTAAAACTAAAGGAAAAGGGTCTGATATCGGAGAATGAGTTCGAGCAGGCAAAGGAAGAGCACGATTACTGGATCAACAAAAGAGAGCTGACGGTGGAGACCCAGAGGCAGGATTCCACCCTCAGGGCCATACAAATCAAGCAGCTGGAGGCTTCCATTTCCCGCATGCAGGCCAACATGGAGATCATCAAACAGAAGCTGGAGAACCTGGTGGTGAAGGCCCCCATTGCCGGACATCTGACCTCGCTGGATGCGGAGGTGGGTCAGCTTAAGGCTGCGGGAACTCGTTTGGGACAGATCGACGTGCTGGAGGGTTTTAAGATCAACGCGGACATCGACGAGTACTACATCTCCCGCATCAGCGCCGGCCAGACGGGCGAAGTCCGGATCGCCGGACAGACCTATCAGGTGACAAGCTCCAAGGTGTATCCCGAGGTGAAGGACGGAAGGTTTCGGGTAGACCTGGAGTTCTCCGGAGAGGAGCCGGAGGGCATGCGGCGGGGACAGACGGTTCAGATCCGGCTGGCCCTGGGAGAACTCTCCCAGGCGGTGATGTTGGCCAGAGGAGGTTTCTACAACGACACCGGAGGAAACTGGGCATACGTGCTGGACCAGTCGGGGAAGTTCGCCACCAAGCGAAAGATCAGGCTGGGAAGATACAACACCCAGGTGTACGAGGTGCTGGATGGCCTGGAACCGGGGGAGAAGGTCATCACCTCGTCCTATGACAATTTCGGAGATTTCGACAGGCTTACCTTCAAAGACAGGTAAAGGAGCAATTCATGATTCGAATCGTCAACCTGAAGAAGATCTACACCACCGAAGAGGTGGAGACCACCGCCCTGGAGAACATCAACCTGGAGATCAAGGAGGGGGAGTTCGTGGCCATCATGGGACCGTCCGGCTGCGGCAAGTCCACCCTGTTGAATCTTCTGGGACTTCTGGACAATCCCAGCCAGGGGGAATATTTCCTTCTGGGAACCGAGGTTTCCAAGTACTCCGAGAGAAAGAGGGCCGGCCTGCGAAAGGGAAGCATCGGCTTCGTGTTTCAGAGCTTCAACCTGATCGACGAGCTGACGGTCTTCGAGAACGTGGAGCTGCCCCTGCTCTACCTGGGCGTGTCGGCCTCTCAGAGGAAGAAGCGGGTGGAGCAGGTTCTGGAACAGATGCAGATCATGGCCCGCCGAAATCACTTCCCCCAGCAGCTTTCCGGCGGGCAGCAGCAGAGGGTGGCGGTGGCGCGGGCGGTGGTGGCCGGGCCGAAGCTGATTCTGGCCGACGAGCCCACGGGAAATTTGGATTCCAAACACGGCGACGAGGTGATGAGTCTTCTAAGCTCGCTGAATGAAGCCGGCACCACCATAGTGATGGTGACTCACTCACCTGCCTACGCGGAGTATGGTCGGCGGACCATTAATCTCTTCGACGGGCACATCGTGACGGAGAATATCCGGGAAAAGTTCCATGTATAGAGACGCGGCTTCAAAGGAGTCTCCTTTGTCTGCAGATCCTCTCGCCGGTGCGATAGAAGGGATAAGCTGCCGGTGAAAAGGAGGTGAAACGTGTTTGGCAATTACGTCAAATCGGCCATACGAAATCTGATTAGGCAGAAGCTATATACCGGAGTAAATATCCTGGGTTTGGCCATCGGGCTGGCCGGATGTCTGCTCATCATCGGGTATGTGAATAATGAGCTGAGTTTCGAGAGTTGCCACCGAAACAAGGAGCGCATATACAGAATCGACGGCCTGTATAGTCTGGGAAATACTCAGGTATCCATGGCCAGCATAATGCCGGCGGTCGGTCCGGCTGTCAAAGATGCTTTTCCTGAAATTGAACGGGTGGTGAGGATCAGGCGGTTATGGACGGTGCCTATAAAGTTCACCGATGACGGCATCTCCGAGGAGAAGGAGGGGCTGGCAGCCGAGCCGGAACTTTTGAATATATTCACCCTGCCCTTGAAGGAGGGCAATCCCCAGACGGCTTTGGAGGCGCCTTTCTCTGTAGTCATATCGGAGGAGTTGGCCAAACTGCACTTCGGCGATCAGAGCGCCTTGGGGAAGACGATCCGGGCCAAGGATCAGTTTGACTTACAGGTGACCGGAGTTTTCAGGAAAATTCCGGCCAATACCCAGTTGAGAACCGATTTCGTCGTCTCCTACTCGACTCTGGACAAGATCGGTATGGATACCCAATCCTGGACCGAGCTTTTTCAGGACTATACTTACGTGCTTTTGCGTGAAGGTGCCGATCCGGCAGAAGTCGAACAGAAGATCCCGGCGCTTCTGAAACAAAACCTGGGCGAGGATAAATCAAAGAATTATATTCTAGAGCTTCAACCTCTGAAGCACATCTATCTGCACTCGAACTTGAGCTACGAGCTGTCTCCCAGCGGGGATCCGGTCTACATTTACGTCTTCGGCTGTGTGGCCTTCCTGATTTTGCTGATTGCCTGTGTCAACTTCATAAACCTATCCACGGCCCGTGTTTCTCACCGTCTCCGGGAGGTAGGGGTGAGAAAGGTACTGGGCGCCCTCAGGTCCCAGCTGGTCAAGCAATTCTTAAGCGAATCGATCCTGCTGACCGTGGCAGCCATGGTATTCGGCATAGCGCTCTTTGAGATGGCCCGGCCGCACATGGAAGCCTTCGTAAAGCATCGGCTGGAGATCAACATCCTGGGTGATCCGGTGCTGCTTCTGGCCATGTTGGTTATGATCATTGCCGTGGGGGTGCTTTCCGGAAGCTACCCGGCGTTCGTCCTGGCCGGATATCAGCCCTCCTTCATACTGAGGGGAGAGATCTTAGGCACCAGGTCCCTCCTGAGAAGAGTCTTGGTCGCCTTTCAGTTCGTGATCGCCATTGCGCTCTTGTGTGTGACCTTCGCCGTCTACCAGCAGATCAATTATGCGCTGACATCCGATCTGGGATTTGATAACCGGGACGTTATGCTGATAAACGCAGAGGAAGGAGTCTCGGCGGAGAAACAGGACCTGATAAAAGAGGAGATCCTGAGAAGCGGCCTGGCCTCATCGGTGACCGTCACCGACTGCGCCCCGGGCGAGCCCAGACACAACCTGTACGGTCTCCGCCCTCAGGACAAACTGGATGAGGAGGCCACCTTCCTGCACGGCATGCGGGTCGATGCGGATTATCTCTCGACCTTTGGGATCCAGCTGGTGAAAGGCAGGAACTTCTCCAGCCAGTCTTCGGCCGATGCCGGCAGATCGATTCTGGTCAACCAGACCGCGGTGGAGGAGTTTCACATGGACCAGCCCATCGGGTTCAAGTTCTATCAGGGTGACAAAGCATACCAGGTGGTGGGCGTGGTGAGGGATTTCCACGCACTTCCCTTTCATGACCAGATCATGCCCATGGCGCTGTTTGCGGCCACAGAAAAGAGACGAGTGATTGCGGCAAAGCTACGAGCTGACTTCAGCTCCGCGACCATAGCACAGACCGAGAAGATCTGGAACCGCATCGTGCCCGAGGTGCCCTTCGAGTATTCCTTTTTGGAGGACGTGATGAGCGAGAACTACGAGAACGATAGACGACTGGGCATGCTGTTTTCCACCTTTTCGCTTCTGACGGTCTTCGTGGCCTGTTTGGGTCTTTTTGGGCTTTCGGCTTTCAGCGCCGAGCGGCGCACCAAGGAGATAGGCATCAGAAAAACGTTGGGTGCCTCGGTGGTGAACATAGTTCGTCTCCTGTCCAAAGAGATCGTGATACTGATGGTGATCGCCGGCGCCGTAGCCTTCCCCGTAGCCTACCTGGCCATAAGCAAGTGGCTGGACACCTTCGCCTATCGCACCCAGATCACCCTGACCATATTCCTGCTCTCCGGCTTGGTGGTTCTTATCATCGCTTTGGCCACGGTGAGTTACCAGTCTATAAGAGCTGCCCTGGCCAATCCGGTGGATTCGCTCAGATATGAATAAGAAGACTGGAAGTTGATCATGTTCGCAAACTACCTCAAGGTTGCTTACAGAAACCTGATTCGCTCGAAGTTGTACGCCATAATCAGCGCGGTGGGGTTGGCCACGGGCATCGCCTGTTGCGTCCTGATCTTCCTCTATGTTCAAAGCGAACTATCTTACGACAGATTTCACGTCAATGCGGGTGACATCTATCGGGTGATCCAGGTGCGCACGTCGCCGGACGGCACGGTGGGCGCAGAACCGGGCACCTGCGCGCTTTTGGGTCCGGTTCTGGAAAGCGATTTTCCGGAGGTGCTTCGGTCGGTTCGGATCGTGGGCTCACAGCAAGTTGTCCAGGTCGAGGATAAATCCTTTAGCGAAACATTGCAATTTGTGGATCCGGCTTTCTTGGAGATGTTTACCTTCCCCGTGCTTGGTGGGGGTAGCGACAAGGTTCTCTCCGATCCGTCTTCCGTGGTGATCACTACCGAGATGGCAAGGAAGTACTTCGGGGACGCCGATCCCATAGGCCAACGAATGACGGTGCAACTGGATGAGACGACTGCGGAATTCACAGTTGCCGGCGTGACCCAACCCCCGCCAGACAATTCGAGTATCGATTTCGATTTTCTGATCTCCTTTGAGCAGACCAAGCGCATCTACCCGGAAGGGATACTGGACGACTGGGACAACAGCAGCCCGCAGACTTTCGTCCAGTTTAAGCCGGGAACCGACGTGGAGGCATTCCTTGCCAAGTTGACCCGTCACATCGCCCAACTGACCGCGGGCGTTCGGTTCAGCAACGACGATAAATTGTCCCATCGGCTCCAGCCCTTGACCGACATTCACCTGAACCCGGCCTATGAAGGGGTGGAGGGGCCGGCCAGCGATCCTATGTATTCCTACATTCTCTCCGGAATTGCGCTGGCCATCCTGCTTTTAGCCTGCATCAATTTCACCACCCTGACCCTGGGGCGCGCAGCCGGCAGGGTCCGCGAGGTGGGAATCAGGAAGGCAGTCGGCGCGGATCGACGTGAGTTGATGAAACAATTCTGGACCGAATCCCTGCTGATAAGCTTGGGAGCCATGCTGCTGGCCGTGGTTTTGGCGGAGTTGATGCTCCCGGTCTTCTGTGAGCTCTCCCAAAAAAAGCTGGCCTTGGATTTATGGTCCAACTGGATTCTGCTTCCCGCGCTATCGCTTTTGGTGGTCCTAAGCGGCGCCATTGCCGGAGCCTATCCGGCCGTCTATCAGTCGAAATTTCCGGCGGCGGTATCCCTGAAGGGCAGCACCAGGGTCGGCAGCAAAAACGGGCTGGTCCGGGTCTTGGTTGCGATTCAATTCGTGGTCTCGGTTTTCCTGATAATCGCCACGTTGACCATGTCGAAGCAGATGAGTTTCATCTCAGGACGCGATTTAGGCTATGATCGGCAGGGGGTGGTGACCATTCCCGTGGACGCCACCGGAGAGAGATCGGCGACCCTATTGGACAGATTTCGCAGTCAGCTCTCCGGTAGTCCTGAGATTCTCGGCGTCACCGGCTATTCTTATCCTCTGGGAAGTTACTGGTTGCGCTTATACACCGGCGAGGGTCCGGGGTTGTGCGTCAACTTCGGCGAAGACATAAACCGGTCTCCGGGGAGCGACGAATCGGATAACCAACCTTTCTATTATACCAACTTCGTTGATTACGACTACCTGTCGACCCTGAACATCAACTTGGTCGAAGGACGGGACTTCTCGCGGGAGTTTCCTTCCGATGTCTCCGGCTCGGTTTTGGTCAATCAAGCCGCAGTGCAGGCGTTCGGCTGGGAGGATGCTCTGGGCCGCCAGCTTCCATTCGGGTTCAAAGACAAAAGAGTGATTGGGATCGTCGAAGATTTCAACTTCTACCCCGTTCACCGACAAATCGAGCCTCTGGTTTTGAATCTCCACGGCACCGGCTGGTTAACCAGCATAGGGGAGATAGCGGTTCGAATCAAATCCCGGGATATGACGGGTACAATAGCCCTGCTGGAGAAGACCTGGAAGGAAACCGCCGATGGGCTCCCGCTCTCCTACGCCTTTCTGGACGATCAGGTGGCCCAACAGTATGCCGCCGAAAAGCGATGGGAACATATCGTCAGGTATGCTTCCGCCTTTTCGCTTCTGGTGGCCTGCCTGGGGCTTTTCGGAGTGGCTTCCCTGGCGGTGGCCAGACGAAAGAAGGAAATAGGAATCCGAAAGGTGGTGGGCGCCACGGTGTCGAATATACTGACGCTCTTTTTGAGAGAATTCGCCTTGTTGGTGGTCGTCGCAAGTCTAATCGCCGCCCCCATCGCCTACCTGGTGATGAATCGCTGGATGGAGAACTTCTCCTATAGGACCAGCATAAGCGCCGCCGTTTTCATCCTGGCCGCGGCTGCGGCGCTTACCATTGCGATGATTACGGTGACCTATCAGGTCCTGAGGCCCGCCCTGGCCAATCCGGTGAAATCGCTGAGGTACGAATGAGAAGGACAAAGTGGTATCACGTCCTGCCCTGAACCGCACGCTCGCTGCGACAAGCCGATGCACTCCGACCAAACATCTACTATCTGAAATCCCTCGATTCGAACCTCACGCCGTTTTGCGGAAACTCCAATGGCGTGAACTCCTTTCCCATCACGTTGATTACTCCCTCGTGCTTTTCCAATTTTCCTTTGACCAGAAGAATGGATGAGGTGACGATCGCCTTTCTGCTATTCTTCACCAGATTGGGCCTAACCACCACGTTGATCAGGCCGGTTTCATCTTCCAGGGTCAAGAAGACAAATCCCTTGGCGGTTCCCGGCCTCTGACGGATTATGACCAAGCCCGCAACTTTGATTTCTCTTTCGTTTTTGGCATCTTTCAGCTCGCAGGCTCGTTTCACGTGTAACTTGTCCAGATGGTTCCGCAAAAAGATCATAGGATGGGTGGTTGGTGAAAGACCCAGCCCATCATAGTCTGCAACCAGAAAGTCGGAAGAAGTCATGGAAGGCAAGCCGACTTTGGCTGTGTGTCTGTTTCTCAAAGAGAATTCCTCTGCGCTCTTGCCTGCCAATCCCTGCACCTTCCAAACCGCTTCTCTTCGGTCCAAGCCAAAGCAGGAGAAAGCGCCCACCATTGCCAACTGCTCCAAAGCCAGCCGGGGAAGATCGGTGCGAAAGACGAAATCCTCCAGGGATGCAAATGGCTTCCCAATTTGCGCCTTTCCGATCTTCTCCTCTACAGACGGCCCCATCTCCCGGACATACCGAAATCCCAGCCTGACCTTCTCTTGCTCGATGGTGCAGTCCCATTTGCTTTTGGTCACATCCACGTTCAGAGTCTCTACCCCATGCCTCTTTGCATCCTCCACTATAGTGGAAGGATTATAGAATCCCAAAGGCTGGGCATTCAGAAGAGCGCAATAGAATTCGGAAGGATAATAGGTCTTGAAGAACGAAGATACATAGACCAGAAGCGCAAATGAGGCGGCATGTGATTCCGCGAAGCCGAAATCGGCAAAGGCTGCCAGTTGCTTGTAGATTCTGGATGCCGATGCCAGATCGATTCCGTTTTTGACCATGCCGTGAATCAGACTCTCGCTCAGCTTCTCCATTCTCTCCTTTGATCTTTTATGCCCCATGGCTCTTCTCAGTTCATCCGCCTGGGAAGCGGAGAATCCCGACGCCTCCATGGCTACTCTCATCCCCTGCTCCTGAAACAGAGGGACGCCCAAGGTCCTCTTCAAAATCGGCTCCAGACAGGGATGGGGATAAGTTACCTGTTCTTCTCCTTTTCTTCTTCTCAAGTATGGATGCACCATCTCCCCCTGGATGGGTCCCGGACGGATCAGAGCCACTTCGATGACCAGATCATAGAAGCATCTGGGCTGCATGCGGGGGAGCGTATTCATCTGCGCCCTGGATTCCACCTGGAAAATTCCGACGGTGTCGGCAGTAGAGAGCAAATCGTAGACTTTGGGATCGGTATAATCCAAATGTGCCAGGTCGATCTCGATTCCCTTATGTTCTTTGACCAGCTTGATGGCATAATCGATCAAAGAGAGCATGCCCAAACCCAGAAGGTCGATTTTGACCAGCCCCACGTCTGCGGCATCGTCTTTATCCCATTGGATCACGGTTCTATCCGGCATGGTGGCGTTTTCGATGGGGACGAGTTGGGAGAGCGGCCTTTTGGTGATCACCATGCCGCCGTTGTGAATGCCCAGATGCCTGGGGAAGCGCTCGATCTGTCTGCAAAGCTCGGTTAAGAATCTCACCCTCTGGCTGTCTGCCTTAAGCTCCGATTCCTTCACCCTTTCGATGATTTCTTCAGCATCCGAATAGTGATCCAGCAGCTTGGCCAATCCGTCCACCTGCTCCAAGGAGAAGCCCAGAGCCTTGCCCACGT